>NZ_JAJNOQ010000009.1:0-116772 GCF_021044775.1 Paraeggerthella hominis
GAGGCGGGGATCACCCGGTCCCATTCCGAACCCGGAAGTTAAGACCGCCATCGCCGAAAGTACTGCAGCGCAAGGCTGTGGGAGGATAGGACGTCGCGCTCGCGCAGGGCGCTCGGCGTTTGCCGCCGATCGCGGGGAGGGGCCCCGGAGCCGTAACAGGTTCCGGGGCCCTTTCTGCGCTTGGGGGGACGCGCGCGAGAGCTGCGCGGGGCCGTCCGCCGGGGCGTCGTGTTGATTCTGCGCCGGATCCAAAGAGGGATCGGGGCGAAGGGTATAATGAAAGCGAATACTAGTAGCTGCATTTTCCCACATGAGGGCAGAGGAGTGGTCTGGTGAGCGAAAAGACGCAGGGGACAAAAACCATCGCAGAAGAAGCACTTGGCAACGAACGTCAATTCATCCAGCTGGTAAACGCGCTTTCGGGCCCGTCTCGTCGGGGCCGTCAAAATGCTGCGGCTGCGCTTGCCTTCCTTTCGAAAGACCACGCCGATCTGTTCGTTCCGTACGGCGATGCGTTTATCGACGCGCTTAACCGACCGGAAGCCCAGACGCGCTGGGAGTGTCTTGACGTGCTGGCTGGCATGGTCGATCATGACTCCCGCACTTGCGACAAGGCGGTTCCGGGCGCTGAGACGGCTCTGTTCGATGAGGAGAGCGGCCCTGTTCGCCTTGCGGCTATGCGCTTCTTGTGCAAGCTGGGGGCTACAACGGAGAATCGCTCCGAGCGTATATGGCCGCTTATCGACGAGGCAATTCAGTGCTATCACGGGGATTTTGAATTTCAGGACATGCTGGTTGCCGTGGTTGACTTTTCGTCGGGCAAGCTGTCTTCTCAGGTGAAGGACGAACTTGCTTCGCGCATGGCTTTCGACGCCTCGAACGGCAAGGGCGCGCTCAAGCGCCGCGCGCAGCAAATCCTCGACAACGTGCAATCGAAGTAGCGTATTCTCGATACCAGGCGGGCCTAAGGCCCGCTTTCGTTCTGCGCCAATCGGGCGCCTATTCTTTTGGCAGATAGAGCTGAGCCAGCAAGGGGCAAGAAGGAGGAGGCATGGCAAAGCGTACCGTGACGTTGATTCCCGGCGACGGTATAGGCTTGGAAACCTCGGCTGCAATGCAGCGCGTGGTTGAAGCGAGCGGTGCCGCCATCGCGTGGGAGGTCGCCGAAGCAGGCGCGCATACGATGGAGAATTGCGGCACGCCTTTGCCCGACTCGACGATAGAAGCGGTCAAGCGAAACGGCGTGGCCATCAAAGGACCCATTACCACGCCTGTGGGCACGGGCTTTCGCAGCGTTAACGTCGCCCTGCGAAGGGCGCTCGGACTGTACGTCTGCTTGCGTCCCGTGTTGTCGCTTCCCGGGGCGGGCGGTCGCTACGATGACGTGGACATGGTGATCGTGCGCGAGAACTCGGAAGACCTGTACGCTGGCATCGAGTTCGAGGAAGGTTCGCAAGCTGCACGCGATCTCATACGCTTCTGCGAAGAGACGGGTGCGGGAGCGATTCGCCCGGACTCGGGCATTTCCGTGAAGCCTATTTCGGTGACGGCGACGCGCGACATTGTGGAGTACGCTTTCGACTATGCGGCCAAACATGGGCGCACGAAGGTCACCGCCGTTCACAAAGCCAATATCATGAAGCACTCGGACGGCTTGTTCCTGCGCGTTGCGCGGGAGGTTGCCGAAGAGCGCGCGGCGTCGATAGGGTTCGACGATCGCATAGTGGATGCGTTCTGCATGAACATGGTGGTGGACCCCTCCCAATTCGATGTGGTGGTGTTCCCGAACCTGTACGGTGACATAGCAAGCGATTTGGCTGCTGGTTTGGTGGGCGGCTTGGGCATTGCCCCTGGGGCGAACATCGGCAAGCGCTATGCAGTGTTCGAAGCCGTGCACGGCAGCGCTCCCGACATCGCGGGGCAGGACAAGGCGAACCCGACAGCGCAGATCCTGTCCGCCGCTATGATGCTTGATCATGTGGGCGAGCGCGAGGCGGCCGAGCGCATCCGTCGCGCGGTGCGCGCCGTGTATGCCGACGGTAAGTACCTGACCGCCGACATTCGCAAGGCTACAAGGTCGAGCGAGCGGGCTGCACGTTGTTCTGAGTTTACTGCGGCGCTTGAAGAAGCGCTTGAGCAGATGGATTAGAGGAGGAGGTCGTCGATGACGGTCAAGAACGATCGGTTTGCCGCTACGCTTGAGGTGAACGGCGCGGCGTACACGTACTATCCCGTTGCGGGGGTTCCTGGTTCCGAACGCCTTCCGTACGCGTTGACGGTTTTGCTCGAGAACGTTCTGCGCAACGCCGAGGACTCTGAGGCGGCGGAGAAGCTGGCGGGACGTATTGTTGCTGCGGGAAATGCGGGCGAGGTGGGCAGCGAGGTTGAATTCTGCCCGGCGCGCGTGCTGTTCCAGGACTTCACGGGCGTGCCCGTGTTCGTTGATTTCGCCGTGATGCGCGAAGCGTGCGCGCAGTTGGGCGGAGATCCCGCTAAGATCAATCCGCAGATCCCGTGCGATTTGGTGATCGACCATTCCGTGATAGCCGACGAAGCTGGCTGCGCGGGCGCCCTTGAGCGCAACATGGAGCTGGAGTTCGAGCGCAACCGCGAGCGCTACGACTTCCTGAAGTGGGCTCAGGAGTCGTTCGACAACGTGCGCATCGTGCCGCCGGGAGCGGGCATTTGCCATCAGCTGAACATCGAGCAGTTCGCGCGCGTGGTCATGACGTCATATGCGGCGGGCGTTGCAGTTGCCGAAGGAGAAGCTCCAGTAGCTTACTTCGACACGCTGGTGGGCACCGACAGCCATACGCCGACGGCCAACGGCATCGGCGTGCTGGGCTGGGGCGTCGGCGGCATCGAAGCCGAGGCTGCGGCGCTCGGCCAGCCGATCACCACGCTCGTGCCGCGCGTGGTGGGCGTGAAGCTGACGGGCCGGTTGTCCGAGGGCGTTGCCGCCATGGACGTGGCGCTGACGTTCGCTCAGATGCTGCGGGCGAAGGGCGTGGTCGGGTGCTTCGTGGAATGCTTCGGCCCGGGCTTGGACAGCTTGAACGCCACGCAGCGTACGTGCATCTCCAACATGACGCCGGAGTACGGCAGCACGTGCACCTTGTTTCCGGTTGACGAGCAGACGTTGGCGTACCTGCGCCTGACGGGACGCTCTGACGAGCAGGTTGCACTGGTGGAAGCGTACGCGAAGGCGCAGGGTTTTTGGAACGACCCCGCCGCTCAAGAGCGTGCTTATGCCGAGGTTATCGAGCTTGATTTGAGCGAGGTCGAGCGGTCGTTGGCGGGGCCGTCGCGTCCGCACGACAGGATTTCCCTGTCCGGCGTGCAGGAGCGTTTCCGCGCGGTGTGCGCCGATCGGGGTCTGGATCTGCGCCAGACCGTCCAGGTGGATGTACGGGGCCAGGCTTTCGACATCACGCATGGTGCGCTTGCCATTGCAGCGGTGACCAGCTGCACGACCGCCACCGACCCTCGCATGATGCTGGCAGCGGGCCTGCTTGCTGCCAAGGCGGCGGAGGCGGGGCTTTCGCCGAAGCCGTGGGTCAAGTGCATTTTGGCGCCGGGCAGCAAGGCCACCGAGCTTTTGCTGGAGCGCGCGGAGCTGTTGGACGGTTTGCGTAGCTTGGGATTCTACACGTGCGGCTTCGGATGCATGAGCTGCATCGGGAACTCCGGTCCTATTTTGGATGCGCTGCACGACGTGGCTGACGACGTGGAACTGGCGAGCGTTTTGTCGGGCAACCGCAACTTCGAAGGACGCATCTCGCCCGATGTATCCCAGAACTACCTGGCTGCTCCGGCTGAGGTCATCGCGTACGCGCTTGCGGGCACGATGGACGTCGACCTGGAGCACGATGCGCTGGGCACGCGCCCGGACGGCACGCCGGTGCTGCTGGCCGACATCTGGCCGACCGAGGAAGAGATCGACGCTTTGGTGGAGAGGTGCGTTACCCGCGAGCTGTACGAGGCGGGCACGCGCGGGCTCTACGACGGCGATGCTGCCTGGCAGGCGCTCGGGAAAGAACCGAGCGACACCTTCGCATGGGACGATGCGTCGACGTACGTGCGTCGCGCCCCGTACTTCGACGGCATGGAGCGCGAGCCTTCGGCGCCCGAGGCCATCGAGGGAGCGCGCGTGCTGGGCCGCTTGGGCGATTTCATCACGACGGACCACATCTCTCCGGCCGGATCCATTGCGGCGGACTCTCCGGCTGCTCGCTATCTTGAGGAGCGCGGGGTGGCGCCGGCTGACTTCAACACGTACGGCGCACGCCGCGGCAATCACGAAGTGATGATGCGCGGCACCTTCGCCAACGTGAAGCTGCAGAACCTTTTGGCCGAGGGCAAGAAGGGCGGCTGGACGCGCGATTTCACGGACGGGCAGATTCGCCCGCTGTTCGATGCTGCGATGAAGTACGGGGATGCCGGCGTGCCGTTGGTCGTGGTGGCGGGCAAGATGTACGGCAGCGGCTCGAGCCGCGACTGGGCGGCCAAGGGCCCCATGCTGCTGGGCATTCGGGCTGCGTTCGCCGAGAGCTTCGAGCGCATCCATCGCAGCAATTTGATCGGCATGGGCATTTTGCCGTTGCAGTTCCTGGACGGAGAGAACGCCGAGAGCTTGGGTCTGGACGGATCGGAGCGGTACACGATAGCTCCGATCGATTTTTCGGCAGGGCTGCCCGAGCCGAGCGTGGTGGGCGTGCGGGCCGAGCGCGAAGACGGAACGGCAGTGGAGTTCCAGGCGATCGTGCGGGTGGATACGCCGACCGAGGGGCGCTATTACGAGCACGGAGGCATTCTTCAGTTCGTGCTTCGGAATCTTTTGTAAGAAGAAGGTAACGAGGGCGCTTGATCGTCGCATTCGATCGAGCGCCTTGGTGTATAGTTAAGCATTTAGTATCGGGGAAAGACTGAAAGGGATGCCGTGAAACAGACATCCGGATTTGAAGCGCTGCTCGAAGCGCTTAAACAGTCGGGCGTGGACGTCGACGGAGGTTTCGGCGGTTCGGGCACCGGCTCGCCGTTCAACAACGACGGAGACAACGCCGGACGCGGTGGGCGCGCAAGCGATTCCGCTGCGGGTTCGGGCAATGGCGGCGGTGGAAAGCCGCCGCACGTGAACGTGGAGATCCCGTTCGCCGACCAGGTGGCTGCTTGGGGAAAGAAGGCTCTTATCGGGGCTGCCATCCTCATCGTCATCGTGGGCTTGTGCGCGTATTGGTGGTTCCATCCGCCCATCAACATCCACAGCACGGACACGTGGATGTTCGTGGCCATGTTCATCCTGCTGCCGTTGTTCCTGCTGTTCTGGGGCAAGTCGCGCAGCTATGAGACGGGCACGAGCAAGGTGGATCCGAGCCCTGGCAAGGCGAAGGCGTTCAAGTGGGCGTCGTACCTGCCGATTCTGGTTGCGCTGCTGGGCGTTGTGGGAGCGGTGGCGTCGCTGTCCATCTTCCCGGGCAACGCCGCGAAGTACGCGAACGTGCTGCAGACGACCGAAGACAACTTCGCGCAGGACATCAAAGAGGTCAATTACTCGGAGATTCCCGTTATCGACCGCAGCTCGGCCATCCTGCTGGGCAACCGCGAGATGGGTTCCATTCCCGAGTTCGTGAGCCAGTTCGAGATCTCGCCTCTGTACAGCCAGATCAATTACCAGAGCGCGCCCGTTCGCGTGAGCCCGCTTGGTTACGCGGACCTGTTCAAGTGGTTCACGAACCGCGATGGCGGCATTCCGGCTTACGCCTTGGTGAACATGACGACGCAGGATGCCGAGATCGTCAAGCTTGGCGATAGCCCCATCTACTATTCCGAGTCCGAGCCGCTTGCGCGCAACATCGATCGCCACGTGCAGTTGAGCTACCCCTTCTACATGTTCGATCAGAAGTCCTTCGAGATCGACGACGAGGGGCATCCGTGGTGGATCTGCCCGGTGCAGACCCGCACCATCGGGCTGTTCGGCGGCACCACCATCCAGCGCGTGGTCATGGTTGACGCCACCACGGGCGAGACGCAGGATCTGGCCATCCAGGACGTTCCGCAGTGGGTCGACCATGCGTATCCGACCGATCTTCTGCTTGAGCAGTACAACTGGTCGGGCAAGTACAAGGACGGCTGGCTGAACTCCGTTCTGGGTCAGCGCAACGTGGTGCAGACCACGCCGGGAACCGATGGCAACCTGGGTTACAACTACATTGCCAAAGACGATGACGTGTGGGTGTACACGGGCGTGACCTCGGCCACGGCGGACAACTCCATTGTGGGCTTCGTGCTGATCAACCAGCGTACGGCCGAATCGCATTTCTACTCGGTTTCGGGCGCGACGGAAGAATCGGCTATGCAGTCCGCAGAGGGCCAGGTTCAGAACTTGCGCTACCGTGCGACGTTCCCGCTTCTGATCAACGTCTCGGGGCAGCCGACGTACTTCATGGCTTTGAAGGACGACGCCGGTCTGGTGAAGCAGTTCGCCATGCTCGATATCCAGCGCTACCAGAATGTGGCCGTGGGCAACACGGTTGCCGAATGCCAGAAGGCATACCAGGCTCTGTTGGCAACGAACGGCGTTCTTTCCGATGGCGACGTGGATACGGGCGCGCTCGAGGCGAAGGGCACGATCTCTCACATTGCCCAGGCGGTCGTGGAAGGCAACTCCCACTTCTACGTGAAGCTTGCCGAGGGTTCCAGCATCTATGACTTCGCGTTGCCCGGGCTGATCGAGATCGTCGGATACAAGGAAGGCGACACGATCGAGTTCACCTACGTGGAGGCCGAGCCGACGAATCCTGCACAGGAGATCATCGGCGGCTCCGGCAGCGTCAAGTCTTCGAGCGATGCGGCGGAAAAGACCGCCGAGCAGGCTCAGGCAACGGGCGATGCTCAGGGGAATGCGGCGTAGTTCGCTTGCATGAAACGACAGGTGCGGGGCTTTCCGAAAAATGGGAGGCCCCGCACTTTTTTCTTGACATTCTGAAAAAGCCTGTCAGAATATAAGGGCTGCTTCTTCGAAGCGGCGTTAATGGATGCAGTTCCGCTGCCCAAGACAGCAGGCACCGAAAGGTTTAATCGCGAAGAGACGCGGCCCGCCGAGGTGGTTCTGATAAGTTTCGCGCTTTGACGGCCCCTGTTGTCTTTGGACGGCAGGGGTCGTTTCTTTTCTTCAAGCGACGATCCCACCCGCAAGGGGCGGAACCCGAGTTTGAGGAAAAGGAGGTGTACCAATGCCCAACGTAAAGAACCAAGAGACGCTGGTCAAGATCAAGGAAGATCTGAACGGCGTTTCCGCTGTGTGGGTCGTGGATTACTGCGGCCTGAGCGTGAAGGAGATCCAGGCCCTGCGCTCGGAGATCCGTGAAGCTGGCGCGAGCCTGAAGGTGTACAAGAACACCCTGATGCACATCGCCCTGGCCGAGGCCGAGCTGCCCACGCTGGAGGACATGCTGGAAGGTCCGAGCGCGTTCGTGTTCGCTGGTGAGGACGTGGCTGCCGCTGCTAAGGCCGTCAAGAACTTCGCCAAGACCAACAAGAACCTTGAGATCAAAGGCGGCTTGATGGAAGGCGCAGCTGTTTCGGCTGCCGAGGTGGAAGCTATTGCTTCTCTGCCGTCCCGCGAAGAGCTCATCGCTCAGATCGCCGGTGCTATTTCCGGTGTTGCCCGCGGTCTTGCTGTTGCCCTCAACGGCGTGCCCAGCGGTCTTGCCCAGGTCACGAAGGCTGTGGCCGATCAGAAGGAAGCTGCGTAAATGCAGCGTTGGCGGCATAGGAAATGCCGCCTGATGGTATGAAACAGAAGAGGCCGGAACCTCCGGCCGTTTTGAAAGGAAACTAACATGGCTGTTACTCGTGAAGAGATCATCGAGGCCCTGAAGGAAATGTCGCTGCTCGAGGCTTCCGAGCTGGTTAAGGACATCGAGGAGACCTTCGGCGTGTCCGCCGCTGCTCCCGTGGCCGTGGCTGCCGCTCCGGCTGCCGACGGTGGCGCTGCCGCTGAGGAGAAGACCGACTTCGACGTTGTCCTCGAGGGCTTCGGCGACAACAAGATCGCTGTCATCAAGGTTGTCCGCGAGATCACCGGTCTGGGCCTGAAGGAGGCCAAGGAGGTCGTCGAGGGCGCTCCGAAGGCTGTCCAGGAGGGCGTCAACAAGGAGAAGGCCGAGGAGATCAAGGCCAAGCTCGAGGAAGCCGGCGCTGCTGTTACCCTGAAGTAACTCGCTGGTTCAACGAACTTTGCACAGAGCCCGCTGCACTGCAGCGGGCTCTTTTACGCTCTTTGCCGCTGACGGAATGGCAACGAATTATTGCGCAGCAATCCCGCGCGTGTATGGTGGGAAAAACGAAAGCAAGAGAAGAAGAGGCTCGCTATGCAGACAGGTTATTTTAGCGCCGCCTGGAACGATATCAAGAACTCGCCGGGTTGGTTCGGCAAGCTTGCGGTGTTGTCGCTGGTTGGACTGATCCCCGTGTTCGGGTGGATTGTCGTTTTCGGATACTTGTTCGGATGGGCGCGCGATGTTGCTTGGAACGTGCATGCGCCCATGCCTGCTCGCATATTCGGCAACGAAGACGGCAAGCTGTACAGCCGCGGATTTTTTGCGCTGGTCATAGGCTTGGTGTGCATGCTTATTCCCTGGGTGCTGGAGTTTGTTTGGGCTATGGTCACGGGCATTGGCGCGAACTGGTCGGGTTACGGCTACGGATACGGCGGGACGCTTGCGTTTTTCGGGCTGTTCTCGTTGCTGTTCTCGGTGGTCGTTTTCGCCGGAACGTTGTTCGCCGTGGTGTTCGCGGCGGTGGGCATCATGCGTATGAGCATTTACGGCCGACTGGCTCCAGGCTTGCAGTTCGGCAAGATCTGGGCCATGATACGCCATGATTTCGGCGGCTTGGCTCGCATCTTGGGCATGGCGTTGCTGCTATGGGTGGTTGCGGGGTTCGTCATATCGGTGGTTACGATAGGCATCATGCTGGCGGGCCTGGCGATTGGCTTGGTTGCGGGCATTCCGGTGGTTCATACGGACAGCCCCGCGGTTCTGTTCGCGGCGCTCCCCGGGCTTTTGGCGCTGATCGTGGTGCTGGCCGTGGCATGCGGCGTGCTGTCCATGATGCTGAGCGTGTTCGTTTTGGCTATGGTTTCGCGCGCGCTGGGGTACTGGACGCGTCAGTTCGAGGTTCCAGCATGGCGCGGCCAAGATGATCCGATGCCGTTCGAGATCGAGGCGGCGCAAGCAAGGGCCGCAGGCCAGCAACCGCCTCGGTAGAACCGACAAACCTGGTAGTATGGAACGGTAAGTGCAGCCCGTTGAAGCCGAGCGCTTCGGCGGGCTGTTTGCGTTGCGACGGCAAGGAAGACGGAGGCGCAGGCGTGGGGGAGCGATTTTTACCGGTCAGCCGGGTTGATATGGAGCAGCGAGGCTGGGACCAGGTTGATTTCGTGTACGTGTCGGGCGACGCGTACGTGGACCACCCTTCGTTTGGGACGGCCATCATCACGCGTTTGCTCGAGGCGCACGGGTACAAGGTGGGCGTTATCGCGCAGCCCGACTGGAACGATCCGGACAGCATCGCCGTGTTCGGGGAGCCGCGATTGGCGTTTTTCGTCTCGGCGGGTAACATGGATTCCATGGTGAACCACTACACGGTTGCGAAGAAGCGCCGCCGCACCGATGCGTACTCGCCGGGAGGCGAAGCGGGGAAGCGTCCGAACCATGCGGCGGTGGTCTACAGCAACCTGATACGGCGAACGTACAAGAAGGCTCCCATCGTGCTTGGCGGAATCGAAGCGAGCCTGCGGCGGATGGCGCATTACGATTACTGGTCGGACAAGCTCAAGCGGTCGATACTCCTTGATTCCGGCGCCGACCTGGTGTCGTACGGCATGGGGGAGCATTCGGTGGTGGAGATAGCCGACGCTTTGGCGGCGGGCCTTTCCATCGAGGACCTTACGTTCATCGACGGCACCGCGTATCGTGCGCGTTCCTTGGACCATGTGTACGATGCCGAGATGTTGCCGTCTTTCGATGATTTGCAGGCCGACAAGCTGAATTACGCGCGCAGCTTTGCCGTGCAGTACCGAAACAGCGACCCGTTCACGGGCATGCGTCTGGTAGAGCCGTATTCCGATCACGAGTTCGTGGTGCAGAACCCGCCTGCCGCCCCCTTGACCCAGGCGGAGCTGGACGCGGTGTCGCGGCTTCCGTTCGCGCGCACGTACCACCCGATGTACGAGAGCGCCGGCGGCGTCCCGGCTATCAAGGAAGTGAAATTCAGCCTGACCAGCAACCGCGGGTGCTTCGGCGAATGCTCGTTTTGCGCGCTGACGTTTCATCAGGGGCGCATCGTGCAGGCTCGCAGCCATGAGTCGCTTGTGGCGGAGGCCGAGCTTATCGTGCAGGATCCTGACTTCAAGGGGTACATTCACGACGTGGGCGGCCCGACGGCGAACTTCCGCGCGCCGGCCTGCGCCAAGCAGATGAAGCACGGGGCCTGCCTGGGGAAGCGGTGTCTGTTTCCCGATCCTTGCCGTCAGCTCGAGGCTGATCACGAGGATTACTTGGAGCTGCTGCGCACGTTGCGCAAGCTGCCCGGCGTGAAGAAGGTGTTCGTGCGCTCGGGCATTCGCTTCGATTACGTGCTGGCGGACAGGGAACACGGCGACGACTTCGTGCGGGAGCTGTGCGCGCATCATGTAAGCGGGCAGCTGCGCGTAGCCCCGGAGCACGTGTCGGACGCAGTGCTTTCGGTGATGGGTAAGCCTCGACGCGCTGTGTACGATCGGTTCCTGGAGAAGTTCAACCAGGTCAATCGGCAGCTGGGGCTCAAGCAGTTCGCGGTGCCGTACCTTATGTCGTCGCATCCGGGATCGACGCTGGACGAGGCTATCGAGCTGGCCGAGTACTGTCGGGATCTGGGCTACATGCCCGAGCAAGTCCAGGACTTCTACCCGACGCCTTCCACCATGTCGACCGCCATGTACTTCACGGGCGTGGATCCGCGCACGATGCAGCCCGTGTACGTGCCGAAGCAGCCGCACGAGAAGGCTCTGCAGCGAGCGCTCATTCAGTATCGTGATCCGAAGAACCACGCATTGGTGCTTGAAGCCTTGCGCCGCGCGGGGAGGATGGACCTGATCGGGTACGGCCCGACGTGCTTGATAAGGCCCGATAAGGGCGAGAAGCGGGATCATCCGAGCAGGAAGGCGAAGCCCGATGACGGGCGTCGAGGCAAGGGCTCTCGGAAGAAGGGTCCTGCAACTCGGCGGCATTGAGCGCGCACGGGGCTCTCTGTTGTGGCACAATAGGCAGGATTTGTGCCGCGTCCGGTTCCGGGCAGGCTAGCGGAGGGATTCGACAGACAGGGGTTTGACACGTGAGCGACAAAAACGCCGTGCCCACCATGGGGGCGCAAGACAGTCCGGATGCCGTGTACGATGCTCGTTCGCTGGGCGCGCCCAAGATGGCGGTGTTCGGCTTGCAGCATATGTTCGCCATGTTCGGGGCCACTATCCTGGTTCCCACGCTGACCGGGCTTTCGGTTTCGGCGACTCTTTTGTTCGCGGGCGTGGGGACGCTGCTGTTCCACCTGCTGTCCAAGGGGAAGGTTCCGGCGTTTCTCGGATCGTCGTTCGCGTTCATCGCCGGCTATGCGGCCATCGCGCCGAACGGCGAGGCCGACCTTCTACCGTATGCCTGCTTGGGCGTTGCCTGCGCGGGCCTTTTGTACCTGGTGCTGTCGGCGCTGTTCCGCGTGTTCGGGCCGACGCGCGTCATGCGCTTCTTCCCGCCGGTGGTGACCGGCCCCATCGTGATTTCCATTGGCCTGATCCTGGCGAGCTCTGCCATCGGCAATGCGTCGACGAACTGGCCTATCGCGCTGGTTGCCATCGCCATCATCGTGGTGGCGAACATCTGGGGTCGCGGCATGGTGAAGATCATCCCCATTTTGCTGGGCGTGGTGGGATCGTATCTGGTGGCGTCGTTTGCGGGAGAGGTTGATTTCTCCGGCGTTGTCGAGGCTTCCTGGATCGGCTTGCCGGTGCTGTGGGACAACACGGTGTTCTCGCTGTTCGGCCCTGGTTTCGACACCGGCTTGGCCATTACCGCCATCATCACCATCATGCCGCTCGCGTTCGCTACGATGATCGAGCATATCGGCGACGTGTCGGCTATCAGCTCCACGTGCAATCGCAACTACATTGCCAACCCCGGGCTGCACCGCACGCTTCTGGGCGACGGCTTGGCCACTATTCTGGCATCGCTGTTCGGGGCTCCGGCCAATACGACGTACGGCGAGAACACGGGCGTGCTGGCGCTGACGCGGGTGTTCGATCCGCGCGTTGTTCGCATAGCCGCTTGCTTCGCCATCGCGTTTTCGTTCTGCCCGAAGTTCGCGGCGGTCATCGCTGCGATGCCGGCGTGCGTTATCGGCGGCGTGTCGCTGGTGCTGTACGGCATGATTTCCGCAGTGGGTATTCGCAACCTGGTGGAGAATCACGTGGACTTCATGAAGAGCCGCAACGTTTTGATCACGGCGCTCATCCTGGTGCTGTCGCTGGGAATCGCCTACAGCGCTGCGGGCGCGATCGTGGTTCCCGTGGGCGACGTGACCATCTCGCTGTCCGGCTTGGCCGTGGGCTCGGTCGTGGGCATTGCGCTGAACATGATCCTGCCGTGGGGCGACGACGAATCGAAGGGCGGTCAGGGGGCGGGCGGCGCCTTCGAGGAGCCGCTGCCTTTGGAGGCGCGCTTGGACGACGTGGGCGGATCGGGGAAATAGGTCCTATCGCTTTTCGTTGGACGACCCGCACCGGTGCCGTTGGCCGGGCGGGTCGTCTTTTTTGCTGCGGCGGTGACGTTGCAGTGCGCGCGTCAGCGGGTTGAACGGCGCGTCGTCGAGCGGAGACGCATGCGGAGGTGCTTTGCAACGAGCACGAGCGCAAGGGCGCCGATGCCTATGAGCACGATGGTTCCGCCGGGCTTGAGCCCGAGCTCGTAGGAGACCGTCAAGCCGATGGCGGTTATGGTCACGCCGATCCCGCACGACAGGATGACGATCTGCTTCCAGCTGCGGGCTATCTGCAGGGCGCAGGCAACGGGCACCACCATCATCGACGAAACGATGAGCGCTCCGACGGTGCGGGCCGCAACGGATACGCAAAGCGCGGTGATCAGGATGAAGGCCGCGTTCACGGTTTTGGTGCGCACGCCCGCAAGGCGTGCAGCTCGTTCGTCAAGCGTGACCAAAAACAGCTCCTTGCGCATGAGCGCGCACAGCAAAAGCACCGTTGCGCCTACGGCCGCCACGGCAAGCAGGTCGTCGTCGTTGACGGTGACGATGCTGCCGAACAGGAAGCTGGAAAAGCTGGCGGCGTTCGGGACGAATCCGGAAAGCACGCCGGCCAGCCCGATGCCGCACGACATGACGATGGCGATGGCAAGCTCTGCGTGCCCTTCGAACCGACGCCGGATCACCTCGATGGCCCCGGCGGCTCCCAGGCAGGCGATGGTCGCTCCCAGCACAGGGTTGATTCCCGCGATAAGGCCGCCCGCCACGCCGGCCAAAGCGGTGTGGGAGAGCGCGTCGCCCATCATCGACAGGCGTTTGAGAACCACGACCACGCCTACGCACGGCACCGCGATGCCAAGGATCAGGCCGGCGACGAAGGCTCGCTGCATGAACAAGTACTCGAACATGGCACCTCCTCCTTGATGGCGTTCAGGGGCTTTTCCTGTATCGTGCCGGACTCGAGCACGAGCATGCTCGCGTGCAGGCGGGGCAGCCGCGCCCGATCGTGCGTGACGAGCAGCACGGTGGTTCCCAGCGAAGAGGCTGCTTCGCTGGCGGTTCGCGCAAGGGCCTGCGCGCTGGCATCGTCGAGGTTGCTCGTGGGCTCGTCGAGCACGAGCAGCTTCGGCTTCGCCACGATTGCGCGGGCGAGCAGCATGCGCTGGAACTGCCCTCCGGAAAGCTCTCCTATCAGGTGCTGCTCGAAACCCGTCAGCCCGACTTGGCGCAGGGCGTCGAGCGTTTTCGCTCGATGCGCGGACCGGTAGGGAAGGATCGGCTTCGATTCCGCATAGAGGCCGGCTCGAACCGTCTCGAGCACGGTTGCGGGGAAGCGGCGGTAGTCCGCGGGCGCCTGCTGGGGGACGTAGCCCACGTGCTGCCATGACTTGAACGATCGCGCGTCCTGCCCGAACAGCTGGATGGCGCCCTCGTTCGGGAAGAGCTCGGCAAGCAGCAGCTTGATCAAGGTTGATTTGCCGGATCCATTTGCTCCGGCAAGCACGTAGAACCCGCCGGGCGCGAGCGTGAAGCTCGCGCCCTTGAGTACGGGCGAGGTTCGGTACGAGAACCGTACGTTGTCGAAAACGACTGCGGGATGAGGCGAAGACGCAACGCGCTGGTTCACGAGAGCGCCTTGACCAGTTTGTCGAGGTTTTCCGTCATTACCGAGACGTAATCCTGCCCCGCGTCGATTTGCTCTTGTGTCAAGCCTTCGAGCGGATTGAGCTGTTCGCATGAAGCGCCGCTTGCGTCGGCTATCGCCTGGGCTATTTTGGGGCTGACGAGTTCTTCGGAGAAAATCACGCTGACGTTGTTGGCCTTCACGAAGTCGACGATGCGCGCCATGTCCTTGGCGTTCGGCTCGGCATCCGCCTCCATGCCTTCAATGGGCATTTGGGTGAGACCGTAGGCATCGCACAGATATCCGAAAGCCTGATGCGACACCACGATGGTCTTGTTCGGCACCGAGGAGAGCTTGGTTTCGTACGCTTTGTGCAGGTCGTCAAGCTTTTCAGACCAGGTTTGGTAGTTCGCTTCGTAGACGTCTTTGCCGTCGGGGTCGACTTGCACGAGGGCATCTCGGATGTTCTTCATTTCTCGTTTTGCGTTTTCGGGGGCAAGCCACACATGGGGGTCGTATCGACCGTGGTCGGCGTCTTCGCCGTGCTCGTGCGCGTGGTCGTCGGCATGGCCGTGGTCATGCTCGTCTTCCGAAGCAGCCGGAAGCAGCGCTATGCCGTCGGAAGCTGCAACGCTTACCAGGTGCTTGTTCTGAATGCTGTGGAGCACGTCGTGGGTCCAATGCTCCATTCCCGCTCCGTTGTACACGAACACGTTGGCGGACTCGATGGTTTTCATGTCGGCGGTCGAAGGCTCCCAATCGTGAGGTTCGGTTCCGGCGGGAACCAGGTTCGTGACCGTGACTCGGTCTCCTCCGATTTTCTGGGCGAAGTCGTACAAGGGGTAGAAGCTGGCTACCACGTGGACTTTTCGGGAGCCCTGATCGTCTTGCTGCGAGGCGGTCTGGGAGGAAGCGCATCCTGCGAGCATCGATGCGATCAAAAGCCCCAGCACTGCCAGGATGGCGATAAGGGGTGCAGGAGTTCGGGGCGCGTTTGCGGCGCGCTGAGAAAAGGCGTTCATATACGATCCTATCATTTGAAGGAGAGGGTGTGGGTTGTGCGCGATGCACGGGTTGTGCGCGAGCGCGAAGAGTTGACCGATGCGCCGCGATGCATGCGGAGGATCAGATGTCCAGCCTTGTTTTCTGGTGGATGAGTGACCAGCAAGTTTCTAGAGAGGACGAGGGTTCGTTCGGATGCGCGAGAAACGACGGGCTTGTTTCGTATCCGAGCGTGCTTGCGCCTTCCGATGAGGCAAGGGCGAGCGCGGCGTGCCCGGATGCGACGAGGTGGCAGAGGGGACATGCGTCGCCGGTGCATTCGTGGACCGCCTTGTCGGCGATGGTCAGGCTTGCGGTCAGGGAAACCAGGGCAAGGCTTGCTGCAATCATGCAGGCTGCGAGCCTTGAGCGCATGCTAGGTTGCATAGGACCCCGATTCTTGGCGATCGCGCGCTTCGCATGCTGCGCACAGGCCGTACAGGACGGTTCTGCGCTGATCGATTTCAAAGCCATGGCGTTCTTTGACGTGGTGCGAAAACGATTGCAGCATCGAGCAGTCGAGCGGCAGCACCGCTTTGCAGCGAATGCACGAAAGCTGTCCCTGCCGATCTTGGTCGGTGCTGCGTGCGCGGTAGCGCGCGGCGGTTCCTTTGATGCCGGCAACTTTGACTACGGCTCCTTGGGCGACGGCTGCTTCGAGCGTGCGGTACACCGTGGTGCGGCCTATGGCTGATCCGTGGGATTTCAGGTTGCCCCAGACTTCGTCGACGGTGAGGAATTCGTCCGCATGCCGATCCATGCACTCGGCTACGAGCGCTTTCTGCTTGGTTCGATAGGCGGTTCGCGGAGTCACGGTCTCTCCTGAGTTGATCTGAAATCGAAATTAGATTCCAGAATATAGACAGAGCGCGCATGCCTGTCAAGGACGAGGAGGGGATGGACGCGTTGATGCGGCTCGATAGGTAGGACGTGAACGCGGTTCGCGGTTGAAGAAGCGGCGATTGCGAGGCGTTTCCGAGAGCATGGATTTTCTGTGTTGAACATGGTATGCTTTCCAATTAAAGTTAGCTATAACTAACATCGAGGCGTATGAACGTAGGGCGGATTCGTCCGCACGATTTCCCAAGAGAGAAGAGAGTTGCGTATGGAATCTATAGACAAGGCCGCCGCGCAGCGCGTGTACGTGCGCCTGATAGAGCCGGTGAGGGGGCGAATTGTCAAGAACATCGTGATAGCGGCGCTTTTCTCGCTGTGCGGGTTCGTTCCCTACTTCGCTATTACGCGCGTGGCGCAAATTTCGATTGTCGAAGGCGTGCCTTCGCTTGACGAACTTGCCTTCTGGGTGCTTCTGGCCGTTGCCGGCGCTGTAGCGGGAAGGATTTTGTTCGCGCTTGCCACGAGCAGCTGCCATTACGCCGATGCTGATTTCCGCGTGCACGTGCGCACCGTGCTGGTGGAGCATTTGGGCAAGGTTCCGCTGGGATGGTTCAGCGACAACAACTCGGCTCAGGTGAAGCAGGCTGCCACCGACGATGTGCTCAACTTGCATCAGTCGGTCGGGCATGCGCCGGTGGACGTGACCACGGCGCTGCTTTCCCCGCTTATTCCCCTGGTGTACCTGTTTACCGTGGACGCTCGATTCGCTTTGCTGGTCGTCGTCTACCTTGCTGCGGTGATTGGGGTGGCGTGGCCCTTCATGATGAAGGACTTCGGTCCGCTCAACAAGCAGTACAACGAGGCATTGGTCGAAGTGTCTTCGGCAAGCGTCGAGATGATCGACGGCATAGCCGTGGTGAAGACCTTCGGTTCGGCGAGCCGCGCCGGTGTGCGGTATCGAGAGGCGACGGCTGCGTTGGCCAAGATCTGCTACGAATGGACCAAGAGCACTTCCAATCCGTTTAGCCTGATTTCAGCTTTGTTCTCTCCTGCAACCATGTTGGTGGTCATGGCTGCCGCCACGCTGTTTTTCGTTTCGCAGGGCATCATAACGCTCGAACAGTGCATTCCGTTTCTGGTGCTGGGAGTGGGAATCCCTTCGGCGATTCTTGCCCTGTTCGTGTCGGTGCGCTTTTTGCAGCAGTCGGTTCAGGCTGCCGACCACCTTGCCACTGTCCTGGATGTTGCCCCGCTTGCAGAGCCGGAGAGCCCGCTGTCCGTGGGCGACGGTTCGCTGCATATCGACTTCGAGGACGTGTCGTTTGCGTACGGCCCGGACTCGCCTTTTGTTTTGGAGGGGATTGACGCCAAGCTTGAGCCGGGAACCGTGACGGCCCTGGTCGGCGACTCCGGAAGCGGCAAGACCACGTTCGCGCGTTTGGTCCCGCGATTCTGGGATCCGGTTTCGGGTGCGGTGCGCATGAACGGCACGCCGCTTTCCGATCTTGCCTCGAGCGACGTGCTGTCCCAGGTTGCCGTGGTGTTTCAGGACAGCATGCTGCTGCGCGCGAGCATTCGGGACAACATTTGCTTGGGAAAGCCCGGCGCAAGCGACGAGGACATGGTGGCGGCGGCGCGCAAGGCTCAGATTCACGAACGCATAGAGGAGCTTCCCTGCGGCTACGACACCGTGGTGGGAAGCGAGGGCGCCGACCTTTCGGGCGGCGAGGCGCAGCGCGTTGCCATCGCGCGCGCCATCGTGCAGGACGCTCCCATCCTGGTGCTCGACGAGGCGACGGCGCATGCGGACCCCGAAAACGAAACGGCTATCCAAAGGGCGCTGACCGCCCTTGCAACGGGGCGTACGACCATCGTGATTGCGCATAGGCTGGACACTATCGTGCATGCGGACCAGATTCTGGTGTTGAGCCGCGGTCGGATTATCGAGCGCGGTTGCCATGCGGAGCTCTTGGCGGCGGACGGTCATTATGCGGCATTGTGGAAGTCCCAGCAGGTGGATGCGATTGGAAAGGCCCCGCATGCCGATGCTGCTTCGTGCGGGACGGAATGCGCGGGCTCTTCGGAAGAGGGTTCGTTCGGAGGTGAGGACCGATGATAACCACTCAAATGGACAACCTGGTGGGCAAGCCTACCGGCGTGAAGCTGCAAGCGTTCTTGTACGTGCTGTGCGGTCTGTCGGAAGCGGCCATATACGTGGCGCTGCTTCCCTTGCTGCGATTGCTTGTTGCTGGCGACTACGCTGCAGCGGCGTACCTGCTGGCCCTGGCGGCCGCACTGGCGCTGCTGAACTGCGGAATTGGATTCTGGGCCGACAATCGCGGGTACCTCATCGGTATCGAGGAAGTGATGCATTCGCTTCAGGACAAGCTGGGCGATCATATCGTGCGCCTGCCGCTTGGCTGGTTCACGAAGGAGCGATCGGGTCAGGTTTCCACTCTGCTTACGAAGAACTTGCAGATGGCCATGAACATGCCAAGCGTATTCATGCGCCAAATGATCTTGGCCGTGACGACGCCTGCGGCGGTTTGCCTGCTGTTCTTCTTCATCGATTGGCGCATCGGCCTTGCATTCGTGATCATGGGGCCGTTCTTGTTCTGGGGCTCGCGTCGCATGGCGAAGGCTGCGGGAACGAACCATCGGGAAGAAGAGCGTTCGAGCGCCGAGGTTGCGGCGCGCGTGCTCGAATTCGCCCATGCCCAACCGGTTTTGCGCGCGACGAAGCGTTCGGTGGACGGATGGGACGTTTTGGAGCGAGCCTTCGAGGACGATCGTAAAGCGACGATCGACACGTTGCGAAAGTGCGCTGCTCCGGTTGGGCAATACACGCTGTTCGTGCAAGCCACGTTTGCCCTCGTGTTCGCGGTGTCTACGGTTTTGCTGGGCTGGGGGCAGATCGACGTCGCCTCGTACGTGTTCGTAGCCGTTCTTTCCTTGCGGTTCATCGACCCCTTGTCCTCGATCGGCCAGCAGGGCATGGCTTTGCGCGTGGCGAAGAACTCCCTGGACGAATCGGAAGAGATTCTGAACGAGGCTCCTCTGCCGGAGACGAAGAATCCTCGGATTCCAGCCGGTTCGCGCATCTCCTTCGACAATGTCGGGTTCTCCTACGATGGGACCCGCACGGTGCTGAAGGACGTGAGCTTGGTTTGCCCCGAGAACAGCCTTACGGCGCTGGTCGGGCCTTCGGGTTCCGGCAAAACGACTCTGACCCGGCTGGTTGCCCGATTCTGGGACGTGTCCAGCGGCAGCGTGAGCATTGGCGGCGTGGACGTGCGGGACATGCTGCCCGACGAACTGATGCGCCAGGTGTCGTTGGTGTTTCAGGATGTGTACCTGTTCGACGGCACCATTGAGGAGAACGTGCTGATCGGGCGTCCTGACGCTTCTCCCGAAGAGGTTCGCCGAGCCGCCCGCACAGCCCGCTTGAACGAGGTAGCCGATCGTCTTGAGCAGGGATGGGGCACGCCGGTCGGGGAGGGGGGCTGCCGCCTGTCGGGCGGCGAGCGCCAGCGCGTTGCCATTGCCCGCGCCCTTCTGAAAGATGCTCCCATCGTGCTGTTCGACGAGGCGACGGCGGCGCTCGACGCCGAGAACGAGGCGGCAATCGTGGAGGCCATGCACGAACTGGCGAAGGACCGCACGGTTATCGCGATCGCGCATCGCTTGTCCACCATTGCGGCAGCTGACCAGATAGCCGTTCTGGAGGATGGGCGGGTCACGCAACTGGGAATCCATGCCGAGTTGGTGCGGGTTCCCGGACGGTATCGGTCGTTCTGGCGCGAACGCGAACAAGCGGAAGGCTGGAGGCTCACCGACCGGGATTAGCGGTTGGGCCGGAGTCCGGCGGCGTGGGCGGCCGGGCTCCGAAGCTGTATGAACACATGACGTTTGAAAGTAGGATTGATATGGAACAGACAGCGAAAAACACCCCGAAAGCTCAGGGCGGGGCCGAGTCGCGAAGATGGGGCGTTAAGGAAGTGGTGACCGCGGTGCTGTTCAGCGCCTTGATCATCGTGATTCAGATTTCGATTGCTGCCATCAGCACGATCAACATCGATGTATCGATGGTTGCCAGCACGGCCATTTCCTCATTTGCCGTCGCGCCTTTGTACTTCCTCATGATCATGAGGGTCAACCGCTTCGGCACCACGATATTCCTTGCGGGTTTGACTTCGTTGGCGTTTTGCTTGATGGGCAATTACTGGTACATGATCCCGTTTTACTTTGCCGGCGGCTTGATCATCGAACTGCTGTTTTTGCGCACGCCCGCTCTTCGGTCGAAGCCCAATTGCGTGGTGGGGGCGTGGACGACGTACAGCTCTTTGTACGTTCTGTCGTCCATTATTCCCATATATGTGAATTTGACCGCCTACATCCAAGAAACGCTGGAAGTCCGGCAAGTGGGGCAGGCGTACATCGACGCGTACCTTAAGTACTATACAAGCTGGGAGTGGCTGGTCGGCATTGTGGCGATCACCGCAATCGGAGGATTGCTGGGCGCGCTTGTGGGCAAGCGCCTTATGAAGAAGCACTTTGCGAAGGCGGGTGCTATCTAGCATGGAGGGAAATGCTCAAGGCAATCGGTTCGCTCGTGCGTCGGAGCCGCAGGTCATGCGTCTTGCTCCCGCTTGGAGCGAGGCGGGGTTTGCTATGGGCACCAAGGCCGCGGTGCTGGTTTTGACGGCGGTTGCGGTTTCGGTTGCGGGCAGTTCGCCGTTCACGCCTTTCCTGACTGGGATTTTGCTGGCCTACCTTGCCGTTGGCGGGCGGGCCGGCATGGCGCTCAAGCTGCTTGTCGCGTATGCGGTATTGGGCGGGGTGTACCTGCTGCTGGTGTATCTGAACGCCCGGATCTTGGTGTTTTCTCCGGTGCATCTGTATGCCGGCTTGAACTCGTATCCCGTTATGGTGGCGGCTCTTGCGGTAGCGCTCTCGCCGCCGGGCTTGATAAGCGCTGCGCTGGCAAGGGCGCGCGTTCCCAAGAAGTTCATCGTGGGCGCGCTTGTTTTGCTGCGATTTCCGCCGACGGTTCGCTCGAGCGTCCATCGTTTGCGCGAGTCGTGCAGAAGGCGCGGCGTGCTTTCGCTGCGCTGCGTGGCGGGCGATCCTGTTCAGGCGTTCGAGCACGTTCTGGTTCCCCTGATGTTTTCGCTGGTGGATAGCGCGGATCGGCTGTCGTCTTCGGCTGTTGCTCGTGCGGCCGAGGCTCCGACGCGGCGAACGAGTTACTATCGCAGCCCCGTGAAGCTTGCGGATGCGGCGTGTTTGGTTGTGTTCACGGCGGCGATTGCCGCCTATGTTTGGCTTTCGTGAGGAGCGTGGATGAGGATGCAGGAAGATCCTATTGCGCAGCTTGTGCAGGTGCGCTTTTCGTATCTTGATGCGCCCGAGACGCTTCACGGCGTGGACTTGAGCGTGAAGCCCGGGGAATGCGTGGTGCTGATGGGCGCATCGGGCAGCGGGAAGACGACGGTCGTGCGAATTCTGAACGGGCTGGCCGGAGGGTACTATCGTGGGGACGTTTCCGGCGAGGTGTTCCTGGGCGGCCGTTTTGCGGGCGATCTTGCGGCTTGGCAGCGATCCGAGCTGGTTGGCAGCGTGTTCCAGGACCCGGCGACCCAGTTTTTCTCCAGCCAGCTTGCCGGAGAGGTTGCGTTCGGCTGCGAGAACATCGGGTATCCCCACGCCGAAGTGGTGAGCCGAACCGACGCGGCTATTCGGCGCTTGGGGCTGAACGATCTGCGCAGGATTCCCGTGGATCAGCTTTCGAGCGGGCAGAAGCAGCGCGTGGCCATTGCGTCTGCTTTGGCTCCTGCGCCGCGCATCGTTGCTATGGACGAGCCGTCCGCCAACCTTGACGAAGCTGCCGCCCAAGAGCTGGGCGCCGTATTGATGGACTTGAAGCGGCAAGGGTACGCGCTGGTGGTGGCGGAGCATCGCATTGCCTATCTGATGGATTGCGCCGATCGGTTCTGCTATATGGAGCACGGGGAAATGAAGGCGGTGCTCTCGCGATCGGACGTGTTGGGCATGTCCGATGCCGAGCGCGCTGCGATGGGCGTGCGCAGCCCGACTCCCGTGCGGCGCCCTCTTTTGCATGCACCCGGCTTCGAGGCGGAGGATTCTTCGACCGTGCGTTCGGAAGAGGCTTCGAAGGGTGCACGTCCAGTGCCGGAACCGGCTGTGTTGGACGTGCGCGACTTAACGGTTTCCCGCGGAAGGAAGGTCCTTTTTTCGGGAGCTTGCTTCGAGGTGCGTTCGGGGCAGATTCTTGCGCTTACGGGGAGCAACGGCGTGGGGAAGACCAGCCTTGCTCAGGTTGTGGTTGGGCTGCGGCGACCCGATGCAGGCGAGGTGCGCATAGGCGGCGCGGCGCTTTCCCGGCGAAGATTGCGCGAACGGGTTTGGTACAGCCCTAACGACGTGAGCATGGAGTTCTTTGCGGCGCGCGTTGACCAGGAGCTGCTGCTGTTCGTTGAGAAAAGCGAAGAGCGCGCGGCGTATGCCGAGCGCATACTCGAGCGGTTGGGCCTCGATGGGCTCCGGGACCGTCATCCTGCTTCGTTGTCGGGCGGGCAGAAGCAGCGATTGTCCATTGCGTGCGGGTTGGTTTCGCGTCGATCGGTGCTCATGCTGGATGAGCCTACCAGCGGCCTGGATGCTGTCAGCATGCGCAAACTGGCCGATGCTTTGCGATGCGCGGCCGACGAGGGCGCTGCGGTTGTGGTGGTGACGCACGACAACGAGTTCATGCGCGCGTGCTGCACGCATCGGTTCGACCTGGAAGGGCTGGTTGCGTAAGGCTTGCTGTCGACCCGGGGATGGGGGCGGGCTGTGGTTGAGCAGCGAGCGGAGCGGGCGCTGCCGGGAGTTTGGGGTTTGGGCTGCGAACCGACCTTCGTCGGCGCTGCGTTCCTCCCTTGTGCGCATGTTGTGAAGCGCATAGCAAAATGGCATAGATGCAGTATCATATCCGCAAGACCTTATCAGTAATCAATATCATTAGTGGATAGGAGCTCAGCATGTCTATGATCAACAAAGAGGTAGCCGATTTCAGCGTGCAGGCGTTTCAGGATGGCGAATTCAAGACGGTGACCAAGGGTGACGTCCTGGGCAAGTGGAGCGTGTTCTTCTTCTACCCGGCCGACTTCACGTTCGTGTGTCCCACCGAGCTTGAGGACCTGGCCAACAAGTACGACGAGTTCAAGGCCGCCGGGTGCGAGATCTACTCCGTTTCCACGGACACCCATTTCGTGCATAAGGCGTGGCACGACGCTTCCGAGCGTATTCAGAAGATCCAGTACCCCATGCTGGCCGACCCGACGCATGCCCTGGCGCGCGACTTCGAGGTGCTTATCGAAGAGGACGGCCTGGCCGAGCGCGGAAGCTTCATCGTGAACCCCGACGGCAAGATCGTCGCGTACGAAGTGACCGCGGGCAACGTGGGCCGCAACGCCGACGAGCTGTTCCGTCGCGTGCAGGCCAGCCAGTTCGTGGCCGAGCACGGCGACGAGGTGTGCCCTGCGAAGTGGCAACCCGGCGCTGAAACGCTCAAGCCCAGCTTGGACCTGGTCGGTCAGCTGTAGTTCTTCCGAATATGGCGAACGAGCAGACGCTTTACGACGCCGTCATCGTTGGCGGTGGGCCTGCGGGGCTCACCGCCGCGTTGTACCTGGCCCGGGCCCGCTACCGGGTGATCGTCGTCGAGCAAGACCATTTTGGCGGGCAGATAACCATTACCTCGGAGATCGTGAACTATCCTGGCGTGCCGAGCTCGAGCGGCAAGGAGCTTGCGGAGTCCATGCGCAGCCAAGCCGAAGCGTTCGGCGCGGAGTTCTTGCTGGCCGAGGCGGTGGGCGTTGATCTGGAAGGCGACGTGAAAACCGTGCGCACCACGCGCGGCGACCTGCAGTGCTTTGCCGTGCTGCTTGCCACGGGCGCGCATCCTCGTCGCGTGGGCTTTGCGGGCGAAGACGCGTTCCAAGGGCGCGGGGTGGCGTACTGCGCCACCTGCGACGGCGAGTTCTTCCAGGACAAGGAAGTGTTCGTGGTGGGCGGCGGCTACGCGGCCGCCGAGGAGGGCGTGTTTCTGACCAAGTACGCGACGCACGTGACCATCCTCATGGTTACGGATGATTTCACCTGTGCCTCTTCGGTTGCCGACGAGGCGCGTGCCCATGACAAGATAACGGTGCTGCCCCATACGCAGCTGGAGGAAGTTTCGGGTGACGACGCCGTTCGGTGCGTGCGCTATCGCGACGCTGCAACCGGCGAGGTGACGAAGCGTTGCGCCTCCGAGGGCGATTCGTTCGGCGTGTTCGTGTTCGCCGGATACGAGCCTGCAACCGAGCTGGTGCGCGAGGCGGCGGAGGTTGACGAATTCGGCTACATCGTGACCGACCGATCGCAGCGCACGAGCGTCGAGGGCTTGTACGCTGCAGGCGACGTGTGCGTAAAGGCGCTGCGCCAAGTGGTTACGGCTACGGGCGAGGCTGCGCTTGCCGCCACGGAAATGGAGCGCTACGTGGCCGCGATGCAGGAGCGGACGGGCTTGGTTCCCGTGCGGCCCGATCGTGCGACGGCACGGGCGGCAAGCTTGCCCGTTGCCGCGAATGCGTCTCAAGAGGGCGGCGGCCTGTTCGACCAGGCGGCTCGCGCGCAGTTGGATGCGGTGTTCGGGCGCATGGAGAGCTCGCTTGTGCTGCGTCTTTCGCTAGGCGAAGGCGCTGCGTCCGAAGAGCTTCGAGCTTACATGGAGGAGCTTGCGCGTTTGACGGACAAGCTGTCGGTCGAGGTGAGCGAGGATGCGGGTGAAGAGGCCGAAGCCCCGTGCGTGCGGGTGCATCGGGCGGACGGGACTGCGACGGGCCTGGCGTTCCACGGCGTTCCCGGAGGCCACGAGTTCACCTCGTTCGTGTTGGGCTTGTACAACGCCGCGGGTCCGGGGCAGCCTATCGACGACGAGTCGCGCGAGGCTATCGCGGCGATCTCTCGGCCGATCGACCTGAAGGTGCTGGTTTCGCTTTCGTGCACGATGTGCCCGGACGCGGTGGTGGCCGCGCAGCGTATCGCGGCGGAGAACCCTCACGTGCGCGCGGATGTGTACGATTTGAACCACTTCCCGGACTTGAAGGAGCGCTTCAACGTAATGAGCGTGCCGTGCGTCGTGATGAACGACGGCGAACGCGTGAGCTTCGGCAAGAAGAACCTGGGGACTCTGCTCGACTTGGTGGGCTAGTCGGCAGGCGGGGCGACCCGACCGTGATCTGCGCTCTGGCAACGGGCTCGTCGGAGCGCAGATCACGGTCGGGTCGTTGTGCTTTGGGCAGAGACATGCGGGAAAGGGTGCGATTTTGGCGCTCCACCTGGAGGATCGGCCAGCTCAACGTTCGATTTTCTTCGCGGGCCCTTCGGATCCTCGTCGCACCGATAGCGTGTGTTGCCTATTCGTTCCCCAATATGTTGTGATTTTAGCAACATATCGTGCTAGGATGGATGTTCCAACCGCAAGAGTGCAAAGGACACGGACCATCATGCAGATTTCCAAACGCAACGGCACGACGGAGCCGTACGACGCCGGCAAGATCAAGCGCGCCATGGGCGCGGCGTTCCGCAGCGTGGGCAGCGCTTTGACCGATGACGAGGCGGTGCGTCTCGTGGCGAACGTCGAACGCGCTATGGAGGCCGTTTCTCGCGACGGCGCCGTTGCCGTTGAAGACGTGCAGGACTTGGTGGAGCGCGCTCTTATGGAGGCCAATTATTACCAAGAGCTGAAAAGCTACATCCTGTATCGCGAAGAGCGCGCGCGCAAACGGATGGCGCGCGAGAAGCTGTGCGCGCAGCTCGCGGGCGTTTCCGGCTTGGCCGAGGCGCTTGCCGCCGCGCAAAAAGAGTTTCCCGAGGAGGAATACGAGCTTGCGCATTTGCAGGCGAAGTTCCAGTCGTTCGCGAAGCCCGAGGCTTCGGACGACCAGAAGCTTGCCATGCTCATCAAGGCGGCGGTCGAGCTGACCACGCAGGAGGCTCCGCGGTGGGAGATGATCGCCGCGCGCCTGCTCATGCTTCAATTCGAGCGTGCGCTTGCCGAGCGCATGGCCGTGCGCCGCATTGACGGCTTCGCGCAAAAGGTCGCCTACCTTGCGGAAGAGGGCCTGTACGGCGACTATATCCTGCAAAGCTACACGCCGGCCGAGCTGGACGAAGCCGCGGCGTTCATCGATCTTCGCCGCAACGACCTGTTCACGTACGCGGGTTTGCAGCTGCTGCTTGATCGCTACGTCATTCGCACCCATCAAGGCGCGCCGCTCGAATCGCCGCAAGAGATGTTTTTGGGCATTGCGCTGCACCTGGCTATGAAGGAGCGCGTGGAGGACCGCATGCAGTGGGTGCGTCGGTTTTACGACATGCTGTCTACGCTCAAGGTGACCATGGCTACGCCCACGTTGTCGAACGCGCGCAAGCCGTTTCATCAGCTGTCGTCGTGCTTTATCGATACGGTGCCCGACAGTTTGGACGGCATCTACCGCAGCATCGACAACTTCGCGAAGGTGAGCAAGTACGGCGGCGGAATGGGCTTGTACTTCGGCAAGGTGCGCGCTTCGGGCAGCGCCATACGCGGGTTCGACGGTGCGGCCGGCGGCGTTATCCGGTGGATTCGCCTGGCCAACGATACGGCGGTGGCGGTCGATCAGCTGGGCATGCGCCAGGGCGCCGTGGCGGTGTACCTGGATGCGTGGCATCGCGATCTGCCGGAGTTTCTTGCGTTGCGCACGAACAACGGCGATGATCGCATGAAGGCGCACGACGTGTTCCCGGCCGTGTGCTATCCCGACTACTTTTGGCAGCAGGCGCGCGATAACATCGAAGGCGACTGGTATCTCATGTGCCCGCACGAGATTCTTGCGGTGAAGGGCTACGCGCTGGAGGACTGCTTCGGCGAGGAATGGACGCGCAAGTACTTGGAATGCGTGGCCGACGCGCGCATCAAGAAGCGGGTCATTCCCATCAAGGACGTCATCCGGCTGATCATCAAGAGCGCGGTGGAAACGGGAACGCCGTTCACGTTCAACCGCGATGCGGTGAACCGAGCGAACCCGAACAAGCATCGGGGCGTGATCTATTGCAGCAACCTGTGCACCGAGATCGCGCAGAACATGGAGGCCATCGAGCAGATCGAGCAGCGCATCGAAGACGTTGACGGCCAGCAGGTGGTAGTGACGGTGACGAAGCCCGGAGCGTTTGTGGTGTGCAACCTGGCAAGCTTGTCGCTGGGGCATATCGACATGGACGATGCGCGCGAATTGACGCAGATCACCGAGAGCGCGGTGCGCGCGCTGGACAACGTCATCGACCTCAACTTCTTCCCGGTGCCGTACGCGCAGATCAGCAACCGCCAGTACCGACCCGTGGGCTTGGGCGTGAGCGGCTACCATCATCTGCTGGCGAAAAACGGCATTCGATGGGAAAGCGAGGAGCATCTGGCGTTCGCTGATCGCGTGTTCGGCGACGTGCACTACGCTGCGGTGCGCGCCAGCTGCGCCATCGCGCAGGAAAAGGGCTCGTACGAGTTCTTCGAGGGGAGCGGTTGGCAGACGGGCGAGTATTTTCTCGACAGGGGCTTGACCGACGGGCGCTGGGCGGACCTTGCGCGCGACGTAGCCGAGCACGGTGTGCGCAACGGCTACCTTCTGGCCGTGGCGCCCACCAGTTCCACGAGCATCATTGCCGGTACCACGGCGGGACTTGATCCGGTTATGAACCGCTACTTTTTGGAGGAGAAGAAAAACGGGCTCATGCCGCGCGTTGCGCCCGAGCTGTCGGTGGACACGTTCTGGTATTACAAGAACGCCCATCTTATCGATCAGACGTGGTCGGTGCGCGCGTGCGGCGCGCGTCAGCGCCATATCGACCAAGCGCAGAGCATGAACTTGTACATCACGAACGAGTACACGTTCCGCCGCGTGCTCGACCTGTATCTTCTGGCTTGGGAAGAGGGCGTGAAAACCATCTACTACGTGCGTTCGAAGAGCTTGGAAGTGGAAGAGTGCGAAGCGTGCTCGTCGTGATGGTTCCGTCGGCCTGTCGGCCGCCGGAACCTGCCGACAGGCTGCGCCGCGAAGCAAGTCCCCGAAGGGGGCGGGGCGCCCTGGTACCCGATCTCGCGGCGAGACCGAGGCCTCGCGTACCGAAGTACGCTTCGCCCTCGCTCTCCCCACGATCTCGGGCACCCTGGTGCCCCTCGCTGACCTACTGCGCCAACCTGCGCGTTTGATATGCGCCCTGCGGGCGCATGGAAGGAGATAGCCTGCAATGTCTCAACTCAAGAAGAAGCCCCTGTTCAACCCGCTGGGGGACACCGATGTGCTCGACCGGCGGATGATCGGCGGGAACACGACGAACCTCAACGACTTCAACAACATGAAGTACGAATGGGCCAGCGACTGGTACCGCCAGGCCATGAACAACTTCTGGATACCCGAGGAGATCAACCTTGGCGTGGACATCAAGGATTACCGCAAGCTGCCCGCGCCCGAGCGGCGCGCTTACGACAAGATCCTGTCGTTTCTCATCTTCCTTGACAGCCTGCAGTCGGCGAACCTGCCCAACGTGGGCGAGTACATCACCGCCAACGAGGTGAACCTGTGCCTGGCCATCCAAACGTTCCAGGAAACCGTGCACAGCCAAAGCTACAGCTACATGCTCGATACCATCTGCGAGCCGCAAGAGCGCAACGACGTGCTGTACCAGTGGAAGGAGGATGAGCATCTTCTGAGGCGCAATGAGTTCATCGGCGATTTGTACAACGAGTTCCAGGACGACAAGAGCCCCGAAGCGCTCGCGCGCGTGCTGGTGGCGAACTACATTTTGGAAGGGGTGTACTTCTACAGCGGCTTCATGTTCTTCTACAATCTGGGCCGCAACAACCTCATGCCGGGGTCGGTGCAGGAGATCCGCTACATCAACCGCGACGAGAACACGCACCTGTGGCTGTTCCGCAACATTTTGCTGGAACTCAAGGAAGAGGAGCCCGCGCTGTTCACGTCCGAGCTGATCGACGAGTACCGCGCCATGATCAAGGAGGGGTGCGAGCAGGAGATTCGCTGGGGTCATTACGCCATCGGCGACGACGTGGTCGGTCTTAACCGCCAGATGGTGACCGATTACATTCAGTACCTGGGCAACCTTCGCTGCGCTCAGCTGGGATTCGATCCCTTGTACGAAGGTCACGAGCGCGAGCCGGAGAGCATGTCGTGGGTGAGCCAATTCGCGAACGCGAACATGATCAAGACGGACTTCTTCGAGGCGCGCAGCACCGCCTATGCGAAGTCGAGCGCGCTGGTGGACGACCTGTAGGGACGCGGCTTGCTCGCGGGTCGTTCTTGATCGGTTGACGACCTTGCGGTTTGACGGCGCGGGTATACTGTCCCGTATGAAAACCAACGAATCGAAACGCGGCGTGCGGGACTTCTTGCTCAAACGGATGCTGTTCCTTCCGCTTGGGGCTGTCGCGCTGGCGATGACCGCGTATGCGCGGCAGCATCCCGACTGGACGGAGCAGGTGTACAGCCAGGCGGCGTATCCGGCGTTGTCGTCGGTCGTGGGGTTTCTGCCCTCGCTTGCGAGTTTTTCCGTGGCCGAGTGGGTCGTGGCGCTGTTCCTGCTGTTTTGCGCAGGTTATCTGGGCTTCTGCGTTCGCAAGCTCGTTGTGGGCAAGGGGGAGCGGCTTATGGTGGCGTACCGCGCCGCGATGGGCGCGGCGGCCATCTGCTGCACGGTGTACTTCCTGTTCACGGCGTTGTGCGGGCTGAACTACTATCGGCATACCTTCGCCGAGCACGCTGGCTACAATGTGGAGGAAGCCGGCGTCGATGCCGCGCAGCGCCAGGAAGAGCTTGTGGCGCTTGCCGCCTCGCTTGCTGACGAGCTGGGGCGAACCCGGGCGCAGCTGGGCGACGACGCGGACCTGTTCGACGCCCATCCGGGCCAGTTCGAGCGCTACGCGCGGGAGTCGGTTGAGGCCATGCGCAAGCTTGCCGAACAGTATCCGGCGTTGGAGCGGCCGCTGTACTCGCCGCCGAAACCAGTGATCGCCTCCAAGCTGCTGTCGTACGCGAACATCGGCGGCATGTTCTTCCCCTTCACGATGGAATCGAATATCAACGTGGACAATCCGCTGTTCGTGATCCCCTGGACCATGGCGCACGAACTGGCGCACCAGTGCGGATTCATGCGCGAGGACGAAGCGAACTTCATCGCGTATTTGGCGTGCAGGCAATCCGATGACGCGCTGATGCGCTACAGCGGATACGTGCTGGCGTACGACAACGTCATCTCGGCGCTGCGGAGGGTCGACTCGGATGCGGCAAGTGCGATTTCCTTGGGACTGTCGGCGGCGGTGCAGCGCGATCTTGCTGAGCGCGCGCAGCATTGGGCGAAGTACGAGGGGCCGGTTCAAAACGTCTCCAACGCAGCCAACGATACGTACCTGAAGGCGAACGACCAAGCCGACGGCATGCAAAGCTACGGACGCATGGTGGATCTGCTTTTGGCCGAACAGCGAGCGGCGGGGCAGTAGCGCCCTTTTCGCGGTAGACTTGTGCGAGAAGGGTCTGCGCGCGGGTGCGCGGGCGGCTGCCTGCGGGATTCGCTTGCCGAATGGACGAAAGGAACGCGCATGGTATATCGGACGAACTACGCTCACCCCGAGTTCGGCGAAGTCACGCTTGCGAGCGACGGCGAGGGCATCGTCGGGCTGTGGATGGCGGGGCAGAAGTACTTCGGCGGCACCGTGAACGGCGAAATGGCCCCGAACGACGATCTGCCGATATTCGCGCAGGCGAAGGATTGGCTCGATCGGTACTTCGCTGGCGAGCAGCCTGCGATCGCGGAGCTGCCCTTGAAGCCGAACGGCACCGCGTTTCGGCTGCGCGTCTGGCGCAAACTCATGGAGATCCCCTACGGTTGCGTGCGCACGTACGGCGAGCTGGCGTGCGAGATCGCGCAAGAAGACGGCAGAGAGAAGATGTCTTCCCAGGCGGTGGGCGGAGCCGTTGGGCATAATCCCATTTCCGTCATCATTCCGTGCCATCGTGTGGTCGGGTCGGACGGCAGTCTTACGGGGTACGCGGGCGGCATCGAGCGCAAAATCTGGCTGCTCGAGCACGAGGGCGCGAACATGAAGGGCCTCTACGTGCCAACGCGCGGCACGGCGTTGTAGGGGCGCGGCGTTGCAGGACGGCGCAGGGTATCTTCCTTGCCGTTGCAGGAGAGCGGAGGGCGCCCTTGTTGCTTTTCGCTCGACATTCCAAGATCCAAGATGACGAAAAGGCCGCTTGATGCGGCCTTTTCGCGGGAGGGAGTACGGTGACGCTCGGTTGCGCTAGATCTTGCTGATGACCGTGTCCTTCGCGCACGCTTCGCCGACCAACTGGCCGAACGTCACGCAGCGGCCATGGCTGACGCCGGGGCAGTGCACGGGGTAGTCGTTGCCGAAGAAGTCGCCCTGCACGTTGCCGATGGCGAACAGGCCGTCGATCGGCTGGTCTTCCGCCGTGAGCACCTGGGAGTCGGCGTTCACGTGCAGGCCGAACGGGATGGTCAGCGTGCTGCACACGTTCTTCGTCGCGTAGAACGGCGGGGTCTTGACCGGTGCGAGCCACTGCGCGGGCACGTCGAAGTCGATGTCCTCGCCGGCTTCGGCCATGCTGTTGTAGCGTTCCACGGTGGCCTTGAACGCGTCCGCCGGGATGTCGAGCTGCTTCGCCAGATCGTCGAGCGTGTCGGCCTTGATGAGCTTGCCGTTGCCCAGCCACTTTTCCATGACGGCGTCCAGGCCGTCGGTGAAGCGATCGAAGCGCTCGGGCTGCTGCTGCATGACGTACGTCTCGTAGTCGCTGTCGAAGACGGACCAGGCAACGTTGCCAGGCGTGTTCATGCGGGCGTTGGTCAACATGGGCTCGAAGGGCATCTCGGCGCCGTAGCGCTCGCCGTTGGCGTTGACCGCAAGCCAGCTCATGATGAAGGACGTGAGGTTGAACTCAAGCGTGTCGAGCGTGAACTGGTGAATCATCGGCGCAGCGGGGCTTTTCGACATGGCCGCGCCCGCCCAGCATCCCATGAGGATGCCGTCGCCGTTGTTGAAGCCGGCGGGGGCGTACACGTTCGCGTCCGAGCGGTTCGAGATGGGGCAGAACACGTCTACCATCTCCTGGTTGCCGCCGATGTCGCCCGTGGCCAGGATGACGCCGTTCTTGGCGTTGTACTGCACGTGCTTGCCGTCTTTCGTGGTTGCGACAACGCCCGTGATGCCGCTTTGCGCATTGCCCACCAACTGCTCGGCGCGCGCCTCGAACACGAACTCGGCGCCGTTCTTCTTGGCGGAATCGTATACCAGCTCGCCCAACGTGATGTTGACGGGCTGCCCGTCGTCGCGCATGTCGTACGTTTCGCCGCCGCGCACGAACGATACGGCATCGGGGTAGACGCGCCAGTTGTCGGAAAGCTTGGACCAGTTGCCGTACTTGGCGGTACCGGAGAGCGCGGGCACCATGCTCACGCCGTTCGCTGCGCCCAACTCCTCGATGTAGTCGAACACCTTGCCGGAGCGCGAGGCCCATACGTAGATGAGGTCGTAGTTCGTGGTCTGGTGAGACGCGTGGTGCAGGTAGCGCGTGGCCACGCGCGGATCCAGGTCGAAGCCGTTCGACTTGTGGTACTTGCTGCCGATGTGGCCTACGTCCACGCCGCGGATGGAGATGCCGGTGTTGCGTTCGATGACCACCGTTTTGGCGCCGTTGCGCGCTGCCGCTTCTGCAGCGTTGACGCCTGCGAGGCCGGCGCCCACGATGACTACGTCGAAGTCCTGCGTCTCGGCGATGTCGGCGATGGGTTCGGGAGCGACTTCCCACGTATGCTTCGCGCCTGCGCCGCTTTGAGCCGAGCCGCTTGCGTCGGCCGACGAGTCGGACGGAGCGGCGGGGCTGCACGCCGGCAGCGCAACGGCGGCCGCTGCTGCGGCACCGGTGACGAGCGCGCCCTTCAAGAAGTTCCTGCGATTGATTTCCATGGAATTCCCCTTCCCTTTCAATCCCTCCCGCGATCCTCGCCGATGCGAAGAAGCGCGGCACGCGAGTTCGTTCGCGTGGCTTCAAGATGGGGGATAGGGATTGCGCCGCGCAACGCCCGAATGCCCGTATTTTGGAATATCAGGTGACATCCGTGACGCTTGAGACGCGGTCACGTGATTCAGGTGATGCTGGATGATCAGGTGAAATGGCGCGGTCGATAAACTCTTGGCGATTGTGGACGTCCGCTTTCTGGTAGATGTGGCGCACGTGGGTTCCCACCGTGTTCTCGGATATGCTCAAGCAGTCGGCGATCCAGGGCTGGGTGCGACCGGCGGCCAGAAGCGACGCGATGTCGCGCTCGCGCGCGGTAAGGCCAATACGGTCGAACCATGCGGCAAGGCGTTCCTCCTGTCCCAGTCCTTCCTGATTGGCCGACCCTGCGCGTGCGGTGTAGCCGAACAGCATCCAAATATCCTCGCTGCTGAGCAGCAGCACGGTTGCGATGACCACCAGATAGCCGATGGCCGTGGTTTCCTGGAAGACGAACGCGTGCGTGGATTGGTCGTTGCCCACCAAAAGGATGCCCGCAAGGGCGCCCACGACGTAGCAGATGACCGCAAGCAATCGCACGGCGGCGACGGTTTTGAGCGGATCGCGGGACTGCGTGTGGGCAATCTGGGAGAAAACGACCCATACCAGCAGATCGAAGGCGGTATAGCCGCTGATGATGACCGCTCCCGCAATCCAGAACAACTCGGAGCCGAACAGAAACGACATCATCATGAAACCGGCGATCATCGCCAGCAGCCCCACGCGATAAACGGCGCTTGCTCGCTGCGGGGCGATGCAGACGATGCCGAACATGAGGATGGCGGCTATGCCGCGGGCCACTTGCACGATCACGCCGCCGGGTGATCCGTTGCTGGCGACGGACGAGAAGGAAACGAGGTGCTGCAGGTATCCGAAGCTGGTCAGCACGAGCGCCGCGGCGCACAGGAGCATCATCGAGATTCCCAGGTGGGTTTTCAGGTGGGCACACACGCCGCGCCTTGCGGGGACCGAGCTTTCCGCGGTTCGGCGATAGGTTCGCTGGTCGGGCGGCACCGTGGTGAAGATCAGGCCCGAAATAAGGGGCAGCAGCGAGAAGAACACCGCAGACGCTTCCGGGATCATGAAGAGCATGGGCGTGTCGATGACGACGGCGCACGCGAAGGCGCCGGCGACGTAGGGCGTGGCGGTGCGGGCCCCTTCTTGGCAGTATGCGGCGCCCCATCCGATCTGGAACACGGCGACGAACAGGGCGACGAGCGCGCTTCCGATAGCAAGCGGCATCCAACCGAATCCGAAGCCCGAAAACACGAGCAGCAAAGAACCTGCGGTTCCCAACAAGGCTGCGATCAGCGGCAAGCGCTTCCCGGCGATGAGCCTGTTGATCGCGGCCGGTTTCTTGAGGGCTGCTGCGTATCCGAATGCGCTGAAGCCGAACACGGCCACGGCGGCCAACTCGGCCGTGAGCCCTTTCGTGTCGGGCGCCGTGAAGAACGCGCTCATGAACAGCGCGTCGAGCCAGGCCCAAAGAAACGCCGATCCTACGATGATTTTGATGCCCGCTGTTCCGTGAACCCTGTCGATGAGCGCCATCCGATCCCCTTCCCCTTGCGGGGGATTATAGCAGTTGGGTCTATAATGGCCGCATGGTGCCGCAGAGAAGGGTTCGTATATGACCGTGTTCGTTTTTGCTGTTGCGATTGTCGCGCTGTTCGCAGTCGTATTGACGGTGAATGCCGTAAGGCTTAGGCCGACGCCCGTTTCCGATCCGTTGCCGGAGAGTCAGGCGATGGGATCGGACGAGGCTGTCGAACGTTTTCGCGAAATGCTTCGCAGCGCTACCGTGTGGGGTGCGGGCAGCCCCGAGGCCGACCACAGCGCTTTCGACGAGTTCGTGCCCAAGCTGCGCCGATTGTATCCGCGCGTGTTCGCGTCTATGGATCTTGAAATGATCGACGGATACGGCATCTCGCTTCTTTGGAAAGGATCCGATCGCGCGCTTGCCCCGGTGGTGCTCATGGCGCACCACGACGTGGTGGAGGCCGACCCGCATGGATGGTCGCATGATCCGTTCGCCGCCGACATTGCGGACGGGAAGATCTATGCGCGCGGCGCGGTGGATACGAAGTGCATCTGGGCCGGGCTTCTTGAGGCGGCCGAGCAACTGCTTTCGGAAGGATACGTTCCTCCGCGCGACATCTACTTCTTCTCGTCGAACACCGAAGAGGACGGCGGCGACACGGCTCCGCGCATGGTCGAGTACCTGAAGGGCATCGGGCGAGTTCCTTACCTGGTGCTTGACGAAGGCGGGGCGGTTATCGACAACCCTCCGCTAGGCGTGAGCGGCCAATTCGCCGTTGTGGGCGTGGCGGAAAAGGGTATTTTCAACGCGCGCGTCACCACGAGCTCCGCAGGGGGCCATGCGGCAACCCCTTCGCTTGAAGACGCCGCGGCGAAGCTGGTGGCGGGGTTGGACGGATTGCAGCAGAATCCTCCCGCGTCGCGCCTGTCCGATCCGGTGGCGGCCATGCTCAAGGAGCTGGCCGCGCGCGGCGGCTTCGGCCTGCGCTTGGTGTTCGGCAACTTGTGGCTGTTTCGGCCTTTAGTGGTTCGCATCATGCAGCGCGACCCCGAAACGGCCGCCATGGTTCGCACCACGTACGCGCTCACGCAGCTTGAGGGATCGAAGGCGCACAACGTGATTTCCAAGCAGGCGAAAGCCACCGTTAACGTGCGCGTCGATCCCGGCGAGACCGTCGACGATGCGTTTTCTCGCATCAAGCAGCGCTTCGACGAGGATACCGCGTACGAGCTGTTCGAGGTCAGCGAGCCGTCTCCGGTCTCGCCGTTTGAGGACGACCCGGCGTTCGACTATCTGCGTCGCGTGATTCACGCGGTCTATCCCGAGGCGGGCATCGCGCCGTACGTGCAAACCAGCTGCAGCGATGCGCGTCATTTTGCCCGCGCGTGCCCGCGCACGTACCGGTTCGCGGGCATCTTGTTCAAGGGCGATCAGCGCACGCGTATTCACGGGCAAGACGAGAATTTGGACGTGGACGCGTTCAAGCGCGGAGTGGGGTTCTACATCGAGTTCATTCGGCATTTGGATAAGCTGGGGAAATGAGGAAGCATGGCTGAAAAGGGGTCGAGCGAGGGGAAGATCTTCTACGGGTGGTGGATCGTTGCGGGCGGCCTGCTGATCATGGCGACGTGTTACACGGTGTTCGTGAACTGCATCCCGTTGTTCCAGACGCATATCGTGCGCGACCTAGGGTTGACGGTGGGGCAATTCAACACGGGCGTTTCCATCACCACGGTGGTTGCGGTGTTCGCGTCGCTGGTGATCGGGCGGCTTACCGATACGTGCTCGGCGCGCGTGCTGGGTACGGTGACGGTGCTGACCAGCTCTCTTGTGCTGGTGGGACTCTCGTTCATCACGGCCGCCTGGCAGTTGTACGCGCTGTGCGTGGTGGCTGGCATGGTGGTGGTCGCGGGCACGCGCCTACTGGTTTCGGTGGTCATCTCGAACTGGTTCACGCTCAAGCGCGGCTTGGCAGTGTCCATCGCGCTTTCAGGATCGGGTCTTGGCGGGGTGGTGCTTTCCCCGGTTACGAGCGCCATGATCGAGGCGTCGGGCTGGCGTGCGGCGTTTTTGCTGCTGGCCGTGGTGTGCTTCGTGGCTGCGCTGCCGCTTGTGCTGGCGACGTTCAGCACGCGCCCGAGCGACAAGGGCATGGTCCCTTACGGCGCGGGCCAGGTCGAGGAGGTGAAGGAAGATCGCTCGCCCGACGTTCCCGTTAACGTTTCGGTGGGATGGAAGACCTTGCGCTCGAGCTCGGCGTTCTGGTTGCTGGTGATCGGGTTCGTGGCCATGGGCATCACGAACGGCTGCATCATCACGAACTCCATTGCGAACATGACGAGCGTGACCGTAGGGGGCACCGAAGTGGTCACCGGCGGCCATTCGACCCTGTGGGCCGGCAGCGTATGGTCGTTCTACCTGGCGGTGGTCATCGTGGCGAAGGTGGCGCTCGGCGCCATCTACGATCGATGGGGCATGCGCACGGGTACGATCCTCGGCACGATCACGTCGGTTTTGGCCGGTGTCATGCTGCTGTTTCCCGCTACCGACTGGGGCCCGATTTTGGCCTGCTTGTTCTTCGGGTTCGCCACCTGCATGGGCACGGTGGCGCCGCCTATCATGGTGGTGAAGGAGTACGGCAAGAAGGATCTTGGCACGGTGACGGGCATTGTCACGGCGTTCGAGCTTTTGGGCGCCGCGGTGGGAGCGGTGGTGTCGGGCGTGATGTTCGACGCCTACCTGTCGTTCGCGCCGGTGTGGATCATGGTCATCGTGGCGAGCGTCGTCATGGGAGCGGCGCTGCTGGCGTCCATTCCTGCAGCGAAGCGGCTGGTTGCCCGGCGACGTGCCGAGGGCGCGCCGGAGTTGGATGCCGAGGGATTCGAGATTTTGCCGGAAGGGGTTCTTGACTAAAACCTATAAAGAAAGTAGGATTTACTGCGACACAAGGGAAGCCTGGGGTTGAGGCCGATTGTCGGCCGGGAGCTTGCCGGGCGCAGATGAGAAAGCGGGCGAGATATGACGGTTTACAAGAGCGTGTCGGAGCTGATCGGCGCTACGCCGCTGGTGGAGCTGACGAATTACGAGCGCAACCACAACCTGAAGGCGAAGATCGTCGGCAAGGTTGAATCGTTCAATCCGGGCGGGTCGGTGAAGGACCGCATCGCGAAGGCCATGATCGACCAGGCGTTGGCCGATGGGCTTATCGACCAGGACACCGTGCTCATCGAGCCTACGTCGGGAAACACCGGCATCGGTTTGGCTGCTATCGCCGCTGCGCGCGGCATGCGCCTTATCATCACCATGCCGGAAACGATGTCGGTCGAGCGCCGCAACCTCATGAAGGCATACGGTGCGGAACTCGTGCTGACCGAGGGCGCGCAGGGCATGAAGGGCGCCATCGCGCGCGCCGACGAGCTGGCGGCCGAGATTCCCAATTCGTTCATTCCCGGCCAGTTCGTGAACCCGGCGAACCCGGCGGTGCACGAGGCCACCACGGGCCCGGAAATCTGGGAAGCTGCCGGCGGCGATGTGGACATCTTCGTGGCGGGCGTGGGCACGGGCGGCACGGTGAGCGGCACGGGCGCGTACCTGAAGCGCATGAACCCGAACGTTCGGGTAGTTGCCGTGGAGCCCGCGACTTCGCCGGTGCTGTCCGAGGGACGTGCGGGCGCGCACAAGATCCAGGGCATTGGCGCGGGCTTCGTGCCCGACACGCTGAACACCGAGGTGTACGACGAGGTGATCACCGTGGCTGACGAGGACGCTTTCGCGGCGGGGCGCGAACTGGCGGCGAAGGAAGGCTTGCTCGTGGGCATTTCTTCGGGAGCGGCCGTGGCCGCCGCCACCGAGCTGGCGCGCCGCCCGGAAAACGAGGGGAAGACCATCGTGGTGATTCTTCCCGATACAGGCGAGCGTTACCTCTCGACGGCGATGTTCGACTTCTAACGTTCGGCGACGATACAGCAAGGAGGGTCCACCGCAGGTTCGAACGACCTGCGGTGGACCCTCCTTGTTGTGAGATGCATTGTCGCCCGAAACGTACGGAATCGAGCCGAAAACCGTCCGTTTCGGGCGACAATATCTTGAAATGCCGCGTTACGGCTCCGCGGTTCGCGACTCTCCCAGACATCTGGTTCGTCCATTGCGCGCTAACGTGCAATGGCAATGTTTTTTGTTGCTATTTGATATTAGCAACAAAAAACATTGGTACTAGTAAAAGCAATATATCTTGCTGCTATAATAAAACTCCCGATCAGGTGGCTTCAATTTCAAGGAGACGGTCGTGCAGCATTATGTGGCATTCATTGCGGACATCAAAGGATCTCGCAAATACCGGGCAGAAGAACGTGAATATTTACAAGATCTGACAAACGAATCGTTGTTCTTTGCCAACGAACTCTTTAATGGGGGCATTGAGAAGGACGTTGTTTTCAGCGCGGGCGACGAGGTCCAAGGGCTCTTCCGAGAGCCTGCAACGGCGTTTCTCTACTATCGCCTTCTGTGCTTTCTGCTTGGTCCTGGGGTGCTTCGTGGCGGTTTGGGAATTGGGACGTGGGACGTGCGTCTTGAAGAAGGGGCATCTACAAGCCAGGACGGCGAAGCCTACCATTACGCGCGCTCCGCTATCCTCGAGGCCCAGAAAAGGAGACGTTTCGATTTCGTTTTCCGATCCAGGGGGCTTTCGGACGAGGTCCTCACAACCCTTGCGGATCATTCGCTGAGCATAGGCAAGATGAGGACGGCGACCCAGAACGACATGGCGCTTGCGGTCGAGCTCTTTTACCCGATGCTGATCGCTTGCGGTCGTGACGTGTTTTCGGACAGCTTGAAAACACGTCTCAAAAATCTGCTGGAGTTGCGCACGCTTGGCTCTTCATGCCGCCGGGCCGAATCGGAGCTATTCAAAGGCTTGTTGTCGTCCTTTGACGACAGAGCAGACGGCTTCTTCGAGCCGGTGCAGCTCGAAGTCGGAAGGAATGCCGGTTCGTTTCGCTGTCTCGAAGGGGACCTTGTGGGGGTCTCGTATGCGCTTTCCCAGCGTTCCGGTATGTCGCGCCAGGGGATCGACCGCCTTCTCGCTCAGGGGTGCGTCGCCGAAGAACGGAATGCCACGGCCTTGTTTTCCTATTGCTCGACGCGCGAGTTCGGGTGGTGAGCGCTCTATGACGCTGGGATTCGCTTTGGTGCTTGTGCTGACGGGGCACGTCATCGCCGATTTCTATCTGCAGACGAACCGCGTCGCTCGAGGCAAGGGCGAAAGCGGGGTTCTGCTTGCTTTTCATTGCGGATGCTATGCGCTGTGCATGGCGTTTTTCGTTTCCGTAGCGCTTCCGCTTGACGGTATCGTCCTTGCTTGGCTTATCTTGTCGATATCTCATGCGCTCATAGATTTCGGCAAGGCTCGACTCGAGAATCGAATCGGCTCGTCGCTGGCCGTTTTCGGCGTCGATCAGACGTTGCACATATTATTGTGTGCAGTGGTGGTCGCGGCGTTCTGCGATGGCTCGCCGATGATCGGGATCGTTGGGGTTCTCGCCGGCGTCATGGGCCCGACATCCGCCGCGATGGCTTTGGCGACGGGCTTGGTGCTGTTGATCGTCTGGCGTCCGGCGGCGATTCTCGTCCGCCTCCTACTCGGGGCGGTGAGGCTTGAAGGTGCCGATGCGACGCATGATGGCGAGAGTGCGATCGCAGAGTTGCGAGCGGGACGCTGGATAGGCATGCTCGAGCGCACCATCATATCCGTACTAGCGCTCTGCGGTCAGTTCGGCGCGATCGCCTTCGTGCTGACGGCCAAGAGTATCGCTCGTTTCAAGATGCTCGACGACAAGGAGTTCGCCGAATGCTACCTTGTCGGCACCCTTGCGAGCACGGCGGCGGCCATTCTCGTATCGTTGGCTGTCCAGGAGGTGGCCGTATGGAGCTAGCGGACCCAGTCGAGCGAATATTCTTCATTAGGGATAACGGATCGGTTCCTTTCGATAACGAGCCTGCCGAGGTGTACGAATACGAATACGTAGGGGAGAAGTGCTGGATCAGGCACAAAGAAGGAAAGAGGGCCTACCCCTACGGAAGGGTTCGCGTGAAAGAAGTTCACCCGAGGGAAACGAGGGATCCGCGTTCAACGGTTGTCAGGAGGAGCGGTTGGGCGTTCGACAATGTGGAGCGCATTGCGATGTACGATGGCTATCTAGCCGTGCGCTTCTCGAACGGCAGTTGCAGAGTGTATGCAATGAACGAGGTGTCCCTTGAAAAGGATGTGCTCGCAGACCCGCGGCCAAAGAACGTGTTCGAGTACCTTCGGGCCCTTGCATCCACGGACGAGCTCCTGAACGAGAAAACGGATAGGCCTGTGCTCGAAGAGCGGTACGATGGTGTGGGGGCGGTCGCGAGCAGCACGATGCTCTCCTGCTACCTGTCGGGCGACGTTCCCGGCTCCCAGCAGAACGACCCTGCGACGCTCATTTACCCCTTCGGCCTCAATGCGAGCCAAAAGACGGCTGTCGAGCGGGCCTTCTCTGATAGGCTCAGCGTGGTGCAGGGGCCTCCTGGAACGGGGAAAACCCAGACGATCCTCAATATCATCGCCAATAACATTATGCAGGGTCGCACTACGGCCGTCGTATCGAACAACGTGTCAGCTGTGGAGAATGTTGCGGACAAGCTTGGCCGAAACGATGTGGGTTTCGTTTGCGCTCTGTTAGGTAGAAGCAAAATCAAGAAAGAGTTCTTTGGAAACCAGCCGGCATACCCACACGACCTCAAGGCCTGGGGCATAGCCTCGGAAGAGCGCGAAAGACTTATCGCCGAGGTGAGAGAGCTGGTGAGCGGATTGGGGCGAGCTCTCGAAGATCGCGGGCGCCTCGCCGAAATCGAGGCATCGATAATCGCGTACGAAAGAGAATACGAGTACTTCAAGGACTATGCGGAGAGCCTTGGCAAGGGAGCAGTCGAGCCTCATGATCCGCGCTTCGGACGGACTTCACGAAACATCTTGCGTTTTTGGGTGCGGGAAGGTCGACGCGTCGAGGAGGGCCGCTCCGTTGGTTTTCTGTACCGCGCCTACGTCAGGGCCTTCTTCGGCGGGTTCTACCTCGATGCGATCGAGCGCGATGACTTCCTCGTTGTGCCTTTGCTGCAAGACGCGTTCTATCGGGCGAAACTCAGAGAGTTGAGGGACGAGGCTCGCCTCCTAAAGGAAAGGTCGTACGACTTCGAGGCGAACATGGCGACTATCGAGGAGAAGTCCATGCGGGCGTTCAAAGCCCAGCTTGCAAAGCGTTACTCGCCGAATCGGGATCGTAGGACGTTCGAGCTAAGGAGCTTGCGGAGCGGATCGGCGGCGTTCGCGGAAGAGTATCCGGTGGTGTTGAGCACCACGCATTCGATCACGACTTCCCTCGGTCCAGGCTTCAGGTACGACAGCGTTCTCATGGACGAGGCTTCCCAGATAAGCGTGGCGGCTGGAGCTTTGGCTTTCGCATGCGCTAAAAACGTGGTCGTTGTCGGCGATCATAAGCAGCTTGCCAATGTGGTGAAGAGGGAGCGCGCGGACGAAACCGACCGTATTGCCGATAAATATCGCGTCCCGGATTGCTACCGCTATGCGAAGCATAGCATGCTCACGTCGGTTCTCGGCCTTTGGCCTGCATTGGAACCGACTTTGCTCAAAGAGCACTATCGCTGTCATCCTCGAATTATCGGCTTCTGCAACAAGATGTACTACGACGACGATCTTGTCATTATGACGAAGGACGAGGGCGAGCGGGACGTGCTCTCCTTCCATCGCACCGTGCCAGGCAACCACGAGCGAGGGCGCAGGAACATGCGCCAAGTCTCTGTGGTGTGCGACGAGATCATTCCCGAGCTGGTCGATTCGGAGATTCGGGACATCGGCGTGATCGCGCCGTTCAACCCCCAGGTGTGCGAGCTGAAAAAGGCGGTCCCCGAAGGCGTTTCCGTGGCGACGGTTCATAAGTTCCAAGGACGCGAGAACGACGCCATCATACTCTCCACTGTCGAAAACAACATTGGAGCCTTCGTCGGCGACCCCCAAATGGTCAACGTCGCGGTTTCTCGTGCGGTCAAGAAACTTCGCGTCGTCGCGTCGCAGAATCCTCGCGGACGTAAGGACAACGACATCGAGGAGCTTGCACGCTATATCGAGTACAACGGGTTCAAAATCGTCCAGAGCAACATCAGGTCCGTGTTCGACCTGCTGTACAAGGAATACGCCGAAGAGCGAGCGAGGTATTTGGGCAAGTATCCGCGTGTCTCCCGCTACGATTCCGAGGACCTCATGGCGACGGCTTTGGAGGATATGCTCGCAACGGGTCGTTTCGCGCGGGTGTCGTTCCGGTGCCATGTGGGATTGTCCACGTTGGTAGGCGAGGGCATCTCCCTTTCGCCGCTCGAGGAGAGGTACGTGAGGGATCCGCGCACGCACGTGGATTTCCTCTTCTTCCGCGAGATGAACAAGCGTCCTTTGTTGGCCGTCGAGGTCGATGCCTGGCGATTCCACAAGGAAGGTACAAAGCAGTACAAACGGGATCGGATGAAGGATGCGATTCTCAAGCGGTGCGGGCTCCCGCTGCTCAGGTTGCCAACCGACAGCAGGGGTAGGGAGCGCGACGTAGGCGAAATCGAGAGGATGCTGGAGCGCTGCCTGGCGGAGCGCGATGACGAAATCGGAGAGGGTGCTGTGTAGAGTCGGTTGTGGCTTCACGCTGGTGGCGCCGATAACGGCGCGTTCGGTCTCCGCGACTATCATCCTGGCTACTATGCGGCGTTCGTCTACGACCTCGAGGGCAACAACATCGAGGCTGTGCTCCACGACTATGCCGAGTAGCGGCATGAAAGGGGCGCCCCCGTCTGACGGAGGCGCCCCTTCTTTGCCAAAAGCATCCGCACGACCCGTGCAGTGGTGGAACGAGTGCGCGCTGTCGTTTCGACGTCACTGCGCCTTGCGTCCTGCCTCCGTTTCCTGCTCGAGCAGCTTCTCCAGCGTGCGCCAGGCGAGTTCGGCGCACTTGACGCGGGCGGGCATGCGGGCGATGGACTCGAGCTCGGCGGTCTCGTCGAGGTCGGCGCGCTCCTCGTCGGTGAGCGGGCGACCCTTGATCATGTCCAGGTAGAGGCTGGAAAGGCGCTGCGCTTCGGCGATGGTTTCGCCGGTGATCAGGTCGGCCATCATGTCGGCTGCCGCCTGGCTCACGGCGCAGCCGTGGCCGGTGAAGGCGGCTTCTTCGATCACGTCTCCGTTTAGGCGCAGCGCCAGCGTCAGCTCGTCGCCGCAGCTGGGGTTCACGCCGTCGTGCGTGCACGTGGGCTCGTCCATTTGGTACTTGTAGTCGGGGTGCGCGTTGTGCTCCATGAGCGCCGCGGTGTAGATGCTAGCCATTGAAGATCCTCCAGACGGTGTCGAGGCCCTCGGCAAGCGCCTCGATATCGCTTTCGTCGTTGTAGAGCGCCAGCGAGGCTCGGCAGCACGACTCTTCTCCCAGCCATGTCAGCAGCGGCTGCGCGCAGTGCTGACCGGCGCGGATGGCAACGTTGTGCTCGTCGAGGATGCTGGCCACGTCGTGCGGGTGTATGCCGTCCACGTTGAAGCTGATGACGCCATGATGCTGCGCCGGGTCGGGGTGGCCGAGAACGCGGACGTAGGGAAGCTTCGCCAGGCGGTCCATGCATGCGCGCACGAGCGCCTGCTCGCGCGCTTGCACGGCGTCCCAGCCGATGCTCTCGAGGTACGCGATGCCCGCGGCGGACGCGGCGATGCCCGCAGCGTCCTGCGTGCCCGCTTCGAACTTTTCGGGCACGGGAGCCCAGACGGCGTCGGCCTGCGTGACCGACGATATCATCTCGCCGCCCGTGAGAAACGGGGGCATCTCTTCAAGCAAGTCCAGGCTGCCCCAGAGCATGCCCACGCCGAAGGGGCCGAACGCCTTATGCGCCGAGAAGGCGAAGAAGTCGCAGCCGAGCGCGCGCACGTCCACGGGCATGTGGGGCACCGACTGGGCGCCGTCGACCACCAGGTAGCCCCCCTGAGCATGGACGCGTTCGGCCATGGCCGCCAGAGGGTTCTCGATCCCGAGGACGTTCGATACGTGCGCGGCAGCCACGATCTTGGTCTTCGGCCCTATTTTGACATCCAGTTCCTGGTTCGTGATCACGCCGTTTTCGTCAGGGTACAAGTACACGAGGTCGGCTCCTGCGTCGCGGCATGCTTGCTGCCAGGGGACGAGGTTCGAATGGTGCTCCATGATGGTGATGCACACCTCGTCGCCCGGCTCGAGCACCGTGGGCGCGAAAGCCTTTGCAACCAGGTTGAGCGCTTCGCTGGCGTTGCGGCAAAATACCAGCTCGCGGGGGTTATGGGCGCCGATAAAGCGCGTGATGCGCGCGCGGGCATCGTCGATGGCCTGGGTGGCGTCCACCGAAAGCCGGTACAGGCCGCGCAGCGCGTTCGCATTCATGGTCTCGTAGAATGCGCGCTGGGCGTCCAGAACCGCGGCGGGCCGCTGCGCCGTGGCGGCGCTGTCCAGAAACGCCAGGCTTGGGTTTGCCGCGAGCAGCGGAAAGTCCTTGCGGTACGGATTGGCGGCTATGTCGACGCTCATGCGGTTGCCTCCTCGAAAACGATGCTGCGTGCGGCGGCTAAACGGGCTACGGCGGCGCGGGTTCTGTCGTCCTCGGCGCTGAGCGCCGCTTCCTCGAACGTGGCAGTGACGAACAGGCGCTCGGCTGCATCGGGGGATACCCCTCGGCTGGCCAGGTAGAACAGCTGCTCCGGACGCACGTGGCCGATCGTGGCTCCGTGGTTTCCGGCCACGTCGTCTTCGTCGCAGAGGATCACGGGCACCGTGCGGTTCTCCACGCGCTCGTCGGCAAGAAGCACGGTTTCCTGCTCGGACCCTTCGGACCCCTTGCATCCGTGCGCAAGCTCGATGGTCCCGCGCAGCGTTTTCGAGGACGCTCCGGCCAGCACGCCGTTGGCGTTGAAGACGCAGGCGGTGCGTCGTCCCCGCTGGTGCGCCACGTAGTTGAAGTCTCGCTGCTCTTGGGCGTGCCCCAGGTAGCGCGTGTCCGCATCCAGGCGCGCGTCGTCTCCTCGCAGGTCGGCCGCGAGGCCCGTGTAGCTGCGGCCCGCGCCCAGCACGACGTGGCGCACGGTCATGCGAGCGTTTCGGTCGAGCACGATGCCGGTGTCGTCGAGCGCCGTCCAAGAGTCGTCGAGCGTTTGCGTGCAAGCAAGGTCGATGCGGGCGTTTTCGCCGACGAATGCGCGGATGCGCGTCCCGACTGCGCCTTCGCCCGCATGAGGGGAGTCCATCGTGACGGTAAGCGCAAGCGATGAGTTCGGGGCCGCGACCAGGTCGATGGCGGCTGCGTTGACCGCGCCGTCAACGCCTTCGATGCGAATGGATGCGCGCGCGGTTTCCCCAGGGCTCGTGGCCAGCACAATTGGTTCTCCTGCCGCGAATTCAAGATATTCCCGCGCTTGGTGGCCCATGCCCGTTTCAAATGCCTCCACCATGCTGCCTTCCAGCTCCCTTTCGGCGGCGATCTGCTGAAAGGGCGTGAGCGCGGGAACGTCCAGGTCGGCGGGATCGGTCGTGCCGCAGGCTGCCGCGACGATGGCTCGAGGCGCGGTCTCTGATGCGGGCGTCCTTTCGTCGAGCGCCGCCTGGGCGCGTTCGACCACGCGCTCGAACGCGTTCGCCTTGCCGATGAGCGACGGCGGCGCAAGTGTCTCCACGCAGCGCGCGTGCGTCAAGCCGGCGGGCAGTTCTATGTCGACATCGTTCATGCGAAGCCTGTGCCACGTGGGGGCGGGCATGGCGTTCGCGCGTTCTATCGTGAGGGTTTCCATTATCCGATGGCCCCTTCCATTTCAAGCTTGATCAGGTTGTTCATTTCCACGGCGTACTCAAGGGGCAGCTCTTTCGACACGGGGTCGGCGAAGCCGTTCACGATCATCGTGCGCGCCTCTTCTTCGGGTATGCCGCGGCTCATCAGGTAAAAGACCTTGTCGTCTCCGATGCGGCCGATGGTGGCCTCGTGTCCGATGTCCACGTGCTTGCAGCGAATGTCCATGGCCGGGATGGTGTCTGAGCGGCTGATGTCGTCGAGCATGAGCGACTGGCACGACACGCTGGCCGCGGATCCCTTCGCCGCTTCGGTGGCTACGATGGACGACCTGAACGTCGAGATGCCACCGCCTTTCGAGATGGATTTCGTTTCGATGGACGCGGACGTATCGGGTGCGGCGAGCACCACCTTGCAGCCCGTGTCCAGGTTCTGTCCCGCTCCGGCGAAGGTGATGCCGGTGAAGCTCGACGTGGATTTCCGTCCGGCAAGGATGGACATGGGGTAGAGGTAGCCGACGTGGCTGCCGAAGGATCCGCTGATCCATTCCACGGATCCGCCTTCGTCCACGCGGGCGCGCTTGGTGTTGAGGTTGTACATGTTCTTCGACCAGTTCTCGATGGTCGAATAGCGCAGGCGCGCCTGCTTGCCCACGAACAGCTCCACCGCTCCGGCGTGCAGGTTCGCCACGTTGTACTTCGGCGCGGAGCAGCCTTCGATGAAATGCAGGTCGGCGCCGTCTTCCACGATGATGAGCGTGTGCTCGAACTGACCGGCTCCCTTCGCGTTCAGGCGAAAGTAGCTTTGCAAGGGAAAGTCCAGCTTGACGCCCTTCGGAACGTAGACGAACGACCCGCCGCTCCACACCGCGCCGTGCAGCGCGGCGAACTTGTGGTCGGTGGGCGGGATGAGCGTCATGAACTTCTCTTTGATGAGCGGCTCCCAATCCGGGTCAAGGAGCGCTTCCTCGATGCCGGAGTAGACGATGCCCATGCTGGCGGCGGTGTCCTGCATGCTGTGGTAGACCAGCTCGGAATCGTACTGCGCCCCCACGCCGGCAAGGTACTCGCGCTCGGCCTCGGGTATCCCCAGGCGGTCGAACGTGTTTTTGACGTCGTCGGGAAGGCTGTCCCAGTCGCTTTGCATCTCCGTGTTGGGCTTCACGTACGTGGCGATGTCGTCCATGTTGAGGCCGCTCAACCCAGGGCCCCAATCAGGGTTTTTCATGCGATGGTACGTGTCGAGGGATTGCAGGCGGAAGTCCAGCATCCAGCCGGGCTCGTTCTTGCGCTCGGATATCTCGCGTACGATGGACGGCGTAAGCCCCGCGTCAAGGCGCTCGATGCCGGTTTCGTCGTTCGCGAAATCGTACAGGCTGCGGTCGATGTCGTCGACGTACGTTCGTTGCTTCGTCATGGCTTCCTCCCTACGCGGTTGCGGCGCAGCCATGCTGTGCGGCGCAACCGGCGCTCACCGCGTCGGCGGGAGCGTCGCTGGCCTGGTCCATGAGCTCGAAGCGCTCGAAGCCGTGGGAGTCGATCTCGCGGATGAGCGACGCGTCTCCGCTTTCGACGATGCGCCCGCGCACCAGCACGTGGACGCGGTCGATGTCCAATCGCTCCAGAATGCGGGTGTTGTGGGTGATGATGGCCAGCGTGCCCTCGCACGAGCGGCGGTACGCATCGATCCCTCGCGAAACCACGCCCAGGGCGTCGACGTCAAGGCCGGAGTCCGTTTCGTCCAGGATGGCCAGCTTCGGTCGCAGCAGCAGAAGCTGCAGCATCTCGAGCTTCTTCTTCTCGCCGCCGGAAAAGCCCACGCCCAGCTCTCGGTCGAGGTAGGCGGGATCCATGTCCAGCTCGCGTGCGAGGTCGCGCACGTGCTTGCGGAACAGCTTGCCCTTCATGTCGAATCCTTCGCGGCCTGTCGTGGTGGCGCGCAGGAAGCTGGAAACGGGGACGCCCGGAATCTCGACCGGTGCCTGGAAGCTGAGGAACAGCCCCGCGCGCGAGCGCTTGTCCGGGGCGAGGTCGGTGATGTCCTGGCCGTCGAATTCCACCGTTCCGCTTTCGACCGTGTAGACGGGGCTGCCCATGACAACGTGTCCGAGCGTGGATTTGCCGGCACCGTTCGGACCCATGATGACGTGGGTTTCGCCCGATCCGATGTTCAGATCAACCGCGTTCAGGATGGTCTTGTCGTTGGCCGATGCCGTGAGCCCCTGTACGGACAGGAGCGTGCTCTCTCCGATCATGCGAACGTTCCTTTCGTTTCGGGGCGGATAGTATGCTTTGGTAGGTGCATTGCCCGAAATCTCTCGTCGTGAGTTAATCATATAATTTTGCTAGGATTAAAATAATCCGATACCGTGAAAAGTCAAGCATTAATCCTAGAAAGTTGATAGAATTTATGCAAAACGTTCGGTGCCCGGCAGATGGCCGGCGTGCTGATTTCGCCGGAGCTCGCGCGGCGCAGAGGGAAGGAGTTTCGATGCTCGTATCGACGAAAGGCCGCTACGCGTTGCGGCTCATGGTGTACGTAGCCCAGGCGGGCGACGGCGCGAAAGTTGCGCTGCGCGAGGTTGCCGAGCGGGAGGATATCTCGTTCAAGTACCTTGAGCAGCTTGCCCGCCCGCTCGTTCAGGCGGGGCTGCTTCGCAGCGTCCGCGGCAAGGGAGGCGGCTACGTGCTGGCCAGCGACCCCGCCGCCATCAAGGCCGGGGACGTGCTGCGCGCCGTGGAAGGCAGCACGGCTCCGGTGGCGTGCATGGGCCTTGACGGCGACGATCGATGTCCGCGCTTGTCGGAGTGCACCACCGTCCGCTTTTGGGCGGGCCTGGACAAGACGATAGAAGACTACGTCGACGGCGTGACGCTGGCCGATCTGGCGGTGGTCCCGGCGGTGCGTTCGTAGCGCCGCTTCAGCGCCGTTGGCGCAACGGGCGCGCCGCGGGGCTGCCGTTGCTTCCCAGGCTGACGGCGAGCGGCCGCGCTTGGGCGGGATCCGAGGCGGGGAAGTCGAGGCGATAGTGCGCGCCGCGGCTTTCGGTGCGCGTTCGCGCCGCTTCCACGATGGATCGCGCAAGCGTCAGCTGGGCCGTGATGCGCGCCGCTTCCGCAACCTGGCGCGGGTCTTCGGTTCGGCGTTTCGCGGATTCGGTTTGCGCGGCCAGGTTCTCCAGGGCTTCCTGAGCCGCGCTCAGGCCGTCCTCGCTTCTCACGATCATGCAGCTTTCGGTCATGATGCGCCTCAGCGCCGCCCGGATGTCCGAGCCGTGCTCGATGCCGATTCCTTCGAAGGCGGCGTGAGCTTGCGGCTGTCGATTGCTTTGCGCATTCGCCCTTGCGGCTCGTGACGCCGCCGAAGCTCCCGCCCGCAGGCCGAACACGATACCGTTCGCGCTTGAGAGGCCGCCGATGCGGTCGGCTCCGTGCATGCCGCCCGTCGCCTCGCCGCAGGCGTAAAGCCCGTCGACGCCGGTTGCCGCGTGCTCGTCGATGAGGATGCCGCCGTTCGCCGCATGGGCGTACGGAGCGATGACCAGCTCGTCGTCGATTTGGATGCCTCTGTCCCGCTTCAGCCAGTCGAAGTACGTGCGCACGAACTCGGGCAGCGGGGAAGCGCCGTCAAAACGGTAGCGCACGGTCAGCCCGCGCGGACCTGCGTTCGCCAGCGCAAGGTCCACGTCGCGTGATGCGAGCCGCGCCGTGAAGGGTCCGTGCCCCGAGCGCGCCTCCAGCGCGAAACGAGCGTCTGCGACCTCGCGCAGCGCGTCGCGCCCTTCGGTGTCGAGCAGCTGGGCGAAGCGAAACGTCTTCTCGTTGAACACGATGCCGCTTTTCGGGCGGACGAGGCCGGGCATCATCTGCATGAACTCCAGGTTGACGAGCGTGCAGCCGCTGCGCAGCGCAAGGGCCTGGGCGGTTCCCTGCACGTCGTCCGCCGTGAGCCGGCGCTCGAACAGCCCGCCGTAGCCTCCCGTCGCCAGCACGACGGCGCCGCATGCGACCAGCTCGAACGAACGAGTCGCATGGTCGAACAGCACGGCGCCTGTGGCGGTTCCTTCTTGCATGACCAGGTCGATCAGCTCCCAAGGGGAAAGCACGTCGATGTTCAGGCGCGCAAGTTCGGCGGCTGCGGCCCGTTCGAAGGGCGCGCGCTCGATGCCGCGCCACAGGCGATGCTTGCGATCGAAGCAGGGGACGAACTCGCGCTCCTGCGCTCGCTTTGGCTCCTTGAGCGTTACGCCGAGCGCTTCCAACTGCTCGATTCCGCTGGAGATGCCGCCGACGAACGATGCGACCAGCGCGGGATCGGTCATGCCGCAGCCTACGTCGAGGATCTGCTTCGCAAGGTCGGCTTCGTCGGAGGGCGACTCGGGGCCGATGAGCCCCAGGCCCCAGGTGCCCGGGTAGAAGCTCGAGCCCGAGAACAGGGGTCCCAGGCTGGCGATTGCCGTGCGCGCTCCTGCACGCGCTGCCGAGAGCGCCGCCATGGTTCCGGCGATGCCGCTTCCTACCACCAAGACGTCGAAGTGCTTTGATCGGTTCAGGCGCATGGAGCCTCGCATTCCGTGTTCGTTTCGACCGTCCAAGCTCTGCGCGGTACTGCATCGCGGTGGAGGATTGGACGTTCTGTGGCTTGCAGATAACGTTTAGATGAACCACATAAGCATACGACATGAGTGGGGTATGTTCGAAGACGAGAAAACGAATGGGCGAACGCTGGGGTTCGCGAGGAGGGCGCACGATGGAACGGAATGCACGTGAGGACAACACCGGGAGGGGCGGTTCGCTGCGCGCGCTGTTCGACGACCTGTCGTTGCCGCAGGTGGTCGCCGGTGCGCTTGCAGCCGTCACCTCCATGCTGCTGGCGTCTCAGATAGGCATCTACGGATCGGTGATCGGCGTGGGCGTGGGCTCCATCGTCTCGGCGGTGGCGTCGCAGCTGTACAAGAAGTTCTTCACCGCTTCGGCCGAGAAGCTGCGCGAGCTGAAGCCGGGCGAGCCGGGCTACGTGCCCGACGACGGTTCGGACGACGCGCCGACCGTCGTCTTGCCGCCCGCTGGCGAAACCGCGGTGCTGCGTCCGGTTACCGTGCGTCGGTCGCTCACGCCCCGGATCGGGGATGCCGCGCTTCTCGGTGACGTGACGGCGCAGCGGGTGCGCGACAATCGCGAGCGCAAGCGCAGGGCCCAGCGCAGGATCGTTGCCGTCTCCGCCGTTTCCGCGATGGTGGCGGTGCTGGTATCCGCTTTTGCGATCAACCTGATCACGCAGGGCGAAGGTTTCGGTGCGCGCCCGGAGCCCCTGGTTTCGGTGCAGAAGCAGGAGGCGCCGCAGGACGCGGGCGGCGCTTCGGGCGGACAGGGCCAATCCGGGTCGGCGGGTTCGGCGGCGAACAGCGGCTCGCAAGGCTCCGATGAGGGAAGCGGCTCCTCGGCGGGGTCGGGGTCCTCGAACGGCCAGCAGGGTTCGCCGAGCGCGGGCGGGTCGACCTCCGGCGGTTCGGGCTCCAGTGCTGGCTCCGGTTCCGGCTCGTCGAGCACGGGGGGATCCGGATCGGACGCGTCGGGCGGATCGGGGTCCGGCACCGGGTCGGGATCTGGTTCCGGCTCTGATGCCGGCGGGTCGACCGGCGGCAGCGGTTCCGGGTCGGAAGCGACGCCGGGCAGCGGTTCCGGGTCGTCCGGTTCGGGCTCCGCGACGGGTTCCGGATCGGGATCGGGCTCTGGATCGGGATCGGGGTCGTCCGCAGGCTCGACCACCCCGACGGGCTCGCAACCGCCTGCGAGTCCGTCGGGCGGTTCGGCTAGCGTGACGGCTTAGGTCGTGCGGCCTTCGCCTTGAACAGGCCGTGCTGGTTGCAGAAAGCGTAGACGGCTCCCGACCCCATGATGGGGAAGCGCGCTTCGGCGTTTTGCTCCGGGTACAGTTTGCGCAGGTGCAGGCGGTCCGTTGTAGCGTAGGCGATGAAGCTGACGAAATGCTGCTTCGTCATGGGGTGGTCCATCGTTACGTAGAAGTCATGTTCTACCACGTCGATTTCCAGACGATGGACGCTGTCGGCAGAGTCTGCGTCTTCGGCGTCAAGGGCGGGGAGCAGGATGCCGCAGCAGCTGAACGCGCCCTCGCCGGTTGCATGGACGGCGTTGCCGCACAGAGGGCAGACGTAGAACCGCGTGCGCAGCATGTTGGCGCAGCGATTCGAGTTGTGGGCGCATTCTCCCGAAAGCAGCTCGGCCACCGACACGTCGAGCGCCGCGCTCAAAGGCTCGACCAGCGTGATGTCGGGAAGCCCCTTTCCCGTTTCCCATTTGGAAACCGCTTTGTCGGTGACGCCGAGGCGGCTGGCAAGCTCGCGTTGCGTGCATCCTTTTCGCTCGCGCAGCTTGCGGATGGTGTCGCCGGTAATGTAGGTGGACATGAAGTGCTCCGTTCGGTGGTTGTGGCGGTCTGCAACGACCCTGTTTCGATTGCATCGATTATGGGGCTGCTTTCGCGTGCGGGCAACCTACGCTTCGTGGAGCGCTTGGGAAGGGCTCGATCATCGCACGCTCACGCGCCCTCCCTCCACGTGCCAGCGCGTGCTGGTGCAAGCGTTCAGAAACGCCTGGTCGTGCGATACGGCAACGAGCGCGCCGGGGTAAGCCGCAAGCGCGCGTTCGAGCGCTTCTGCCGAATGCAGGTCCAGGTGGTTGGTGGGTTCGTCCATCACGATGAGCGCCGGCTCGTCCAGCATGCCTTGGGCCAGCATCAATTTGCGCAGCTCCCCCGGACTCACTTCGCTCCCGGCCAGGATGCGTTTTGCGTTCGAGTTGAGCTGGGTGACGATCGAGAGCAGGCGTCCCATGCGGGCTTCGTCGGTTGAAAGCAGGTCGTTCGCTAGGCGCCTTGCTTCGGCGGGCGACACTTCCTGCGGGATCGTCAGGACGGCGATGTCGTTGGGAAGCTGTTGGAGCAGGTGGCGTACGAGCGTCGATTTGCCCGCACCGTTCGGTCCGGAGATGCCGATGTGATCGGTGTTTCCGAGGGCGAGTTTCGGAAGCTCGAGCCGACCCTGCCCGCAGGGGATGGCGTGTTCGTCCATGAGCAGGAGCGTTGCGCGCGGATGGGGTTTCGACTCCAGCCAGAGCGACCCGTTGTAGCGTTTCGCCGTGCGGATGCCCTGCGCTTCCTGTCGGGCTCGTCCGGCGCGTGCGTCCATGTTCGACGCGAGTGCGCCGGTCTTGCCGTCCTGCCCGGAGTATACGGCAAGCCGACGCTTCCCCCTTCCGTCGCTATCGTGCTTGTCCAGGTGCCGGGCGCTCAACCGGGCGGCCGTTCGCGCGGCTTGCTGGGCCCGCTCGTTCGCTTCGGCTGTCAGGCGTTCGGCCTCTCGCTTGGCGGTTGCCCGCTTGGCCAGGGCTTCGGCGCGCTCGCGTTCATGCTGCGTGCGCGCTTCGTCGTAGGTTCCCGGGCGCATGGACCAGGCTCCGCCTTCGAACATGAGGCAGCGTTCGACCAGGGCGTTCAATAGCTCGCGATCGTGCGATACGAGGATGCCGATGCCGCGATAGCCCTTGAGCGCTTGCGCAATGGCGGCGCGGCAAGGCGCGTCCACGTGGTTCGTGGGCTCGTCGAGCGCCAATACGTCGGGGTCTTGCCAAAGCGCCACGGCCACTTGGATTTTCTTGCGCTCCCCAAAGCTAAGTTCGTAGAAGCGCCAGGGCATGTCGTCTTTAATGCCCAGATTTTCGCGCAGCGCGATTGCGTGGCGGGAGAAATCGCATGCGAAGTCGTACAGCAGATCGGGCGAGGTGACGGCGTCTTGGGGGCAGTACGTTGCCGTGCGCTGGGGAAAGACGCTGCCGATGTCGGGCTGGATCAGGCCGCATGCGATGCGTGCGAGCGTGCTCTTGCCGCAGCCGTTGTCGCCGATGACGCCGCACCAACCTTCGGCGAACGTAGCCGAGACGTGTTCGATGGCGGGTGCGGGCGACCCGGGGTAGGCGTAGCCGATATCGTGCAAGGTGAGAACCATGAAGACCTCCTGTGGATTTGGAGGCCCTGCATGCGGATGTTCGCGTAGGGGGTTCGCCGGCGCGCTGAGCGGCGCGAGGGCGTTGGATCGAGCGTATGGATCTGCGATGCGAGTCCGCGCAGGGCCGAGCGCCGTGCAGGCGCCGGGATACGTCGGGGTTGGGGCATCGCTAGAACTTCATGTATCGCTCTCCTTGGAGTGGCGGGCGCTTGACATGGGGGCGTCCGCGAAACGTTGTCGTGCGAGTGTAGCACGCGTCCGGGCGTGCAGGCAAGCGCTCCGAGCGCATGGCGGGGCCGTCGGTCCTAAAGCGCTGATTCGCGCCCAGCTTCCGTCCTCTGCTTCGTTTGGGAGTTGCGCAATGCTACCATGTTCGCCGATAGAAAGGATTGCCATGAGCGCTGCAGACGATGCCGTATCGAAACTCGAATTGATCATGGGCCGAGAAGGCGTCGAGCGCCTGGCCGCCTCCACCGTCATGGTGCTGGGCTTGGGCGGCGTGGGATCGAACTGCGTCGAAGCGCTCGCACGCGGCGGGGTGGGGCGCTTGATCGTGGTCGACCACGATGTGGTGCAGGCGAGCAACATCAATCGTCAGGCCATTGCGTTTCATAGCACCATCGGGCGCAAGAAGACGGAGGTGGTGCGCGCCATGGTGGCCGACATCAACCCGAACGCCCAGGTAGAGGCGCTGGATACGTTCGTGCTAGCCGAAAACGCCCCCGCTCTTTTGGGCGAGTTCGGCGCGCGTGCCGACTACGTGGTGGACGCGATCGACACCATTTCCACGAAGCTGGCGATCGCTGAATATGCAGACCGCGAGGGCATGCGCCTGATCAGCAGCATGGGAGCGGCGAACAAGCTGCATCCCGAGTGCTTTCGCGCGGCGGACGTGTACGAAACGGTGAACTGCCCGCTGTGCCGCATCATGCGCAAGGAAGGTCGCAAGCGCGGCATTCGCAGTCTGCGGGTGCTGTATTCATGCGAGCAGCCGGTCGAGGTGCCCGTGCGCGAAGGAGCTGCGCGGCGCGAGCGATCGAACCTGGGCACCGCATCGTACGTGCCGCCCATCATGGGGCAGATGATTGCGGGCGAGGTGCTTCGCGAGCTGGCGGGAATCGGTCAGTGACTATTTTGGGGACGGCATCTTCGGCGATCGACGGCGACGTTTCGTCGATGCGCCTTTTCGACATGCACTGCCATGTGGACTTCGCACCGAATGCGGCTTCGCTTGCAGCCGGCCTTGATGAGCTTGGCGTGAGCGCCCTCTCGGCAACGGTGACGCCCGAGGGCTACGAGCGCGCCGTGCAGGAGTTGGCAGCGTGCGGCAACGTGCGCGTGGCCTTGGGCCTGCATCCCTGGTGGGTGGCCGAAGGCGAGTCGGACGGCGCGAACCGGGCGCTGGAGCGGTTTGAGCATCTGGTGGGATCGACCCGATTCGTCGGCGAGATCGGACTGGACTTTGGTGCAAGGCACGTTGCGTCGCGCGAGGCGCAGGAGCGTGCGTTCGATCGCGTGGTCTCTGCATGCGCCAACCTGGGCGGCAAGGTGCTAACGCTTCATGCGGTGCGCGCGGCGGGCGCGGTCCTCGATGCGCTCGAACGGCATCGCGCGACAGAGGACAGTGCATGCGTGTTCCATTGGTTCTCGGGCTCGTCCGATGATCTGCAGCGCGCGATACGGCTCGGCTGCTTCTTTTCGGTAGGCCCGCGCATGCTGGCCACGAAGCGCGGGCGCGCCTATGCGCAGGCCGTGCCCCGCGAGCGTTTGTTGCTGGAAACCGACGAGCCCTCTGCGCCGGGGGCGTCCCTTGAAGCCGGTGCGTGGAGAGGGCTTCTTGAACGCGCGCTGGTCGATCTGGCGGATTTGCGTGACGAATCGGCTGCTGATCTGGGCATGCGGATTGCCGCTACCAGCGCGTTGTTGCTCGAAGGCGATTCCAGGCTGGAAGGATAGGGCCATGGTTGCCGTCTTGCTGCAGGGCTTTGCGATGGGCTTGGCGTATTTGGCGCCAATTGGAATGCAGAACCTGTTCGTGATCAATGCGGCGGTTTCCGGCACTCGACGGCGCGCTCTTGCGACTTCGCTTGCGGTTACGCTGTTCGACATGACGTTGACGCTCGCGAGTTTTTTCGGTATCGGCTTGCTTATGGATGCAGTGCCCGGCCTGTCTCGTGCAATTCAGCTGGTCGGCGGTCTTCTGGTAGTCGTGATAGGCGTTCGTCTCATTGCGGCGAAGCGCGAAGATCCCGCCGCACAAGCGGCTTCCGGGGCTTCGAGAAAAGCTCCGCGCTTCGGACGCGAAGCCGGCTTCGCGTCGATCGTTTCGGCGGCGTTCGTGGTTACCTGGTGCAATCCGCAAGCGCTCATCGACGGCGCCTTGATGCTGGGCGCCTTTCGCGCGACGTTCGTCGGTGCGGAAGGCGTTGCGTTCGTGGTTGGAGCGTGCTCGGCGTCGCTCGTGTGGTTTCAGGGGATCGCCCTTGCCGTGAACGCGTTGGGCAGCCGGTTCAGCGACGGCATGCTGCGCGTGGTGAATGTGGTTTGCGGGATAGTCGTGGTGCTGTACGGCATGCGTCTTGTTGCCGCGTTCTTCGGCCTGGGCGCCTAAGCGTTTCGATCGCGCTCCCCGGTGCTTTTTGCGAAGATCCCCGCGCAGGGCGCGCCTTTGCGGGGATCGCGTTGCCTGTGCGTTAGCGCCAGTCCTCTTCGTCGGCGAATTCCCAGCCGAACAGCGCGTCGCTGACAAGGCGGAAGCCGAACGGCAGCGGTTTCGCCAGCGCGCCGGAATCGATGCGCTCCGCGATTCCCTCAAGCTCGCTCAGAAGGTCGAAAAACGAGATGTCGTCGAGCGACGGCATGCCCGCCGCTACCTCTTCGGGCGAAATGAGCATGATGTCCAGCACGATGTCCAGGTAGCCGTCAAGCTGAGCGTTGCTCTCCTGCAGCGCTTCAACCTGGTTTTCGGGGAAGAACGACTCTTCGATGCAGTACCAGCCTTTGACGGAGTCGTTGCCTTCTTCGTCCATGAGGTCGCTCGGGACGATGCCGTTGGCTTCCAGGTCGGCCACGGTATAGCACGACATGAGCATCTCGGGCGTGACGACGGGGCTGTCGTTTTCATCGAGATCGCTCATCACGTAGACCACCTGCGCGGCAACGCCGTTTTCCCCGATATCGAGCGACAGCCCGTAGTGGTATCCCGGATTTGCTTGGCGCGTGCCCCAGTACAGCTCGCCGTGGTGTTCCAAAAGCGTTTTGACGGTTGCGGCCATAAGGCCCCCTTTGAATCCGTGCCCGTTACATGCGAAAAGTATAGAGCATCGCCGACCGGCGAGCGGCTGCGCGTCTGCAATGGGGCGGATTCGTCATACGCTCGACGCTTCCGTTCGCGTGGTACCATGTTCGCCGACTGAAAGGGGAAGCTATGCCGCTGATTCATTTGGAAGGTTTGGACGACGCGCGCTTGGCGGTGTATTCCGGCATGACCGACGCGCAGTTGCGGGATTGTCCGGACTTTGCAAGCGGCCTGTTCATAGGGGAGTCGCGCAAGGTTATCGAGCGCGCGCTCGATGCCGGGGCGCGTCCGATTTCGCTGTTCGTGGAAGAATGCTGGCTCGACCAGACGATGCCGCTGATCGATCGGCTGCTGCGGATCGATCCCGAACTTCCAGCGTTCGTGGCAACGCGCGAGCAGTTTCACGCGTTGACCGGATACCAGGTGACGCGCGGGGCGTTGGCGGCGTTCGAGCGTCCGCCGCTCCCGTCGGTGGAGGATCTGCTGGCCGATGCGAGCCGCGTTGCGGTGCTGGAGGACATCACGAACTACACGAACATCGGCGCCGTGTTTCGCTCCGCCGCTGCGCTCGGCATCGATGCGGTGCTGATCACGCCTTCGTGCCACGACCCGCTGTACCGTCGTGCCGCCCGCGTGTCCATGGGCACGGTGTTCCAGGTGCCGTGGACGCGCATCGGCGGCGTGCGCGAATGGGCCGTCGAAGGCGTGGCCTTGCTGCATGAGCTGGGATTCAAGGCTGCTGCGCTGGCGCTTTCCAACGATTCGATCCCGCTGCACGACGCGCGCTTGCGCGCATGCGAGAAGTTGGCGCTGGTGCTGGGCACCGAAGGCGACGGTCTTGCTCCGTCCACCGTGGCGGCATGCGACTACACGGTGAAGATTCCCATGGATCACGACGTGGATTCCCTGAACGTGGCTGCCGCCAGCGCCGTCGCCTTTTGGGAGCTGCGCACGAAGTGGCGATAGGGGCAAGGCCGTAAGGCAAGCGCGGTCGAGGACGGAGCGGCTTCGACCGCGCTTGCCCCTGCTGTTCTAATCCAGATCCAGCTCTGCGATGACTTCCTTCAGCTTGGCGGCGGATGCTTGCAGGGCGGCAAGTTCGTCGTGGCTGATGGGCGCGGGCACGCGGTACTCGATGCCGCCTTTGCCTACGACGGCGGGCAAGCTCAAAACCACGTCTTCCAGGCCGTACTCTCCGCCGTTTTGGTAGTTCGATACGGGCAAGATGGGCTTTTCGTCGCGCACGATGGCCTCGCAGATGCGCTTGACCGCCATGGCGATGCCGTAGTACGTGGCCTTCTTCTTCGCGATGATCTCGTACGCGCTGTTCTTCACGTCTTCGGCGATGCGCTGCATGGATTCCTCGTGCTCGAAATGCCCGCGCATCTCGCAGAAGTCGTTGACGGGAATGCCCGAGACGTTCGCCAAGCTCCAAACGGCGATCTCGCTGTCGCCGTGCTCGCCGATGATGCGGGCGTGCACGTTGCGCGGGTCCACGCCCAAGTGCTCGCCCAGGATGTTCTTGAAGCGCGCGGTGTCGAGCACCGTGCCGGATCCTATCACGCGATCCTCGGGAAGCCCTGAAAGCTTCAAGGCCACGTAGGTGAGGATGTCCACCGGGTTCGATACCACCAGCAGGATGCCGCCGAAGTCTCGCTTCGCGATTTCGGGAATGATGGACTTGAAGATCCTCACGTTCTTGTGCACCAGGTCAAGCCTCGTTTCGCCAGGCTGCTGGTTCGCTCCGGCCGTGACCACGATGATGGCTGCATCGGCAAGGTCGTCGTAGTCGCCGGCGTAGATGTTCATGGGGCTGGCGAAAGGCATGCCGTGGCTGATGTCGAGCGCTTCGCCCTCGGCTCGGTTGCGGTCGACGTCGACCAGCACCATTTCCGAGAACAGGCCGCTTTGCATCAGCGTGAAAGCCGTGGCCGACCCCACGAACCCGCATCCGATGATGGCGACCTTGCGGCCGTCGACCGATTTTTTCATACTATGACCTTTCCCAAGCACGATTCTATGGTTTACGCGACCCTACTGGAACCGATTGCGTTCGTCAAGACTGCACGTCAAGGAAGGACGGAGTATGCCCAAGATCGTTATGGTCGACAGCGATTTCGAGAACATGGACTTCGAAGAGCGCATGGCGCGCGATGCGGGCGTGGATTTCGCCTGTTTCGATTCGCGCGGCTTGGATGACTTGGTTCGACTTGCGGCCGATGCCGACGGAATGGTCACTTCGTACAGCGCGTTGCCGCGCGCGGCGTTCGAGGCGCTTCCTCGGTTGCGGGTGGTCAGCCGTACCGGCGTGGGCTACGACGACATCGACGTGGAAGCCGCCACGGATCACGGCGTTGCGGTGTGCACTGCTCCGGGGTACGGAACCGAGGTCGTCTCGGACCATGCGATCGCGTTGGCGCTGTGCGTGCTGAGGCGTTTGAACGAGATCGACGCCGACATGCGCGCAGGCGTGTGGGACTATGCGCGCCGCCGGCCCATGGGGCAGGCGTACGGGCGGGTGTTCGGCGTGGTGGGGATGGGCGATATCGGCCGCGCCGTTGCGCGCAAGGCCGCAGGGCTGGGTTTTCGCGTGGTGTGCTGGTCGCGCTCGTTGGTGCCGGGCCGACGCACACCGGAAGGCTACGATATCCTGTCGCTTGACGAGCTGTTGGGCTGCGCGGACGTGGTCAGCCTGCATGTGGCGCTCGCGCCCGAGACGCACCACCTGCTGGACGAGGATCGCCTGGCGCTCATGAAGGAAGGGTCCGTGCTGGTGAACACGGCGCGCGGGGCGGTGGTGGACACTGCGGCCTTGGCGGCGGCGCTCGAATCGGGGAAGCTGTGGGGCGCGGGCGTCGACGTGTACGAGGGCGAACCCGTCGACTTCGACCATCCGCTGCTGCGCGCTCCTCACACCGTGCTCACGTCGCATGCGGCGTACTGGTCCGAGGAATCGGGGCTTGAACTGCGCACGCGCACCATGCGCAGCGCGATCGACGTGGTGCTGGGCCGCCGTCCCGCCGACTGCCTGAACCCTGAAGTGCTCGCGCAAGATCGGCGACGGTGAGACGCTTCGCGCAACCTTGTTTCGTCCAACGCTTCGAAGGCGCCGCGTCCGAAGCGGCCCTCTGCCGCTTTCCGGCGATTTCGTGTCGGTGGGCACCTGCGCCATCTGGTATTCTGCTAATTCGAGTACTTTTGAGCATTGCCTCAACGGCATGCCGAGCGAACTACCGCATCGAACATGGGGGATGAACGTGGCCGCATTATCGATTGCGCCGAAGTCGAAAGACGACGCGCGTATCGCCCAACAGTTGAACAGGCACGGACGACGGGTGGAGACGGCTCCGCCGGGAATGTGCCCGCTTGCCGCCCAGCTGTCGCTTCTGCGCGACGGCGCTCTGCAAACCTGCGGCAAGTGCGTCCCGTGCCGCGACGGTTTGCCGCAGCTTGCCGCGTTGCTCGAGCGCGTGGTGGCGTGCGACGCCGACGCCGGGGCGTTGGAGCGACTGCGCGCGTTGGCTCAGATGGTGCGCGACACGGCCGACTGCGCCATTGGCTACGAGGCGGCTAATGCGCTGCTCGAGGGCATGGACGCGTTCGCCGAGGAGTACGAAAGCCACGTGGAGCGAGGCTGCTGCCAAGCGGGCGTGGGCCAGTCGGTTCCCTGCGAAACGCTCTGCCCTGCGCACGTGAACGTGCCCGCCTACATTGCGCTGGTGGCCGAAGGCGACTACGCCGGTGCCGTGCAGATGGTGCGCAAGGACAACCCGTTTCCCACGGCGTGCGCGCTCGTGTGCGAGCATCCGTGCGAGGAGCGCTGTCGGCGCACGCTCATCGACGCGCCGCTCAACATCCGCGGCATCAAGAAGTTCGCCGTGGACCAGGCGCCCGCCGATACCGTGCCGGTGCCGCAGCGCAGCGTTGACACGGCGCGCACCGTTGCTGTTATCGGCGGCGGGCCGAGTGGTTTGACCTGCGCGTACTTCTGCGCGCTCATGGGGCATCGCGTGACGGTGTTCGAGGAGCGCGATCAGCTGGGGGGCATGCTGCGCTACGGCATCCCTGCGTACCGTTTCCCGCGCGAGCGGCTGGACGAGGATATTCGCGGCATCATGAACGCCGGCACCATCACCGCGCGCTGCGGCGAGGCGATCGGCCTGACCGAGATGCGCGAGATCGCGGACACCTACCATGCCGCGTACGTGGCCATCGGCGCCCAAACGGGCAAGAGCCTGCGCATCGAAGGCGCGGACGCCGAGGGCGTGATGTCGGCTGTCGATATGTTGGGCCGCATCGGCGACGGCGACTACCCTGATTTCTCGGGCAAGAGCGTGGTCGTGGTGGGCGGCGGCAACGTGGCCATGGATTGCGCGCGAACTGCGGTTCGCGCAGGCGCCGACGACGTGTCGGTGGTGTACCGGCGCCGCAAGGAAGACATGACCGCTTTGCCTATCGAAGTGGAGAGCGCCATCGCCGAAGGCGTCGAGATGATCGTCCTGGAGGCGCCCGTGGCCGTCGAGAAGGACGCGGAAGGGCGATGCGCGGCGCTTATCACCCAACCGCAGATGATCGGCGCGGTGCGCGGCGGCCGACCTGCCCCTGTGGCGGCTGACAAGCCCGAACGCCGCATCGAGGCCGATATCGTGCTGATTGCGGTGGGGCAGAATGTGGTGTCGGCCCCGTTCGAGGAGTTCGGCATGGCAACCACCTGGGGCTGCTTCAACGCAGACGAGCGCTTGCGCGCCGAGGGCTTCGACAACGTGTTCGTGGGCGGCGATTGCCAGACGGGACCCGCGACGGCCATTCGCGCCATCGGAGCGGGCAAGGTCGCCGCGCGCAACATCGACGAGTTCTTGGGGTACAGCCATAAACTGCGCTGCGACGTGGAGGTTCCCGTTGCGCGCCCGAACGACCGCACGCCTAAGGGGCGCGTGGAGATAACCGAACGTCCGGCTCGCGAGCGCAAACGCGATTTCCAGGGCGTCGAGATTGAGATGAGCCGCGAAGAAGCCGTGCAGGAGTGCGGGCGCTGCCTGCGCTGTGATTGCTTCGGACCGGGAACGTTGGAAGGGGGCCGGGTTCAGTATGCCTAGCATCACGATCAATGGGAGCGCTGTGCAGGCGCGCGAGGGGGCGACCGTGCTGGACGCCGCGCGCGAGGCGGGCGTGCGCATTCCCACGCTGTGCTATTTGAAGAGGTCGGGAGCCGTTTCGTCGTGCCGCGTGTGCGTGGTGGACGTGGAGGGCCTGGACCATCCGGTTCCCGCATGCTCGACGCCTGTGCAAGACGGTATGGTCGTGACCACGGATTCGCCGCGCGTGGAGGCGTACCGTCGCGTTGCGCTCGATCTCATCATCGCCGATCATGGGCTTGATTCGACGCACTACTGCTTCTCGTGCGACAAGAACGGCGCGTGTGAGCTGCAAGCGCTTTGCCGCGAGTACGGCGTGCTGGAGTCTTCCTTCGAGGTTGCGCAGAAGCGCGAGCCCGTGCTGGACGCCAATCCGTTCCTTTCATACGATCCCAACCTGTGCATCCGTTGCCAGCGTTGCGTGGGCGCGTGCAACAGCGCTGCGCGCAACCATACGCTGCAGGCGGGAAAGCGCGGGGTTCGCACGGTTATCGAGGCACCTTTCGGGGTCGATTGGCGCATGACCGATTGCGAGTCGTGCGGCACGTGCGCGCAGGCATGCCCGACCGGGGCCCTCACGGAGAAGCGCCGCGCGGCGTACCGCTCGTGGGAGACGAATCGCGTGCGCACCACGTGCCCGCATTGCGGCGTGGGATGCCAGCTTGACCTGGTGGTGAAGGATGGGCGCATCGTGGATGCGGAGGGAGCGCCCGGCCCTTCGAACAACGGCCTTCTGTGCGTGAAGGGACGCTCGGCCAGCTTCGACTTCGTCGATGCGCCCGATCGTTTGCGCACGCCGCTTGTCAAGAATCGCGAAACGGGCGAATTCGAACCTGCTACCTGGGATGACGCGCTTGATCTGGTGGCTCGTCGCTTCACGGAGCTGCGCGACGAGCATGGGGGAGCCTCCCTTGCGGCGTTCGCCTGTTCGCGTTCCACGAACGAGGACATCTACCTGTTCCAGAAGATGGCTCGAACGGCGCTGCAGACGAACAACGTCGACTGCTGCGCGCGTGTTTGACACGCTCCCACGGTTGCCGGTCTGGCAACCATGCTTGGTTCGGGAGCGATGACGAACTCAATTGAAGACGTGGTGAACGAAGCCGACGTGATCATGCTGGTGGGGTCGAACCCCGAGGAGGCTCATCCGGTCATCGGCATGCAGATACGCGCTGCGGTGGAACGCGGGTGCCGTTTGATCGTGGTGGATCCGCGCGACATCGGGCTGGCCGCGCAGGCGGACATTCACTTGAAGCTGCGCCCGGGCACCAACGTGGCTTTCGCCAACTGCATGGTGAACGTGATCCTGCGCGAAGGCCTCTACGATGCGGATTTCGTGCACGAACGCACCGAGGGCGTGGAGATCATGTCCGCGACGGTGCGCGATTACGTGCCGGAGCGCGTGGAGGATATCTGCGGCGTCGACCAACGCGACCTGGTGGCTGCGGCCAAGATGTACGGTAAGGCCCGAGTGGCTGCCATCGTGTACTGTCTGGGAGTGACGGAGCACTCCACCGGCACCGACGGCGTGATGGCGCTGTCCAACATCGCTATGATCACGGGTAACTTGGGCAAGCGCGGCGGCGGCGTGAATCCGTTGCGCGGCCAGAACAACGTGCAGGGCGCATGCGACATGGGCGCCGGACCCGACGACCTGCCGGGATACCAGAAGGTGGCCGACCCCGAGGTGGTGCGCCGTTTCGAGCGCGCGTGGGGAACCGGCTTGCCGCGCGAGCGCGGCGTGAAGGCAACTGAGTGCTTCCCGTCCATGATCGAGGGCGGCATCAAGGGGCTGTTCCTGTTCGGTGAGGATCCTGTGCGCACCGATCCCGATACGGGGCACGTGATCCGCGCGCTGGAGTCGCTGGACTTCTTCGTGGTGGACGACCTGTTCATGACCGAGACGGCGAAGTACGCCGACGTGATTCTGCCCGGTTGCAGCTACGCCGAGAAGGAGGGCACGTTCACGAACACCGAGCGTCGCGTGCAGCGCGTGCGCAAGGCGGTGGACGTTCTGGCGGGCGCGCGTCCGGACACCGAGATATTCACCGAGGTCATGAATCGGATGGGGTATGCCCAGCCTTGCCTGACGCCGGCCGAGATCATGGACGAGGTGGCGTCCGTCACGCCCACCTACGGTGGCGTGAGCCATAAGCGCCTTGACGGCGACGGCGTTGCCGGGCGCGGTTTGCAATGGCCGTGCCCGAACGAGGAGCATCCGGGTACGCCCATCCTGCATGTGAGCGAGTTTTCGCAGGGCGTGGGGTCGTTCTCTACGCCAAGCTATCAGCCTTCGGTGGAGCTGCCCGATGCGGAATACCCGCTCATGCTTACCACTGGGCGCATTCTGTACCAGTACAACGCCTGCGCGATGACCGCTCGCGCGCGGGGCGTGAACGAGGTTGCGGATCGTTCGTTCATCGAGCTGCACGAATGCGATGCGGCGGCTTTGGGCGTGTCCGACGGGGATCGTGTGCGCGTGTCGTCGCGTCGTGGCCAGATCGAGACGACGGCGCGCGTGTCGGGCAAGACCAACCCGGGTGAAACGTGGATGCCGTTCCATTTCCAGGACGGCAACAGCAACTGGCTGACCATCGCCGCGCTCGACCGCGTGTCGAAGGCGCCTGAGTACAAGGTGTGCGCCATTCGGGTGGAGAAGGCGTAGAGGCGGACGGGCGGCGTGTGGGAGCAACCCGGCGCCTATGGCAATGCGCTGGGTGCTGAAAGCGTGCTTTCGGAGAGATCGCCGACAAAACGCCTGCCGCATCTTAGGATGCGGCAGGCGTGCGGCTCTAGGGGGCTGTATGCGGGGCGGGTGCTGTCACGGGTGCCGATTTGCGCCCACGCGCCGGCCTTTTGGCTCGCACGACGGTCGTGCGGTACATTCATTCTGATAAGGTTTCCAATTCGTTTCAGCACGATGGGGCTTTCTTGAAGTCGCATCGCGTTCGTTGACGACGTTGGTTGTGGTCGTCCATCATTAACCTATACATTCAATGCATGGGTGCAAACGAGTACAAGGAGCAGCATATGACGAAAACGCGCATCGGCATTTTGGGGTACGGCAATCTGGGCAGGGGCGTGGAGCTTTCCTGCCGTCAAAACGATGATCTTGAGCTGGTCGCTCTATTCACTCGACGCGACCCTGCTTCCGTGAAGCCTTTGACCGAGGGCGTTTCGGTGTACTCTGCCGACGACTTGGCGGCGCATGCGGACGACGTGGACGTCCTTATCCTGTGCGGTGGCAGCGCGCGCGATCTGCCCGAGCAGACGCCGGCGTACGCCGGGTTGTTCAATGTGGTGGACTCCTTCGACACGCACGCGAACATACCCGCGCATTTTGCGAACGTGGACGCAGCGGCAAAGGAAGGCGGCAAGGTCGCCGTCATTTCCGCCGGCTGGGATCCGGGCATGTTCTCGCTTGCGCGCCTGTACGCGAACTGCATTCTGCCCGAAGGCGCCGATTACACGTTCTGGGGTCGCGGCGTTTCCCAGGGTCACAGCGATGCGATTCGTCGCATCGAGGGCGTGGCCGACGCTCGTCAGTACACGGTTCCCGTTCCTGCGGCGCTCGAGTCCGTTCGGGCTGGTCGGAATCCTCAGTTGACCACGCGCGAGAAGCATACGCGCGAGTGCTTCGTGGTGGCCGAGGAGGGCGCCGATCTGACGGCCATCGAAAAGGCCATCGTTGAAATGCCGAACTACTTTGCCGACTACGACACTACGGTCACGTTTATCTCGCAGGAAGAGCTTGATCGCGACCATGCGGGCATTCCCCATGGCGGTTCGGTGATTCGTTCGGGCTTGACCGGCGAAAACGGCGAGCATCGTCATGTGGTCGAGTTCTCGCTGAAGCTGGATTCTAACCCCGAGTTTACGGGCAGCGTGCTTACGGCGTGCGCTCGTGCGGCGCATCGCCTGAGCCGCGAGGGCCAGATGGGCTGCAAGACGATGTTCGACATCGCTCCGGCGTACCTGTCCTCCAAAAGCGGCGAGGAGCTGCGCGCTGAAATGCTGTAGCCGTTAAACGTTATGCATGGAAAGGCCCTGCCGTTTATTCAAAGCGGCAGGGCCTTTTTTGCGATAGTTTTGGGGCGCGCTTGTATACTGGGGTTTGAAGACGTGGCTGAAAAAGGAGCGTGCATGGCCGTCAACCGCCAGAAGCTGAAGCTGCTGCATCTCATGAAGATGCTTCAAGATGAAACCGATGACGAGCGCGGCCTTACTATGGCCGAGATCCTCGAGCGGCTAGGGGCGCTCGGTGTTTCGGCCGAACGCAAGTCGGTATACCGCGACATCGAGGCGTTGCGCGCTTTCGGCATGGATATACGCACGCGGCGTTGCGCCCCGGTCGAGTACGCGTTGGCTTCGCGAGATTTCACGCTTTCGGAGCTTGCGTTGTTGGTGGACGCAGTGCAAAGCTCGCGCTTCCTGACGCAGCGCATGAGCGACAAGCTGGTTCGCAGCGTGAAGCGGCTGGCTCCCGAGCGCCAGCGGGCGCTTCTGACCAGGCGTTTGCATGTTGAGGGTCGCATCAAGATGCAGAACGAGTCGGTGCTGGCCAACGTGGATCAGCTTCAGCGCGCTATGGCGCAGCGTTGCAGAGTGTCGTTTCTCTATTTCAAATACGATGCGCAAAAGCGTCGGGTTCGGCAGCGCAACGGTCGGCGCTACGAGGAAACTCCCGTGCAGCTGGTGTACGCAGACGGCTATTACTACCTGGTGGCATACAACGAGAAGCACGACGGGTTCCCTCATTACCGAGTGGACCGCATGGAGCATATCGCCCTGCTTGACGAGCCTGCTTCGCGCAACGACCGCATTGCCACGTTCGATGCGGGGAAGCTGGAGCAGCGCGCGTTCGGCATGTACGGAGGCGAGCCGGTTTCCGCAACGCTTTTGGTATCCGGCGAAGCCATGGGCGGCGTGATCGACCGATTCGGCGAAGACGTTCCCGTCACATCGGCGGGGGAGGAGCATGCGCATGTGCACGTGGCCGTTGTCGAGAGTCCGGCGTTTTTCGGTTGGGTAGCCCAGTTCGGCAGTCGGGTGCGCATCGAAAAGCCCGCGGCGCTTGCGAATGCGTATCGCGATTACTTGAAGAACATCCTCGACGCATACGAATAGGATCGCTCGGAGTCGATGCCGAAACTGCTCATGCGCAGCCATCCTCCGTCGTCCAGATGGGCTTCAAGGGCCAGGAGGCGTTTTCTTCCGTCGGTTTCGAACGCGAATCGCTCCACCGTGCGCCCTAATGCGTAGGAGCAGGGCCGAACGCTTCTCCAGAAGAAGGGCTGCGATGCGTGCGAACTGTTTTCTGGGCTGCTGCGCGACCCGAAGGTTGCAATGGGGGAGTCGGTCTCGACGTGGCCGCGGTGGATGGCTATGAGCGGGCTGTGCATGGCGAATGCGGTGATGTCGCAAGTGTCGAGCCTGATCATGGTGGGTGCGTCGGCCAGCCAGCATGCTTCCCGTTCGTCCCATATGGAAAGCACGTCGATGATGCGCGATCCCGTTGCGCTGCGGACAGCCTGCATGCTTTCGCGCGAGAGGCGACGAGCATCGCCGCTCCAGCGTCGGTACAGGCTTGCGAAGACGGCCGCCGCATCTGCGGAGGCCGGGCGAAGCGATGGTCGAGACTGCGATCGCAACGGTGTTAAAGCGTCCTTCACGGTATCCCCCCCCCCTTCCTTTAGAGCATCATGGCTGCGATTGCCGCCAGGGAAAACAGGATTCCCGCGCTTGCCGCCATGACGCGCTCGCCTGACGACAGGTTGTAGCTGACGCCTTGCATTCCCTGAAGGAGGCGCGGCTTCGCTGCGGTGTCGTTTCGAGCGGCCCTGCGTCGATCGAAGCACTCGCTCGAAGGCTCATGCTCTGCGACGTTGTGCTGGTTTCGCGCGTGAAGCGCTTGCTTGCGGCCAGGGTAGAGGCCGCCGGCTATCGCGCGGATTTCCGGGTTCGCTGCTGAGGTCTGCGCGTGCGAGGCGTGCGCGGTTGTGCGGGAGGAATGGTCGGTATCGATATGCCGGGTTGCGATGGCTGCGGTGCTCATGGGGCCTCCTTGCTTTGGATCTGGCGAGTATGCTGCGCAGTGTACCGGAGAAGGGGTGAGTTATGAGTACCACTATTGGTACAATTGTTGAATAAAATGGGAGAATGAAAAAAGAACCGCCGAAGCGGTTCTTTTCGTCGAGCAAGCGTTGTCGGGAAAGGCTATTCCTTGCCGTTCCAGCAGTAGGTGCATACCTGGTCACGATCGATGCCGATGGCTTCCAGCATGCCGTCAAGCGACTGGTAGCCCAGCGAATCGAAGCCCATCTGCTCGCAGATTGCGTGCAGCATGCACTGGCCGCGCTCGGTGGAGCTGTCGGCGTATTCCTCCAGGTGCTCCTGACCCTCGTCGCCTTCGAGCTGCTGCACTACGCGGCGCGCGATCAGATCCATCTCGGACTTGCTGCTTGAGAAGCTCAGGTATTTGCAGCTGAACATGATGGGCGGGCAAGCCGAGCGCATGTGCACCTCGGACGCGCCGCATTCGTACAGGAAGTCCACCGTTTCGTGCAGCTGGGTGCCGCGCACGATGGAGTCGTCTACGAACAGCAGCTTTTTGTCGCGGATGAGCTCGGGGATGTGGATCTGCTTCATTTTGGCCACGCGGTTGCGAACCTCTTGGTTGCTGGGCATGAACGAACGCGCCCACGTGGGCGTGTACTTGATGAACGGGCGGGCGAACGGCGTCTTGCATTCCGTTGCGTATCCGATGGCGTGCGGTACGCCGGAATCGGGCACGCCCGCCACGTAGTCCAGGTCGGGCAGGGTACCGGCAGCGGCTTCGTTGCGCGCCATGACGGCACCGTTGCGGTAGCGCATGACCTCGACGTTCACGCCTTCGTAATTCGAGTTGGGGTAGCCGTAGTACACCCACAGAAATGCGCAGATCTTCATCTTGTCGCCTGCGGGGGCAATGGTCTGGTACCCGTCGGCGTCGATGCGCACGATTTCGCCGGGGCCCAGTTCGTATTCGTCGTCGTAGCCCAGCTTGTGGTACGCAAACGACTCGAACGAGATGCAGAACCCGTCGTCGTTCTTGCCAATGAGCACGGGGAGGCGCCCCATCTTGTCGCGCGCTGCGATGATGCGGCCGTCCTCGGTCATGATCAGCAAGGTGAGCGATCCTTCGATCGCATCCTGAGCATGCTTGATGCCCGAGACGAAGTCGTCTTTCTGGTTGATGAGCGCAGCCACCAGCTCGGTGGTGTTGACGGCACCGGAGCTCATGGCCATGAACTGGCGGTTGCCGTCGGTGAAGTAGGATTCCACCAGCTGTTCGGCATTGTTGATGGCGCCTACGGTGGTGATGCCGAAGGTGCCCAGATGCGATCGCACCAGAAGCGGCTGCGGATCGGTGTCGCTGATGCAGCCGATGCCGCTGCATCCGTGGAATCCGGGAAGGTCGTCTTCGAAGCGCGTGCGGAACGGCGTGTTCTCGATCGAATGGATTTCGCGCTGGAAGCCCTCGTCGTCGTGGAAAATCATGCCCGCGCGCCGCGTTCCCAAGTGAGAGTGGTAGTCCACGCCAAAAAACACGTCCAGCACCACATCATGATGTGATGCAGCCCCGAAGAATCCGCCCATTATGTACCTTTCGTCTTGCCCTGCCGCCTCGTCCTGCAAAAGCATCAGTATAAAGCTCCTGGAGCCTTGCAAGGCCGAGGTCGTGGGACGATTCGCGGTTTCTGCACGAGAAGCGCGGGCAGCGGTGGCGCCGTCGACTTTGCGAAGCCGTATCCAAGGTTGCGCGCAGGGTCGAAGGGGCGGGCGTTTCGCTCTTTCGAGCTGGCGGCGTTGGGCGCAGCTGGGGGCTTGATGGAATTTTCGATCGGAGCGTTCGCACTTGCGTGGAGGCAGGTACTGTTGTTTCGTTCAAAGGATTCGAGGGAAAGCGTGCGCATGAAGAAGATTCTGATGATTGCAACCGGGGGCACCATCGCTTCAGCCGAGGATGGCTGCGGACTTGCCCCGTCGCTGACCGGCGAGGAGCTGGCTCGGTTCGTGCCGCAGGTGGAGGGCTTGTGCGCGTTGGACGTGGTGCAGCCTATGAACATCGACAGCACAAACATGCGACCTGCTGATTGGATGCTCATTCGCGACGAAATCGCGCGTGCCTACGATGCGTACGACGGGTTCGTGGTGCTGCACGGCACCGACACCATGGCGTACACGGCAGCGGCGCTTTCGTACCTGATCCAGGGGAGCGGAAAGCCCATTGTGCTGACCGGTTCGCAACAGCCCATGGGCAGTCCGTTCACCGACGCGAAGCTCAACGTGTACCAAAGCCTTCTGTACGCGCTTGACGATCGATCGTGCGACGTGTCCGTTGCGTTCGGCGGCTCGGTGATCGCGGGTACTCGTGCGCGCAAGCAGCGCACCATGAGCTTCAACGCGTTTACGAGCGTTAATTTTCCCGAGATAGCCCTTATCAGGAACGATCGCGTGATCCGGGCGGCCTCGCCCGTTCGATGCGCGGACGAGGGGTCGCTTCGTCTGTTCGATCGCTTGAACGAGCGCGTGTTCGTTCTCAAATTGACGCCGGGAATGAGCCCAAGCGTGTTCGAACTTTTGGAACGCGACTACGATGCGGTGATCGTGGAGACGTTCGGCATTGGGGGAATTCCTGCGTACCATGACTTCCACCAGGCCCTTTTCGACTGGGTCGATGCCGGGAAAACCCTGGTGATGACCACGCAGGTGCCCGAAGAGGGGTGCGATTTGGGCGTGTACGAAGTGGGACGAGCCTTTGCCAACCATCCCGGCATTCTCAAGGGCGGCGATATGACCACCGAGGCTTTGGTGGCGAAGACCATGTGGGCCCTTGGGCAAACGACCGATGCGGACGAGATTCGATCGTTGTTCTATCGGGTGGTGAATCACGATCGGACGGTAGAGGGCTAAGGCTTTCGCACGGCTTGCTCGCGCGGGGCTTCGCTGCGCGAGCGGCTGCGGGATCGCGCAGCCGCCCGCCGGGCTAGATCACGATGCCGTTGCAGTGGTCGATCTCGTGCTGGATGATCTGCGCGGTCCATCCGGCGAACGACTTCGTCTTGGAGCGAAACGCCTCGTCTTCGTAGCGAACCTTGATGGTTCGGTAGCGTGTGGCGGCGCGCCTGCCGAGCAGCGAGAGGCAGCCTTCTTCCGTTTCGAAGGGGCCTGCGCAGCTGATGATTTCCGGATTGAACATGATGCGCGACGTGCCTTCGTCGTCGAATACGATGATGCGCTTCGGTACGCCGATCATGTTGGCGGCCATTCCGACGCATTCGTGCGAGTGGGCGGCCAGCGTGTCGAGCAGGTCTTGCGCCGTTTGGACATCGGCGGTTGTCGCCGGTGCGCAGGGCTGCGCAAGAAACGTTTGGTTTCTCATGATGGGCTTGATCACGGCAGGGCCTTTCGGGATGAGGCGACGGGATTCGGGGAGGTCGGTGGCTTGCGCGAACGGGATACGGCGCAAACGGTCAAAGGGCGGCTTCCATGCGCTTCTTGAGGTCGGCGATGCGATCTTCAATGAGGGCGAGACAGGTTTCGAACGAGCTATCGTCTTTGCCGCTGGGGTCTTCGAGCCCCCAATCCTCGCGATGCGCGCATGGAAGCGCCGGGCACGCAACCCCGCAGCCCATGGTGACAACCCAATCGACGGGCGGAATATCGTCGAGCGGCTTTGACCGAAGCCCGTCGGTTCCGTATCCATGGTTGGCAAGCGTTTGCAGTGCCTGGTGGTTTATGTGCTCCCGGGGGTGCGTGCCGGCCGAGCAAGCTGCAAAGGTGCCTTTTGCGATCTGCTTCGCGATTGCTTCTGCCATTTGGCTTCGACATGAGTTGTGCGTGCAGACGAAAGCAACTCGAGGAATCGGGCGGCTTGTCGTTTGGGGATGGCTGCGTTCGGGACCGAAAGGCTCTGCTTCGTGCAAGGGTGCTCCATTCTAGGCGTGCGGCATCAACCGCGCTTGGATCCTTGGCGGCTGATGCCGCCCTTGTGGCCCGAGGCCTTGTTCGGGCCGATGCCTGCGCGCGGGTTGCGATTGAGGGGAGCCGAAGCGGCGCGCCCGCCTTTTGCGGCGAGCGCGCGAATCCAACGGTCTCGATCGGGGTTGCTGGACGGTTTTGCCATGATGGTTCGGACTGCCTGAGCGCGCGAGCTAGACCAGCTTGCCCTTGCAATGGTCGATCGTGTGCTGAATGATCTGGGCTGTCCAGCCGTTGAAGTCCTTCTTGCGGGCAACAAGCGTGCCGTCGACCAGCTCTTCGTAGGCGATTTTGACGCGATCGTAGCGCGTTACCTTGGAATCGGCCTCCAAGGAAAGGCAGCCTTCGACGGTCTTGAACGCGCCGAGCGCCTGCAGCAGCTTGGGGTTGTACATGACGTGCGGCTGGTCGTTGTCGTCAAGATAGGCGACAACGCAGGTGGCGGCGCCAATTTGATTGGCCGCCAAGCATGCGGCGCCTTCGAGCGAGATCAGCGTGTCGATCAGATCCTGCGCAACCGACGCGTCTTCGGCGGTGGCTGCAGCGCAGGGCTGCGAGAGGATGGCCTCGTCCTTTACCAGTTCCTTGATCATGATGCTCCCGTCTTCGTGGGTTTGAAACGCCCGCGGTGCTGCGTGCGCGCTGCGGGGTTGATTTTCCTGGACGAATTCTATCACGAGGAAGCCTGAGGGGGCGTGGGAGCATGCACGAGGCGCGTTCGGAGCGCGCACGCAGCAAGGTTGGCCCGGCGCGTTCGGCACGTTGTGCGGTCCGCGGCGTCTTCGGTTGCTACTTCCAGCGCTTGAGGTGGGGAAGCAGCGCGCCCATGAACGAGACGGCCTCGTCGCGTGAAACGTGGCAGGATTCGGCCATGTACGGGGCGCAACGCTCGATAAGCTCCTCAAGCGACTCGTCTTCGACGAATGCGCCGTCGCGATAGCACCATGAGCAGTAGTCGGCGGAAGGTGCGCCGTCGGCTTCGCTGCCGTAGTCTTTCGGTTGGTAAAAGGGCATGCCGCAGCTTTGGCAGTAGTCTCCGTCGGGCATCTCGAGCAAGTGGGTGACGGGGAGGTCGAAGGTGGCCGAGATCAGCTTGCACATATCGATGCCGGGTGTGGTCTCGCCGTTTTCCCAGCGAGATACCGCTTGGCGCGTTACGAAAAGCTTGCGGGCGACGTCTTGCTGCGTGAGGTTGCGCTCTTTGCGCATGGTTACGAGGGCGTCTGCGATGGTCATGGGGCGTCCTTTCAGGCGGGCGGAAGCGGCGATGCGCCGCAAGGACATTGAACCATGCGAGGTGCGAAAACGTAAAGCAACGAGTTGTTGCGGCGCGGTGGCAGCGGCTAGGGTTCTTGCGGTCGCTTCGCGTGGCCCAGGCGCGACCGTCGAGGCCACGCGCGCAGGTTGGAACTTGCGCACGTGGCGCTCGGGCAACGTTGAGGCTTGGCTTGGCGGTGCGCTTGCGCTACTGCGCGCGCTTTCGCACCGCTCGACTCTCCTCGTCAAGCAGCTGGTGCGCGTAGGCTATGGCGTCGTCGATGTTGCCGCGGAAATGATCTTCGCCGACCAAATCCACGAAGCCTGCGCGCCGCATGGTCTTCATGGGCTGCTCGTTGGCATGCGAGAAGATGAGGCTCACGCCGTTTTCGCGGCAGTAGTCATACAGGTTCTCCAGTGCGTTCATGCCCGTGGAGTCGAGCGAGGGAACGCCACGCATGCGGATGATCAGGTACTTCGTGAACGATTTTACCGAAATGTCCGTGATGCGGTCGGTCATGCCGAAGAACATGGGGCCGTTGATCTCGTACACGCGCACGCTTTTGGGCAGTTCGCGAAGGTGGGTGACCTCGGAGTCCTCGTCGCAGTAGTACTTCCAGCCGCGGACCTCGGTTTCCTTGCTGACCATCTTCATGAACAGGACCACGGTGATCAGCATGCCCACGCCGATGGCTACCACCAGGTCGAACACGATGGTCAGCGTGAAGGTTAGAAGCAGCGTGGCGACGGCGCCCTTCGACGTGGTTTTGCACAGATGCGCGAAGTTGCGCCAGCCGGACATGTTGTATGCGACGTGCAGCAGGATGGCCGCGATGGTGGGCATGGGGATGAAGGCGGCGTAGGGCATGAAGAACGCCAGGACGATGAGCAGCACCAGCGCATGGGTCATGCCGGCGACGGGGGTGCGTCCGCCGTTTTTGACGTTCGCGGCCGTGCGGGCGATGGCTCCCGTTGCGGGGATGCCGCCGAACAGCACCGACGCGACGTTGCCCGCGCCTTGCGCTACCAGCTCCATATTGCTGCGATGGTGGGAGCTGATCATGCTGTCGGCGACCACGCAGGACAGCAATGATTCTATGGCGGCCAAAATGGCGATGGTGACGCCGTTCATCATCTGCTCGCGGAATATGTCCAGGTTGAGTTGCGGAACGTGGAAGGCGGGCAGTCCGCTGTTGATGGTGTAAAGGTCCCCGATGGTGTTCACGTTCATTCCGAAGCCGTTCACCATGGCCACTCCGGCGATCAGCGCCACCAGGGAGCCGGGGATCCTTTCGCTTACCTTGGGCCAGGCAAAAAGGATTGCAAGGCACACGACGCCCACTGCGAACGCTTGCCAGTTGACCGTGGCGATGCTTTGGGTTACGGCCTGCAGCTTGTCCATGGTCTCAACCGTGGGCGCGCCTGCGGGAAAGGTGAGCCCTAGGAAGTCCTTCGCCTGTCCGATGACGAGCGTTGCCGCGATGCCCGCGGTGAAGCCCGTGGTGATGGTGTAGGGCACGAAGCGGATGATGGCGCCGAGCTTGAAGAATCCCATGAGCATAAGCAGGACGCCAGCGATGATGGTGGCGGCGATCAGGCCGTCTATGCCGTCGGCGGCCACGATGCCGGCTACGATGGTGGCGAACGCCGCGGTGGGACCGGAGATCTGCACGCGGCTTCCGCCTAAGAAAGCGATAAGGAACCCGGCGACGATGGCCGTATAGAGCCCCTTTTCGGGGCTGACGCCGGAGGCAATGGCGAGGGCGATGGAGAGGGGCAGGGCCACTACTGCCACCATGATGCCCGAAACGATGTCTTTGGGCAGCTGCTTCTTGAGCTCTTCTTTGCTGGAATGCTTGATGATGCTGAACAGGATAGGTTTGATTTTGTCGCGTTGCATGGTCGATTCTTCTGGGTCGTGTCGGGCTTTGCGGTGTTGCGCCCCCGCAAACAAGACGTTCCGCCCAAGCGTGGCGCCGGGCGGAACGCGAACGTGTTCGTTTTGCAGTTGGTGTTTGCGACGGGAATGTGCATTCTATCGCGCAAATGACAATATGGCAACCGTTGTACGATAGGGAGCCGTTCTGGGTTGACGAAACCCTGAAGGGGTGTCCTTTTGTCGCGACTGTGCTGCCGTGTTCGACCCGATGCCCCCGACGTCCTTGCTCGGAGCGTCGCGATTCGCAATAATGGAGGCATGAGAAGGATAGATGACATATTCGCTACGCGCAAGCAGCCGGTCTCTTTCGAGATTTTCCCTCCGAAGGGGGATTTGACGCTCGATGCGGCTCATGGGGTTGCGGCTTCTTTGGCCGATCTTGTTCCCGACTTCATCAGCGTGACGTATTCGGCGGGAGGGAGCGGCAACCAGCAGGCTACGGCTGAAGTCGCTTCGCTTATCCACCACGACTTCGATGTTCCTTCGGTTGCGCATCTGACGTGCATCAACTCTACCGAGGAGGCGTTGACCGCTGCGATCGACGATCTGCGTCGTCGCGGGGTCTCCAATGTGCTCGCCTTGCGCGGAGACCTTGTGTCCGCCTGCGACCCGTCGCCGTTCAAGTATGCCAAGGACCTTATCATGAGGTTGGCTGACGAGGGGTTTTGCATTGGAGCGGCGGCTTATCCCGAAGGCCATATCGAGTGCACCGACTTCAAGGCGTCCGTCGCTCATCTGAAGCAGAAGCAAGATGCAGGTGCGAGCTTTTTCGTCACGCAGCTGTTCTTCGACAACCAATATTACTACCGCTTTCGCGAAGCGGCCGAAAGAGCGCACGTCACGGTGCCCATAACGTGCGGCATCATGCCGTTTCTGAGCAAGGCCCAGATACAGCGCATGGTGTTCATGTGCGGCGCCTCGCTGCCGTCTCCCATCATCAAGCTTTTGGCGAAATACGAAAACGCTCCCGATTCCCTGCGGTCGGCCGGGATCGAGTTCGCGTGCGAGCAGCTGGTCGATCTTCAGAAGCACGGCGTTGACGGATTGCACATTTACACGATGAACCAGCCTGACATCGCGCGCGCCTGCGTGGGCGCGCTCAGGGGCTCCTGGGGTGCGGAAGGCGGTCGGCATGGCGGGCTTTGATCGCGCTGAAGTGCTGCGTTACCTGGGATATCATGGCCAGGCTCTCGATGCCGAGCTTTTGGCCCGACTCGAGGACGTGATGCGTGCGTGCGAGAAAGCCGTGAAGCCGCGGTGCATTTGGCGGGCGTTTCCCCTTGATCGAGAACGGGGAAGCGATATGTGCGTTTGGCTTGAGGGCGTGCCTCAGCCGCTGGAGGGAAAAGACATTGCCGCGCATCTTCAGGGGGCGAGGGAAGCCGTTTTGATCGCCTGCACGCTGGGGTCGTCGTACGAGCGAGAGTACCAGCGAAGGGTCGCGGTCAGTCCAACGGAGGCGCTGTTCTTCGATGCGGCGGCTTCCGCCTTGGTCGAATCCGCCGCATCCGATGCGGAGGAACAGGTGACTTGCTATGCCGCTGAGCGCGCGTGCGCCGTGAACCGCCGCTACAGCCCTGGATACGGTGACTTTCCCCTGACCGTGCAGAAGGGGTTGCTCGACGCGCTCGATGCGCCGCGAAGCATTGGCTTGACGGCGACGTCGGAGTGCTTGCTTGTCCCGACGAAGAGCATCACGGCCGTTATGGGGGTGTTCGACGGCGCGGTGAGCGATGCGGTGCGAGCGTCGTGCGAAACGTGCGCGCTTGAAGGGCGCTGCGCGTGGAGGAAACAGGGAAGGTCATGCTGCGGCGACGACGCCTAGCGTGCGGAGGGAGAACATGATGGCGAACGATGGGCGAGCGAGCATGCCGGACAGCTTGGAGGGCTTGGTTATCAAGGATGCGCATCTGGAGCGCGTGCTGCAAGGCTTGGACTTTCTTGTGCAGGACGGCGCCATGGGCACCATGCTTCAAAAGCAGGGGCTGACTGCCCATGGCGAGCTTCCCGATTTGCTGAACTTCGCGAATCCCGACGCCATTACCGCTGTTCACGCTTCTTACGTTGAAGCGGGCGCGGAAATGGTCACCACCAACACGTTCAGTGCGAACGCTCATAAGCTGGAGGGCCGTGCGGAGGTGGCCGACGTGTATCGTGCGGCCGCCGCTTGCGCGCGTGCCGCGGGCGCGCGCTACGTGGCCGGAGGGATGGGCCCGCTCGGTGTTTTGCTGGAACCGCTTGGCACGCTGTCGTTTTCCGATGCTTACGATATGTTCTGCGAACAGGTGCGAGCGATCGTGGCGGCTGGGTGCGACATCGTGCTGATAGAGACCATGACCGATCTGCGGGAAGCGAAAGCGGCTCTTCTTGCCGCTAAGAACTGTTCGAATCTTCCCGTATTCGTTTCGATGACGTTCGGGGAGGACGGCCGAACGTTTTTGGGGACGCCTCCTTCGGTGGCGGCGGCGACGCTTTCCGCTTTGGGCGCGCATGTGGTCGGCGTCAACTGCTCGCTGGGCCCCGATGAGCTGGTGCCTGTTGCGCACGAGCTTTTGAGGTTCGCGCGCTGTCCCGTTGTGGTGCGCCCCAACGCCGGCATGCCGCGCATTGTTGATGGGCGCACGGTATACGACGTCGAGCCTGACGAGTTCGAGCGCGCGATGGACGGGATCGTTTCCGCGGGCGTGACCGTGATCGGGGGCTGCTGCGGAACGTCCCCGGTGTTCGTGGAGCGTCTTGCGCGGCTGGCGAAGGGCCGGTCGGTTGCCCCGCGCGACAAGGTTGACGCGTTCGTTGTCACGAGCGCCCAAGAAGCGGTGGTGCTCGAAAAGGACGCGCATCGCGTCGCGATGATCGGCGAGCGCATAAACCCGACGGGCAAGCCGCGCTTGCGGGCCGCTTTGCGCGACGGCGACTACGATTACCTGGTGGGGGAGGCGGTTGTCCAGCAGGAGGCGGGAGCCAAGATCCTCGATGTGAACGTGGGGCTACCCGAGCTCGACGAGGCGGACGTTCTCTCGCGCGCCGTTTTGAGGCTGCAGGCAACGTCGACGCTGCCTTTGCAGATCGACTCGAGCGACCCTTGCGCCATCGAGGAAGCGGTGCGCGGCTATGCGGGCAAGCCGCTCGTCAATTCCGTGAACGCGAAGCGGGAGAGCTTGGAGGCCATCCTTCCCATCGTGAAGCGCTACGGCTGCGCGGTGGTAGGCTTGACGCTTGACGAGCACGGCATTCCGTCAAGTGCCGAGGAGCGGTTCGCCTTGGCTAAGCGCATTGTTGATCAGGCGGTTTCGCACGGGATTCCGCGCGAGGACATCGCCATCGACTGCCTTGTCATGTCGGTGGCGACGAACCAACGCGAAGCATGCGAGATTTTGCGCGCGGTAAGCATGGTCAAGGAGCGTTTGGGCGTGCGCACGGTGCTCGGCGTGTCGAATATCAGCTTCGGCTTGCCCGAGCGGGAGCTGATGACGGCGACGTTCCTTGCGGCCGCTTTGGGGGCGGGGCTCGACATGCCCATCCTCAATCCGATGTCCGTGCGCTGCCGGGACGTTGTAGAGAGCTTTCGCGTGTTGAGCGGCGAAGACGAAAACGCCGCATCGTACGTTGAGCGCTATGCCGTGAGCGCCGGCGGGTCTGAAGACGCGGCCAAGGGATCGCGGGAGCCGGTGCCGAGCGCCGATGATTCGAGCGGCGTAAGCGCTGGGGCCGACGACGAGGTGCGCGCAATCGAGCAGCTGATCCTTACGGGGCGCAAGGGGCCCATGGCCGATGCGACGCGGGGCCTTTTGCGGTCGCGAGACGCGCTGTCCCTGATCAACGACGTGTTTATTCCTACGCTCAATGAGGTTGGCGACAGGTTCGAACGAGGCACGTTCTTCCTTCCGCAGCTCATGGCTTCGGCGGAGGCCGTCAAGGCCGGTTTCGACGTGATCAAAGACCAGGCGGGTGCGAGCGAGCTTGACCGCGGGCAGGTTATCGTGCTTGCTACGGTGAAGGGCGATATTCACGACATAGGGAAGAACATCGTCAAGATGCTGCTCGAGAACTACGGGTATCGCGTGGTCGATCTTGGGCGCGATGTTTCGCCTGAAGCGGTTGTGGACGGGGTTCGGGAGTGCCATGCGAGGTTGGTGGGATTGTCCGCCTTGATGACGACGACCGTCAAGGCGATGGAGCAGACGATCGCGCTTTTGCACGCTGAGGTCCCGGGTGCTGCCGTAATGGTGGGCGGCGCGGTTTTGACGGAAGAGTACGCTCGGATCATCGGCGCGGATTACTACGCAAAGGATGCCGCTTCGTCCGCTCGCATAGCGGAGCAATACTTCTCTGACCTGCATGCGGAAGCGGTTCCCGCGAGCTGAGGCTTGCATTGGCTCGCGGCGCTTTCGCCTCTGTGCAGAGCAGATGGTTTACGCAATGGATCATTTATCCTTGCTTGTATATAAACTCTTTCATGTATAAACAATTCTATAGTAGACTCCGCCTGGCATAATTCGGGGTCGATTTATTCGACCGGAAATGGAAGATGGGCGGCTATGACGACGGGGGTTGTCTTGTCGCCTTACGTTCGTATTAAGTAAGGATTGCTTATGACAAGAATGAGAATGCCCGTAATTGCGCTGCTTCTGATGGCGCTGATAGGCTTGTCTCCGGTATATGCTGCACCCGCTTCAGCGGTTGGGGTTGCAGCCGGCCCTCTTGAGATTACCAGCATTTTCGACGGGAAAGACGTGTACGCGATCAATGCGAAGGACCCCTCGGGAAACACGCTGGGGGTTATGGTCGAAGACAAGCAGAATCCCGGGCACTTGAAGAAGACGAACTACGTTGCCGTGGCTGTTATCAGCCACGAGGAAAAGCCGGTTTATTGCCTTGAGGCCGACGTGATGGTCGACCCCCTTAAAATGGGCGATTACCAGCCCTCGGATTTGACGCTCACTTCCGATATGATCAACACCATGAGCCTGTATTCTCATTTTGGATACGGCAACGAAGACAACGACGACAGTCAGAACAAGCTGTGGTACGTTGCCGCGCAGCTTCTTATCTGGGAAGAGCTGGGAAACTCGAATTTCAAAGAGTTCGCCTTGGTCAAGAATGACGGTTCGGGGTCTGCCGAACAGATGCCTGCCGAAATAGCGCAGACCATCGACAGCATGAAGCAGTCCATCAAGGACAAGGTGGCGGATTATCGCGAAAAGATGGCGTACGTGCCGCAGTTCATGTTCAATGGAAACGAGATCGATGGAACCCTGACCGTTTCCAAAAAGGAACTTCTTCAGGGGATCGTGGTAAGCGAGAAGTCCGACAAGGTGATTTCGGACGACGAGTTGGGCGATATCGTCGTGCCCGAGGGGCTGCGCGTGGAGAAGAGGCCCGAAGGTCTTTTCATCCAGGCGACGGAGTCGGTTTCGTTTGGCGAGAACGAGATTCTTATTAATCTGTTCAAGCCGCAGGACATGGGCAAGAGCATAAGCTTCGTTGCTCCGGGAAGCCAGACCATCGGCAGCTTTGCCCTTTCGGAGAGCTTGCAGCGCACCGTCGCTTTGCGCGTAAGCGTTGCCGACGAAGGCGCGACCGCGCTCATGAGCAAGACCGCCGTGGCCGGCTCCGGCGAGCTGGAGGGCGCCTCCCTCAAGGTCGTCAAGGGGGGCTCCGCCGACGGCGAGGCCGTGGCCGAGTGGGTCTCGGGCCCCGAGCCGCGCTCGGTGGAGCTGGCCCCGGGCGTCTACACGATGGTGGAGACGCGCGCCCCGCGGGGCTACGAGGTGGCCGAGTCGATCGTGTTCCGCGTGCGCGAGGGCGCCGTGGAGGTCCGCTCCGGGGACGGGTGGGCCGCCGCGGCCGGGTCCGTGGTGCGCATGGAGGACCGCGAGATAGCCGATCCTGGCTCTAACAAAAATGAGGAGAAGCCTGATTCTCCCGAAACCGGCAAGAACGTCGGAACTGATGACAACGGTCAGGGCAAGCGGGCTGCAGTGGGCTACAAGGGTCTCGTTCGCACGGGGGATCACAGTCCTCTTTCGCCTGCTCTTGCGGCGGTTGTTGCGGCGGGCGGTGTTCTTGCTATGGCTTTGAGGAAGAGGGAAATTTAAAGGAAGCAAGCAGATCGTTTCGCATTGCCTGAACTAAAGCTTGTCCCTGGAAGTAACGCTTGCTTCCAGGGGCGAGTTGTTTTTTGCTGCCGCGTGTCGGGATGGAGCGGTCTGCGCGATGGAAGCCTCGCATCGAGTGTTCGAACCGCTCGCGTCGCGAGCTTTTGCCGCTTGAAGACGCGGTCCTTCTGGCTCGTTTTCGAGGATCGGGTTGAGGAAGTGCGGGGATTGCGGCGGGTTATCCGCTTGTCGATGACGGCAATGCGCGTTTGCTTGCGGTTGATTTCGACAAGGATGATTAACGGCGGGCGGTAAGTGCGTTTCGGATCGCGCGCGATCGGGAGGGTACTCCTGCGGCGGTCGAGCGTTCGCGATCGGGCGATGTGCCCACATGAGGGCATTTTTCGCCGAGCCGGTGGCAGCGACGGATGTTCGCAAGCTTTGCTGCGCCTTGTCGGCACATGCAGTGCTCATCGGATCGAGCGCGCGATTCAAATCGTACGACCGCTTATTTCCCCGTCAGGGCTCTGTTCCGATTGGTGGTTTCGGCAATGCGATTTGCGTTGCCGCTTCGGAGTGGCGCATGTCATGACGGTAAACCCTTGTTCATGGGAGCATCGTTTCAAACTTACGATGATCAGCGGCGGTTTCCATCATCGCTCAAACGCATGACGTCGAAAGTCAGTTTAAAGCTTAATTCGAAAGACATGCCTGCGAGCGTGCGGATCATGCGGTCGAATCTGCCGTACGTGTCAAAAGAGGGGATGGCAACTGCAGCGATTGGCCGGATAAGGCGCGCAACCTGCGTTTGGGGGCAGGCGTTGCAAGGGCCGGTCGATTAGAGTTGAGTTCAAAGGAGCGTTGCGCTCCGAGCAGGAGCTTGCTGTTGAGGCGCTGGCGACTTGCGATGTCGGCATTCTTGTTGCTCCGCCGGGGCGCTCGAAACGGTAGCGCTGCCGAGCTGTTTGGCAAGGTCCTCTTGGAGCATCCTGCGGCGGCAGGCGCCATAGGATTTCTTTCGAGGCTGATAATGCAAGGGAGATCGGCCACGGCTTATCCGTCGTGTGCTCCTATTGGCGGAACCGATGCGCGATGCTTTGCCTTGCGCCTACAGGCTTTGTGCTTGCAGCGCTTGCCATGTTGGGCATGAAGTGCTCGAAATGGTTGAAATTCGTATTCCTTCTTGTCTTCGGCGGAATTCTTCTGGTACCGCAAGCGCTCATGGTAGGGGCACGGTGGTGCAACCTATCCTCTTGGTGCCCTTTTTCCATCGCGCCCCGACGGATGTCCTGCCGGAGCGCGATCTATTTCTGGCGTCACCACGTATTCGGTGCTTGATCTTTGTGCAGGCTTACGATTGTTCTTTCGCCGCGTTTTGCCCGGCGATGCGCCCGTAGACTGTGCAATCGGTAATCGCGCAGCTTCCCAAGCGCACGGCGCCGTGCGTTCCGCCCGTTATTTCGCCAGCTGCGTACAATCCGGGAATGGGCTTGAAGTCTTGGTCGATAACCTGCGCCTGCAAAGTGGTATGCAGTCCGCCCATGGTGTGGTGGACTTTCGGCCATAGTTTGGCGGCGTAATACGGAGGCGTTTGCGTCGGTTCTGCGCCAACTTGCACCTTTGCGCCGAAGTCCTCGTCCTTTCCTTGGGCCACGAAGCCGTTCCATCGTTGGACTTCGGCAAGGAACGTTTCTTCGGGTATTTCAAACTTGTCCGCAATCGCATCGAGGGTTTGAAATTCCATAATCACGCCCTTTTTAAGACCTCCTTCGAAGATGTGCTGGGCCACTTGCTTTTTAACCGTTGGGGCGTCCGCGATGATAAGTGTGGGATGGTTGATCTCGAGCATGAGGTCGGCACGCTCTTTGCGGTCCCCTGTTTCCTTGACGAATCGTTTTCCCGTAGCGGGGTCGATCATCAGCCCGTAGCCCACAAGCCGTTCGCAAAATTGCGGGCAATAGCCAAAGCCCTCTTCGTCGGGACTGGTCCACGGCCCCAGCTGGATCCAATCCATGTGCACGTCCATGGCTTTGTGCTTGAGCGCTTCCCTCAAAGCCTCGCCCGTTGCTCCTTGGTGATTTGTGCTTGCAAAGGAGTCTGTCAGGCGCGGTTCGTGTATAGCCCGCATGGGAACGTCTTGGGAGAATCCGCCTGCTCCGAGTACGACGGCTTTTTTTGCCTTGATGTAAGCCAGGGTGCCGCTGTTTTCTTGCCCGAACTTGTACTTTTTGCGAACTTCGGCACCGACGATGCGTCCTGAAGCATCCTCGACGAGCCGTTCCATTTTGGTGCCGAGCGTCAGTTCAACTCCCAGACTCTCCAGATAGGCGACTTCGGCCTTGACGATGTCCGCCCCCGTTGCATTCTCGGTCGTGTTGGTTCGGGGAACCGAGTGGCCTCCATGGAAATTGAGCTTTGTGAATTTGACTCCGATATCGGTAAGCCATTGGACGGCGGCACCGGAATTTTCTGCAAGCACTTTCACTTTATCCAGATGGTTGTAGTATTTTCCGGCTTTAAGCATATCCGCCATCATAAGGTCGACGCTGTCCTCGATGCCCGCTTCTTTCTGCAAGGGGGTGCCGACAGCGGCCATGTCTCCGCCATTGATGCTCGAGTTGCCTCCGTACGTCGTCATTTTATCGATAATGACGACATCGCTGCCGGCTTTTTTTGCTTCGATGGCTGCGGCGAGCCCTGCGAACCCGGTGCCCACTACCAAGACGTCGGTTTCGCTGTCCCATGCAACCGAGGCAGCATCGAGGTTGTTCGTTTGGCCCTGCGTGTCTTCCGAAGACGACTTCGCAGGTGCGCAAGAAGCAAGCGCGGCGCCTCCTGCAAGCGCGGCACCGGCTACACCGATGGTTTTGAGAAACTCTCTTCTTCCTACCGACATGGCTTTCCTCTCTTTTACCCTCCAACGAAGTTCGTGCAGTCAGATTGACCTTCGGGTATTTACTATAGAGGCGGCAAGCGCCTTGAGGAAAGCAGTGATTCTTTGGGCAGCCCAACGAAAAACAATTTGCTTCAATGTCGCGTTGATGCAGCGCAATTTTTTGTTGAATAGATGAAGCGAAAGCGGGCAAGTGCTTTGCTATGATGTTTTGAAAGCTTCGCGTTTCACTGGGGTAAGGGAGGGGCTTTGATTGAATTCGAAATGCGCCAACTGGAGTACTTTGTGGCGGCAGCCTCGGCGGGGAGCTATTCGCAAGCTGCAAAGATGCTTTACGTGTCTCCGCAGGCGGTTTCCAAGGGGGTTCAGGTTCTCGAATGCCGCATGGGCGTTTCGCTTTTCGAGCGGGGCCCTAACGGGATAGCCTTAACCTCCTTCGGCGAATTATTCAAAGAAAAAGCCGAAGAAGCGCTTCTTTCTTTGGAGAGGTTGCAGGTTCTTGCCGATCAGTACAAGAAGGAGAGAACCCTCTCCCTTACGGTGGGCATCCATTCCCTCTGTTTCAGGGAAAACGGTGGAAGCATCGACCGCAGTGCTCTTCTCGAGTTTCAGGAAGCCCATCAAACGGCCGATCTGAGCTTCGCTGAGATGAAGGGGGACGCAATAGTTGATTCTGTTGCCGAGGGAAGAGTCGATCTTGGCATCAGTGTGGTGTCGAAAGGCGATTTTCGATTATCGGAAGGTTTGCTGCTGAAAAAGTTCCCCATTGCGGCTTTGGTGTCCGATCATTGTGCGCGCTTCGCCGCAGGAGGCGTCGTTGCGATTGAGGAATTGGTGCAAGGTGAATTGGTCTTGTTTTCGGGGGAGCGGGATTTCAACGAATTCTTCATCGAGCGCGTGCGGTCCGAGGGGAGCTCGGTGAACGTTTCTCCCTTGCAGGTTAGCTCTCATAGCGACATCGATTTCGTCATTGATAGAGAATTGTACGTGATACGTCCTTTGCAGCATGCAAGACGAACGATAAGAAACGGGCACCTGCTTGTTCTTCCCATCGTGGACGGCTGTGGGAATACCATAGAAATGCCGTTGCATTTGTTTTGGCGGAGGTCGCGTCATCTCAGCAATTTGGATTCTGAGTTCGTTGAGTTTGTCCGCTCCCTGTACCTTTGAGCGCCTGGCCAAGGAGTTCGCTTCGGTTTCCGAATGTGCCTCGGTGTTTGTCGCCAACTTTCCAAAAGAGCGGCTTTCCTTCCTGCTTGTTTCCCTTGTGCGGGGAAAGGTCGTCGCTTCTCATTCCGAAGCAGCGGGGTGCTCCGGCCACGGGGGCGGGTCCATCACCCGCATGTCCAGGTGCAGCGTTTGCGCGATGAGCAGCGCCAACTCGTCATCGGTGATGTCGGGTTTGGCTTTCATCATCCCCTCCAGGCCGAAGAGCAGCAATCCGAACGTTTCGGGCACCAGCTGAATATCGACGGTGCGGTATGCCGCGTATTCGGACACGATGTAGCGCTGGATGCATGCGACGATTTCGCGTACGGCCCGTGTGGCGAACTTGTCGCGCATGCCCAGTTCTTCCAGGACGGTTATCATGGGGCGCGGTCGGCCCGATGCGGTGTAGAGCGCCCGGCGAAACGCCGACACGCATTTCTTCAGCTCGGAGGGCGTGTCGCCGAATGCGCGCAGTTCGTTCCAGGTGGCCACGCTTTCAATCAGGTCTTCCAGGTAATCGTCCAATACGGCAGCAGTCACGGCCTGCTTGTCGGGAAAATAATAGTACACCAGGCTACGGCTCACGCCGGCCTCGCGAGCGATTGAGGCCAAGCTGGTGGCTGCCACTCCCGCGCGTTCGTATAATTCTCGCGCAGCCAGCATGATGTCGCCCGCCGTGCCGTCTAGCCGTGCGCTTTCGCGCACCTGCCGCGTGACGGGACGCGGCAGGTGCGGATCGACTCCCGGCATGGGCGCGCTGCTCTGCATGGGCATGACGGCTCCTTCGTTCGTTTGGGAAGTCGCCGCATGTGCGTGCCGTTGTGCGGCTGCGCTCCGCTTTCGCGAGGATATCGGACGAGCGGATCAGCGGTTTTCCTCGACGACCTCCCTATAGCTTCTGGTGTCAGTATAAAGCTCGTCTTTCAGCGGGTTAAGATGCCGCGAACGAATCCGGTGAACCTGGTAGGCGGCAAGCGCCATGTTGGCGGCAAGTGCCACCAAGCTTACTGCGAAGAACGCGGTTGGATTGTGCGTGGTGGGAATTTCCGCAAATGTGTAGAACTGCGGTACCGCCATGGCGAACATTGCGTACAGTCCCAGCGTTTGCGCGCGATGTTGCAGCCATGCGCCGCGCTTCGTGAAGAACGTGGGGATGGTGCAGGCGATCAATAGCGCCAAGCCCGTGTACGTGGAATGGTCGGACATGCAGTTGTAGGTGTACGCGAAGTTCCACAGATCGTAGGCGATGATCCACATCCAAATCATGTCGGGCCAGATCATGTCTTCGGACTTGTCCTTGGAAACAAAGATGCCGAACCAGCCGCAGATGGTGATGATGTTCAGAACGCCGGCTATCGCGTTCATGATGTTCCACGGACCGGAAATCATCCACACATGGTCGACCACGGCGCCGTCCCATAATCCGAAACTGAACATCTGGACGTCGCGAACCACGGCCTCGGCTATATTGACTGCCAGAATGAGCGGCGGGAAGCAGAGCGCCCAACGCTTTTCGTACAGGTGATGCGTCCGACCGTCGGCACCGCGCCATTTCACGAACCTGAGCGCCATGAAGCCCACGCATCCGGCTAGAGCGGAATACGTTTTCACCCAGTTGAACCAGTTGCCCGTGCCGTAGGCGTTTCCGGGCGCGGCGGTGTAGGGCCATACGAACACGGTCAGCACGATAGGCGCGGCAATGAACAGCGCCACGCCGCCCCATGCGCTCGTGCGCCCTAATTCGTTGAATGCCATCAGGGCGAACAGCACGAACAGCCATACGGCCCACACCGTAGGGTCGCTTGCCTGGTACAGGATTCCCATGGATTGCCTCCTTGGATCGCGCGATGCCGGGGCCTTGTTGCTCGCAGGGCTCGTCGTGGCTTGCCGCGTACGGTTCGCCCTGGTTCCAATTGCGCCGCTGTTGCTACGGACGTGTCACCATCGTCTCCACGCGGCCCTTGTCGTCCCAAGCCGCGGCATAGCCGAATTGTTCCAGGTTCGCCAGCGCCGCTTCGCGTTCGCCTTCGGGAACGTCGATGTTGTCAAGGTAGACGCTGCGATACCGCGAGCTGTCTATGAATAGCTCGCGTTTGAACGGATTGCGCTTTTTTGCCAGCATCGTGCGCGCTTGATAGACCGCCACGCATGCGTTGAACGCAAGCGCGATCACAGAGATGGTCATGTGAGCTGCGGGGCTGTTGGTGGAATGCACTATGAACATGGGATGCAAGAAGAACCACGGCACCGTCATGGTGATGATCATGTTGACGGCCAAGGTGCGCACGCGATGCTGCGCGTAGGCACCGCGCTTGATGAAGAACGCCGGGATGGTGCAGGCGAGCAGTAGAACCAAGCCGCAGTACATGGAACGGTCCGACACGCTGTTGTAGGTGTACGCGAAGTTCCACAGATCGTACCCGATGATCCAGAACCACATTTGATCGGGCCATATATAGTCTTTCTTCTTTCCGCGGCTTACGATGATCCCGAAAAACCCGCAGATGCACAGCGCGTTCAGGATGCCCGCCACACCGTTGATGACGTTCCATGGTCCGCCCACTACCATGTAGCCGTCCACCATGCCCGTCACGCCTGCCAGCTGAAAGTCGCGGATGCACGCTTCCAGGATGTTGATGGCGAAGATGATGGGAGGAATGCATACGATGTGCTTCTTTTGAAACGCGGGAAAGTACACGATGAGCCATCCCAGAATGGCACCGGCCAAGCACGAGTACGTTTTCACCCACTGAAACCATGTGCCCGCGCCTGTTCCCTCGACGGCGGTGTTCGGCCATACGAACACCGTCAACACGATGGGCAACGCGATGAACATCGCCGCGCCGACCCATTTGCTTAGACGCGAAAGCTCGTTCATTCCTATGAGAAACACCAGGTAGACGATTACGCTTATGAAAGCCGTTGCCGAAAGCGGTTCATAGAAGAACATAGGAGCCCCTTCCCTTCGAATGCGTGCGAACCGTCTTGGGAAAACGCTCGAAAATCGATGCGGTTTTCGCTCAGAGCGATTCGCTCCTATTGAGGCACAGCATAGCAAGGAGATTTTCCGTGGGCTTGACGATTTGATCTTGAAACGTCAAATCGCGCTTCGCGGTGCGTGCGGTGTCCAGCGCGTGCGGGCGGGCTAGAAGGAAGCCCGCCCGCTGAGGGATTTTGGGAAGCGCAGTTATCGTTTGCTAAGAAGGGAGCTCGTCAACGGCGCAATCCGGCGCTCGTTGATTGCGGGCAATCCTACTTCAGGTAGTTTTGGGGGATCGCGCGCCCGGTGGTTTTCTGCTCAAAGCTGTAGGCGATGTTGAGCAGCTTCTCGTCCTCGTTCTGGCTTCCGATGAAAGTGGCTCCTCTGGGGGCGCCTTCTTCGGAAACGTCGACCGGCACCGTCAGTTCGGGGTATCCTGCCACGGCGGGCAGAAGGACGCCTTCGTTGTCGTAGAAGACAAGTGCGTCGAGCTTGTTGTCGCGAAGCAGGTCGTCGATTCGGCTCTGTGCCTTTTTAACCATCGCTTCGACCTTCGCTTTGTCGAATTCGTTCACCTCGTTTGCCTCTTCAAGGAGGTCCTGGCCGTATTTTGCTCGTCTGCTCTCGTCTTCTTTGTTGAAGGCGATCAGCTCCGCGAGGCTTTTCACCGGCGCATTGTAGGTTTGCAGGTACCGATTGAGGTCGTTTTTGAAGTCCTGGTTGATGATGTGCTCGTTGTCAATTCCTTCTTCCGGAAGCTCGACCGCTACCGCTTCGGCGCCGCAGGCCTTTATCTTGTTGGCAAGGGCCTGGTCGGGATCTTTGCCGACAATGCCGATTCGCTTCCCCTTGAGAAAGTCGGCGTCGAGGTTTTCGTTCACGGCCTTCGACGTATCCGATATGGATGCGTTGTAGAGAGCGGCTGCGTCCTTCACGTTTTTCGTCATGGGCCCTACGGTGTCCATGGTGGATGACAGCGGAATCACGCCCGCGGCGGAGATGGCGTCTTTCGTGGGTTTGAATCCGACGATCGAATGGATCGCCGACGGGGCGATGATCGAACCCGTGGTTTCCGTTCCGATCGCCACTGCGGAGAGGTTCGCGGCAACGGCTGCGCCGCTTCCGGAACTGGAGCCTTCCGGCGAGAGCTCGAGGGGATTGAAGGGGTTGTGGGTTTGGCCGGCCTTGGAGCTGTAGCCGCTTGGCATCCTCGTGTCCATGAAGTTTGCAAGCTCCGACAGGTTCGACTTGCCCAAAATGATGGCGCCGCTATTGACGAGGGCGGTTACCATTTCGGCGTTGTCGCTTGGCGTGAAGTCCTTGAGCGCGTAGGTGCCGCCGCTGGTCGGCATGGTGTTCGTGTTGATGTTGTCTTTGACGAGGACGGGGATTCCCCTCATGCCCGTCGGGGCTGCGGGGCTCGCGTCGAGGGCGCGGGCTTCCTCCATTGCTTTCGGGTTGATTGCCGCCACTGCGTTGAGCCCCTTTTCGCCGGCATCGTACGTTTTGATGCGGTCCAGGTAAAACGCCGTCAGCTCTTCGTAGGTTAGCTCGCCCTTAGAGATTGCCGCATGCAGGTCTTCGATGGATTTCTCCATGATCAGGTCTTTTTTCGCGCGGATCTTTTCGAGGTCCATCCCGGCAAGCTGCGAGTCGATGAGCGCGACCTGCTTGTCCTTGTCGTAGGCTATGCGCTCTTCCTGATTGGGGGTGAGCGATTTCAGGAGCATGAACGCAGCTAGGGAGATGCCGGCTAGGGCAAGTATCACGATCAATGCGATCTTCGCGGTTGTTTTCATCGATGCCTCTTCACTTCGTTTGGGGAATGCGGCGCAGTTCTTGCGTTTCCGGTTGCTCTATGGGCAATGGTGTTCCGTCCGGAAGGCTGATTCCCCAAGGGGGTCTTTCGTTGCTTGGGGTCTTTATACCACGGCAAATGGGATTTCAGGTCTTTTTAAGGTTGGAACGAGGAAGCGGGAGGGTGTGGGAGAGCTTGTTGTCCGATGCTTGGCGCATGGTGGACGCATCGATTGTGATATTCTGAGTTCCGCAGGGAGCGATTTGTCGGAAGGGGAGGGCGTGAGGAGGCCGGGATGTTCCAGGGCTTTTCCGCGCTGCTTTTTGCTCCAATAATCATAGTGGCGAAGGTGTGGATGTATCTGGCCAAGATGCCTAGGTCTTGAGCCTGTTTTCAAAGGCTTGCTAGCGTCTAAGCGAAGCTACCAGTACCGGTTATTCCTCTCCTCAAGCTCGATGAGTGCATCGTAGAGCTGCTTCTGTAGCTCGTCCTTCTTCAGGCTTTTGACGTAGCATTCGATTTCTTTGTAATGCTCTTGCTGCTGACGCTCCTCTTCCTTTTTCGATTCCTCGACTTCGCTCAGGAAGGCATCGGCTTCGCTGGGAAACGCGGTGAAGCATAATGCGATCATGTGCTTGCAGATAACCCGTCTGTCTTTTGCGAAAGGACAATTGCAGCGAGAGCGCTTGGGGTGCTCGATGTCGATGATGGTGTGGTAGGGGTCTTTCGCCGATCCCTGCATGTAGCTTTCGAAGATACTTTCGGCCAGCTGCTCGTACGCTTTAGCCTTTCCTTCTTTAAAGTAGTCGTAGCCTCGCCAGACAGAAGCTCCGCTTGCTGAAGACCAGAAGCTCATGAAAGCCCTCGTTTCTGCCGTTGTCACCGATCGGTTGAGCTGAAGTGTACGTTCGAAAGGGGAAAGATGCAAGCTGGCTGGTAGCGAAGTCGGCGGGAGTCGTGTATTCGTCTTGCTGGAATAGGTGCTAGGATAGGTGGTGAAGGCGGGTTCTCGAGGTCGTGCGTCATCTCGGGGAAATCCGGTATCTCAATGCGTGCAGAATTCGTTCGCGCTACTACTGCGATTAAGGACTTACGATGAGCGACATCACTCTTTTTCGATTGAAGCCCGAGGTCGAGCCTATTGCGTTGCAGGCTGTACGTTTGGAGCGCGAGATACAGCGGCTTATCGAACGGAATATGGAAACCTTCTTCGGAGTGCGATTCCTGGCGAGCGAGTATGTTGTTTCGCTTGTCGATGGTGCCGATGTCCAAGGCGGACGCATCGATAGCCTTGGGATCGATGAGAACAATTGCCCGGTAATATTCGAATACAAACGTGACGTCAATGAAAATGTCATCAACCAAGGGTTATTCTATCTCGATTGGCTTATCGATCATCGTGCGGACTTCAAGCTACTGGTGATCGAAAAGCTCGGCAGGCAAGCCGCCGACGCTATAGATTGGAGTTCGCCCGCCGTTTATTGCATTGCAAACGCGTTCGGCAGGTACGATTTGCATGCGATTAAGCAGATGAACCGCAATATCCGTTTGATCCGCTATGCGAACGGTGGCGACATGGTGATGTTTGAGTATCTGAATTCGCCGTCTACCGTTGCGCTGGCTTCCCCTGCGATCGACGGAAGCTTTGCGAGGTCGAGGTCGAACGACAAAACCTTTGCGCAGCAGTACGCCGGAACGACGGATGAATTGCGTGAGATCGTCGATGAGGTTCGCCGTTACATGGCAGAACGGGGTGACGACGTATCCGAAAACGAGCTCAAGTTGTACTTGGCCATCAAAAAAGTTCGCAACATCGTTTGCGTCGAGGTGAACAGAACGCGCGTGATTCTGCACATGCATCTGAATCCCGATACGGTTGAGCTGGGCGGCATCGTTGTCGATGCTCGCGAAAAAGGCCATTGGGGTACGGGCGATCTGGAGTGCAGCATCCGCACCATGGACGAGCTCGACAGCGTCAAGCCGCTGCTCGATAGGGCGTACTTGGAGAATTAGGGGTTGGTAGGGAGCGCGGGCGCTTCGGTCTTTTCGGCCTTGCCATTCGCCAATAAGTTCGCCAGCGCACGCTCGATGGTGGTGCTGATGTCGGGACAGGCTTGGGAGCTGTGCCGCTTCGTCACCTTGCCAAAGGAGTCGCGCAGCGCAGCCTCTTCGCGCTCGGTCTTGATGAGCTTGGTTTCCGACACCGGGGGTATGCGTTCTTCGAACTCTCGGTATGTTGCTAGGATTACGCCCAGCATGGAGCGTACGAACGGCCCAACATAGTTGCTGCTCTCATGCCAGCCCACGGAACTCGCGGCGAGGGTGTCGCGATACGGTTGGACGCCTCGGTGGACTGGACCCTCGCGACTTTGGTCAGCGCCTCCAGGGCGTCCGGCTTAGCGGCGAGGTAGAGGGCCTGCTTGCCCCTATGCTCGTGGACTGCCGAGAGCAGCTCCATCGTCTTCGGAGTCAGAAGCCCTTGAGGGACACTCGAATAGTCGAATTGTCGCATCCAGTCGCCTTTGTTGCGGCATGGGCCGATTATCTGCATCGTATTGCAATAGATGATGCGGATTTGTTTTCGAAGAGGCAGATAAAGCCACGATACTGCAGCAACGTTGGCGGATGGAGGCGAAGCGAACGGAAGCGCTGCTGACGAGGAAGTAAGTGTCTGAGCTGCGTATACGATGGATTGTGGCATATGGCTGCGTACTTCCACGGGATCGGCACGCGGCTACCACCTTAGCGGCATGCGCTTTGCAACGTGCGGATTCCGATTTGCCAAGATAACGGAAGTGAACTAATATTTACTTCCGTAAAAGAATAGGAATCGGCATTAAATCTGCTGGGAGGGACCATGTGGCCAAGCATTACCTACGAGACGTGCGCATGGAACAGGGATTACGATGATCTTGCGCTCATACCCAAGGGTCGCAGGCGCAAGATCCTGCCGATTTACGAAGCGGCGGTCCCGGCGGCAATCGCCCAGCAGGCGGTCAGTCTGTCTCCCGAACTTGAACGGCGAATCGCCGAGGTTGAGGTCGCGGTGGCGCGCTTCGATGAGGCTCAGGGCGCGCGTGACTGGGATCTTCCAGCGCTCCTCTTGAGGAGCGAATCCTCGTCGAGTTCCCAGATCGAGCGGCTTACGTCGAGTGTGAGCAACGTGGCGCTCGCGGAGCTCACGGAAAAGGCGCCTGCGAACGCCTTGCTCATTGCGGGTAACGTTGTTGCCATGCGCGAGGCCGTCGGGCAGAGCGGACCCGTGAGCATCGGCTCGATCTGCAGCATTCATGACGCGCTCATGGCGGGAACCGCCGAGCGGCGGGGGCTACGCAACGAGCAGGTGTGGATCGGAGGCTCGCCCTACAGCCCGCATGGGGCGTCTTTCGTACCCCCCTATGAAAAGCGCATCCCCGGATGCCTCGACGACCTTATCGCGTTCGGGGGGCGTGAAGACGTCTCGCCCGTGGCCAAGGCGGCGATCTTTCACGCGCAGTTCGAGACCATTCACCCGTTCACGGATGGCAACGGCCGCACGGGTCGTGCGCTCGTGCACCGCATGCTGGCGAACGATGAGATCCTCCTGCATTCGACCTTGCCCGTTTCCGCGGGGCTGCTGCACGACGTGGGGCGGTACATGGGGGCGCTCAATGCCTATCATGCGGGGGATATCGAGCCGATGATCTGCTGCCTTGTCGACGCGTTGGAACTCGCCGTCGTCATAGGTTCGCGTATCGCATTCGACGTGGACGCCGTTCTCGACGCATGGAGCGCTGCCAACACGGACCGCGCAGGGTCGGCTTCCCATGACCTGCCCGCGCTTCTAGTGGAGCAACCCGTCGTGAACGTCGCATACGTCGCAGAGCATCTCGAAATCACCGACCGCGCTGCGCGCTCCCTTGTTGAAACTGCTTGCGAGAGAGGCATTCTCTCGAAGATGGGCAATGCGAAGCGGGGCGCGTTCTACCAAGCGGGCGAGCTCATAGGGATACTCGAGGAGGTATCGAGCCTCCAGGGCATTCGGAGAATCGCCGCCCGCTAGTGAGCCGCTGGGATTCCGAGGGGATTTCGTGTGTGGGCTACGGATTGCGTTGCCGATTTCCGTACGGTCTTCCTTCCGGGCTTTCTGATCCTACCTGATGCGCTCGATCTACATTGTTTGCCTGATGGGCTGGCGTGTGGCCGCAATCTCGTCAAAACTGTTTGACATCCGGCCTGTATCGTTTTCTCGGGGGCGACGAGGAGGCCGAGCGCGTCCTGCGTGCCTAGAACGAGGTGCTGTACGCGGAGGAGCGCAGCTCCATGCTGCGTGCAAGCCGAATTGCCGATCCCTCTGCAGAGTGTGAAGTCTACGGCTCCCTAGTCGACTTCATTGCCTTGAGGAGCTCTGCGCAGTGGTTATCGCGTTTCATGAATATCCTTTTAGATCGCTCTTGAAGGATGAAGTGGCTCTAGGCGTTTGCTCCAGCGCGGTGCGGGCTCTGTTTCGAGCGCGTCGAGAGAGCTTCGTGCAACGATCGGCAGTACGGCTTGGACGGGCCTACGCCGCACTGGCTTGACCTGGGCGTGGAGCTCACGCGACTCGTCATAAGGGTGCAGTTGTATTCCTCGAAAGCCGTCGCACGCCGTCCCCTTCTAGTTGTTGCGCTCGCAAGACATAGTTATCGCATGATTGGATTTTTTAGCTTCCTGTCTCCATTCTGAGAAATGCTTCCGGCATTCTTGAGCGCTCTTTTTGCTGTACCTAAGATCTTTAAAGCCGTCGTGATAAAAAGATATGACTTTTTCGAGCACTCGATCAGGCATATCTTTAAACCTTCCAGATTCTTTTAATGATAGCAGCATGGAATCGATCGCTGTTTCAGATGCGACTTTTTCAATGGGATCGGCTCCGAAGGTCCAACCGTATGCTCCAGTTGATGAAGTCCATTTTCCAGAGGCAGCATCTATGAGGTGGCATATGTTGACCGGGTCTTTTTTGATCAGGCTATTCCAGTATTCGACAAAATCCGGTTCGTCAAAACAGGACCATAGATACATGAGCATGTAGAGTTTTTCGTTGAAGCAAAAACTGTCGGATTCTCTTAACTTCTTAAGCCTGTCAATAAATGCGCCTTCAACTCTTACGAGTCCATCCAGGCTCAAATGTTGTTTTGCTTCATCGGAAGACTCTGCAGCTAATCTTCCATGAGCGAGTTCTTCGCCATTGATGAATGCTGAAAAAGCTGCTAGTGCGTCTAGGTTCATGTTCGATATAGCATCCAGAACTTTTGCCTCGGTGCTTTGTTTGCCGATTTTCTCAAACAGTTTTTCGAAAATGTATTCAATCTTTCCGTTGGGTGTTACGAAGCCAAGCAATCCCTCCGTTTCCTCTGTATTCTGCCCTAAAAGATAAAAGAGAAGAGGAATTAGTTGGTCTAATATTGTGCTGCTCAGCAAATCAACTCGGCAATCTATTTCTTCAAGAAAAACGAGAAGAGTGTTTTGGCCGATGCTGGCGTCTGCAAGTTCTTTTAACTGGTTGGTGTTTCCCTCGTAAAGAGCGTTCGCGATATTTCGATTGGACAGCCATGTTTCTTCCGATCGCCCGCTAAAATAACCCTCAAAAAGCTCTTTATGACACACCCTGCGTTCGCGCCAGTGGTCGGCCGTCCTCGCGTATGGACTCGGCGAGCTCGGCTATCCCCGTTGGGTCCATGGAGTAGGCGGCGTTCGCCGGGTGGTCGGCGATGTCGGCCACCGCTATCTCGGACACCGGGTAGCGCCCGCGGGTGCGCGACGCGCCGTCGAGAAGCCCCGTGATGGTGAAGCCCGCGGCCACCTGGCTAGGCGAGCTCACGGGACACCTCGTCGGCGAGAGCTTCGTAGTCGCGTGCGGGGCGGCTCCCCGGCTCGAAGGCCGCCACCGGCTTCCATTGCCAGCTGCCCTCGCAGACCTTGCTGCTCGCGTGGATGACCGTCTCGAACTGCTCGCCCGGGAAGAACCCGTCGAGCACGGCCGCGCCCGTGGCCTCGGCGTTGGTCATGCGGCCGGGCACGCAGGTGCGCAGTATCTTCCATCTGGGCGTGGGCATGCGCAGAGCGTCCGCGATGGAGCGCGTCGCCTCCACGGTGAGCGCCGTGCCGCGCATCACGGTGGAGTCGAGCTTCACGGGGATGACGACCATGCCGCCCTCCGTTGCGGCGAGGTAGGCGTTGAAGGCGAGCCTGCGCATCACGGGGCTGCAGTCGATGAGGCAGACGTCGTAGGAGCCCGAGGCGTCGTCGAGGGCGAACTTGAGGCGCTGCTCGCGCAGGAGCATCTCGTTCTGGTCGACGAGGTCGATGGTCGAGGCCACCACGTCGAGGCCCTCCCCGGCGGCGTAAGCGACCTCTTCCACGGGCGCGCCGCCGTAGAGCAGCTCGACCGAGGTGCGGCGCTCGGAGGCGGCGCGGTCGTAGAGGCCGAAGAAGTCGGTGGCAGACGCCTGCGGGTCGAGGTCGACGAGCAGGGTCCGAAGGCCCCTGGCGGCGAAGATGGCCGCCAGGTTGACGGCGGTCGTCGTCTTGCCGACGCCGCCCTTGTAGTTGGAAATGGCTATCGTGCGCATGGGTCGCGTCCTCTCTAGCGTGGGGCGCGCCTCGCCGCATCCGGTCCGGCGCGCCCCGAGTCTCGGAGCGTCGGGACAAAACCGTACGGATTTGTCCGACAAGCGGAGTGTACCACGAAAACGTACGTATATGTACGTTTTCGTGGTACAGGGGCCGGTTTCGGGGGAAAGCCCGGCCCCGGGAGCCCGGGGCCGGGCGCGCCGCCTAGGAGAGCGGCTCCATCTCGCCGAAGCAGTTGATGTGGTGGCGAAGGAGTGCGCGGTTCTCCTTGACGACCATCATCGCCACCTCGTCGAAGCGGACCGGGGTGTCGGCGTAGTCGTCGCCGTTGCCGGCGAGCCACCTCGCCGCCAGCGCCTCGCGCAGCCCGCGCGCCCTGTGGGCCTCGGGGAAGCCGTCCGTCCCGATCCGGACCGTGGCGTCGACGAAGACCAGGGTCCCGTCCTCGTCCACCGCCACGAGGTCGATCCCGCCGATGCCCTCGGGTCCCTGCCAGGCCTCGTCGACGATCTCGTAGCCCTTGCGCTCGAGGAAGGCCTTGACCGCGCCCATCGCCTTTTCCTTCATGTCGTTCATGTCTTGCTCCTTAGACTCTGAGGCCCGCCCCTGTGGCGTGCCTTGCGCCGCGTGAGTCGCATGCAGCGCGGGCGTGCCTGCAAGGGAGGAAGCGAAGTCAGGCATGGAAATAGAAGTCTCCCGACGGCAGTTTTTCGCGTTGTTCGCGCGCGGAGCGCATGGGGCGAAGAACCCGAAAAAGTGTCGCGGCCCTTGCTGGCCGCCTGCCGGCGTGCGACCCTGCGCGTCCAAGGAGCGCCGGGGCGGGTATTCGGATCAAAGGGGCGCAGGCGTGCGGCATGGAATCCGGCGTGGGCGCCGAGACCCTCCGGGCATGGGATGCGGCCCATCGGCGGTTGCTGGGCTCCCGCGGGGATTGACGACGACGTCGTGGCGGGGACGGAGGCGGGTTCCCGAGTCGCGGCGCCGCGGCATGAGTCGGGACGGACGGCTTTCCCGTGCCGCTTGCGGCCGATATGCGCACGGGACCGCGGGCGGCGAGATGGTTCTCCGCATGGAACGGCTACGGTGCTGCGCGACACGTCCGTTGAGAGAAGGAGGCGAGCTGATGTTGAGCCACGAAGAGAAGTTGGAGCGCATCGAGCTCATCGATGCCGTGTGCGATGCCGGGAGGCTGGCGAGGGGCCTGGACCAGCTGCTCGAGTCCCTGGCGCATGCCGACCAGCTGGACCCGCTCGACGTCGAGGGGATTCTGGCCCTGAAGTCGATAAGTGAGAGGTGCGCCGAGCGCATCGGCGACGCCGCGCGAATCTTGGAGGCTCAGAACGAGGTTCTCTACGCCGAGGAATGGGCAAACGCCAAACCTCGCGAAAACGAGAGATGAGGACCCGAACGAAAGCGGCCATCCAAGCCCGATCAGGGCGTCCATCGCCGTCCGCGCTCATATAAAGCCTGGACATCGGCTGTCCTCGCATTCCCAGTGCCGCCGCGTGCCGTCGCGTTATAATGCTGCAAACGCATTTGTATTGCATTTCGAGCGATGGGAGCGCAGATGCCCGACAGCTACAAGGAGCTCATCAAGAGCAATCCCGACGAGACCGAGATCAGAAGCTTCCTGGTGGACGGCGACCAGGTCTCCGTGACCCTGCGCATCCCCGACACCCTGCGCGACGCGGCGAAGGAGGAGGCGGCCCTGCGGGGCATGAGCTTCTCCGCCTTCGTGCGCACCTGCATGATCGAAGAGCTCGCGAAAAAGGGGGCATAGAGGCGTGAAGTCGCTAAGCAACGTCGGCGCGGAGCGCCTGGGAGACGCCCTCGGCGAATCCATCGACGACGGCGCGAAGTTGTCGATAATCAGCTCGTATTTCACCGTGTTCGCCTACGGGGAGCTCAAAGAGGAGCTCTCCAAGGTCGACGAGGTGCGCTTCCTGTTCAGCGAGCCCACCTTCATCAAGCGCATGGCCGACTCGAAGGAGCCGCGCGAGTTCGAGGTAGCCCGCCGCGCGCGCGAGGTCGGCGTCGGCGGCTCGGGGCTCGAGCTCACGCTGCGCAACAACCTAAACCAACGCGCGCTCGCCCGCGAATGCGCCGAGTGGATCCGCGAGAAGGGCGTCTTCAAGTCCGCCAAGACGTCCGGCGCCATTCAGCCGGGCGGCACCTACGTGGTGGAGAACCCATCCGGCGACGACCACGCCTTCATGGGCGCCGCCGCGAACTTCACGCAGGAGGGCCTCGGCTACGAGCGCCGTCCGGGAACCGTGACCTGCGTGAGCCATTTCGAGAACGCGACCGAGGCCGTCGGCCTCAAGATGATGTTCGAGTCGGTCTGGGACAACCCTGCCATGGTCGAGGAGGTCACCGCGCAGGTGGCCGCCCAGGTCGAGACGCTCTACCGCGAGAACCCGCCCGAGTTCATCTATTTCCTGACCCTGTACCACCTGTTCCGCGACTTCATGGAGGACGACGAGGACAACGGCATCCGCCCCGGCCTCAAGTTCGAGGAGTCCGTGGTCTGGAGCAAGCTCTACGACTTCCAGAAGGACGCCGTCGTGGGCGCCATCCGCAAGCTGGAGAAGTACAAGGGCTGCATCATCGCCGACTCGGTGGGCCTGGGCAAGACCTACGAGGCGCTCGCCGTCATGAAGTACTACCAGGAGCGCAACGACCGCATCCTCGTGCTGTGCCCGAAGCGCCTGCGGGACAACTGGACCCTGTGGACGCAGGACAACGACGACCGCAACCCGCTGGCCGACGACCGCTTCAGCTACACGGTGCTCAACCACACCGACCTGTCGCGCTACCACGGCATGAGCGGCGAGGTGGACCTCGAGCACCTGCGCTGGGGCCACTTCGACCTCCTCGTCATCGACGAGAGCCACAACTTCAGGAACAAGAGCACCGACGCGGACAAGACCGACCGCTACACGCGCCTCATCGAGGACGTCATCAAGTCGGGCCAGCGCACGAAGGTGCTCATGCTCTCTGCCACCCCGGTGAACAACCGCCTGCTCGACCTGCGAAACCAGATCGAGCTCATCACCGAGGGAGACGACGCGTACCTCGCCGATACCGATGGCATCCCGTCGATCACCCACGTGACGCGCGTCGCCCAGCAGAGGTTCAACGAGTGGAGCAAGCTCTCCGACTCCGAGCGCACGACCGAGAGCTTCGTGAACGCGGTGAACGCCGACTACTTCAAGCTGCTCGACGTGCTGACCATCGCGCGCAGCCGCAAGCACATCACGAAGTACTACGGCGCCGCGAGCGGTACCTTCCCGGCGCGCCGGCCGCCCCTGTCGTTTCAGACGCCCATTGACCTAGAAGGCGAGCTGCCGCCGATTGCCGTGCTCAACGACATGATCGCCCAGCTCACGTTCGCCCAGTACCAGGTGCTCTCCTACGTGCGCGCCGACCAGCGCCGCAAGTACGAGGACCGCTACGGGGACACGTGGGGCAAGGACTTCGAGAGCCAGGTCCACCGCACGACGGCGGTGGCCAACCTCATGCGCGTCAACGTCCTCAAGCGCATGGAGTCCTCCGTGAACAGCTTCCGCATCACGCTGCGACGAATCCTCGACGGCTGCGTCGACCTGCGCGCGAGGCTCGACGCCGACGCGTCGGGGGTCGCCTACGGCACCGAGGGCCTCGAGGACGGGTTCGACGACGACGATGCCGAGGAGTTCGAGGCCGGCGGCAAGGTGCGAGTCGACCTGCGAGACGTCGACGCCCTGCGCCTGGGCCAGGACCTCGACTTCGACATCCAGGTGCTCCGGGCCCTGCTAACCTATGCCGACGCGGTGACGCCCGAGCGCGACGCCAAGCTCGTGAAGCTGCGCGACTTCATCGCGGGCAAGGTCAGCGAGCCGTACAACCCCGGCAACCGCAAGGTGCTGGTGTTCAGCGCGTTCGCCGACACGACGGCGTACCTTTTCGAGCAGCTGGCGCCCTGGCTGAAGCGCGAGCTCGGAATCGAGTGCGCCGAGGTGGCGGGCAGCTCCAACCGGACCTACTCGCTGAAGCTTCCCAGGACCACCTTCGAGAACATCCTCGCGAGGTTCTCTCCCGTCTCAAAGGAGCTGCCGGAGAGCCAGCGGGAGCTCGGCGAGATCGACGTCGTCTTCGCGACGGACTGCATCTCCGAGGGCCAGAACCTGCAGGACTGCGACTGCCTGGTGAACTACGACATCCACTGGAACCCCGTGCGTATCATCCAGCGCTTCGGCCGCATCGACCGCCTGGGATCGAAGAACTCCCAGATCCAGCTGGTCAACTTCTGGCCGGACATCGCGCTCGACGAGTACATCCAGCTCGAGGGCCGCGTGAAGGGGCGCATGGCGCTGCTCGACGCGTCGGCAACCGGCGAGGAGAACGTGCTGGAGGCCAATGCATTATCCCAAAATTGTGCGTTCTCCTCCCAGATTTTTTTACTTTCCTCTGTTCCCATGTTCTCTCCCACTCCCCAAATTTGCTTTTTTGCTTCCATTAAATCTTCCTTACTATATTCCATTGTTACCCTCCATAACTTCTGATTGTTGCCGTCTTGACGATTATGTATCTTTACATTACCTTCTGAAACATATGGCGCACCTTGTCCAGGCGGCTGTTTGGACGGCGGGGCTGGATGACCGGCTGACCGACAGCGGCCTGATATCCTTTCAGCTCTGTAAGGCATACGCTCCGCCCGTTGGTGTAAAAGGCCAGATCAGTACGGTATGCCTGTATACAGCGGGCGGGAATCTCGCCAGTAAAGACAACTTCATCCTTTTTTACCTGGGCCGTTTCGATGGTGGCACAGTATTTCGGTGCATCATGATAAGCCCTGGAAAGGTATTCCTGGGGCGCATAGAGGATGAAGGAGAGATAAGGTTCCAGCAGCTGCGTCCCCGATTCCTTCAATGCCTGTTCCAATACAATCGGGGCCAATGAGCGGAAGTCCGCCGGCGTGCTGACCGGACTGTAATAAAGCCCGTATTCAAAGCAAATCTTACAGTCCGTTACGTTCCAGCCGAACAAGCCCTGCTCCAGCCCGTAACGGATACCATCCCTGACAGCGTTTTGAAAACTCTGGTTCAAGTATCCCAGCGAAACCCGGCTCTCGTATTGTACACCGGAGCCAAGCGAGAGTGGTGTAACAGACAGTCCTATGGATGCCCAAAACGGGTTGGGCGGCACCTCGATATGGATGGTGTGGCTGGCTGCTTTGAGCGGCCGCTCCATATAAATGACGGAGGGTTCCTTTACCACTGTTTCAAGCTTGTATTTTTCCGACAGCAAAGCGGAAACAACCTCCAACTGCACCCGGCCCAAAAAAGAAAGAATGATCTCATGGGTGATGGAATCCAATTCGCAACGCAAAAGCGGGTCAGTATCCGCAAGTTGCGTAAGAGCGTCCAGCAGCCGTTCTCTTTGCGCTGCCGTTTTCGGCGCAATCGTCGTCCGCAGCATGGGGAGGGGGTCCTCGCGCCACCTTTTACGAGGGAGCCGGGTTTGGTCCCCTAATACATCGTTTAACCTCACGCTGTCGCTGGGAAGGATAACAATTTCACCCTGATAAGCGGTGTCTGTCCGAACAATTTCCCCTTTGGATGGAATACGCATCTCTGTGATTTTCAGCTTTTCTCTCCCGGCCAGGGCCACCGTATCCCGCAGGCGCAGCGTTCCGCTGTATAACCGTAGATAGACACGCCGCTGGCCGCAATCGGTGTACTCAACCTTGAAAACGCTGCCGCATAGGGCGGCGCCCCCCTGTTCCCCAATCGGTTGGAACAGCCCTGTCACCGCATCCATCAACGGTTGAATGCCAAGGCCATTTTTGGCGCTGCCATGATAGACTGGGAACAGGGAGGCGTCTTGAACCCGCTGCTGTTCCTCCCGCGCAAGTTTTTCCCGGCTGATTGGTTCTCCTGCGATATACTTTTCCAATAATTCATCGTTATTTTCGATGACCGCATCCCATGCTTCTATGTCGGTATTTTCCTCCAGGACTATTTCCGGGGACAGCGACACCGTCTGCTTGATGATAATATCGGCGGAGAGCTTATCCCGAACAGACTGAACCACGCTCTGCAAATCAACGCCAGCCTGGTCGATCTTGTTGATAAAGATAACGGTGGGAATGTTCATTTTCCGCAGGGCATGGAACAGAATACGGGTCTGGGCCTGCACGCCATCTTTAGCGGAGATCACCAAGATGGCCCCATCTAAAACAGCCAAAGAGCGGTACACCTCCGCCAAAAAATCCATGTGGCCGGGCGTATCCACAATGTTAACTTTACATCTGTGCCACTGGAAGGAAGTGACTGCCGCTTGAATGGTAATCCCACGCTGCCGCTCCAAAAACATGGTGTCCGTCCTCGTTGTCCCTTTTTCGACGCTCCCCGGTTCTGAAATGGCTCCGCTGGCATATAGCAGGCTCTCCGTCAAGGTCGTCTTTCCAGCGTCTACATGGGCAAGAATTCCAATATTGATTATTTTCATGTGATTGTCCTCCCTTTACAGCCCCAAAGGGCATAAAAATCCCCAGCAGTAAAATACTTTTACCACTGGGGATTATAAGTTGCGGACATACACATATACAGCATACACCTGTTTGTGATTGCTGTTTTTGGGGATATGTCAAAATTGATAAGGCAAAAGTATTCTTAAATTGGGTACAAAAAACTAAGCCCCTACAAAAGGAGCTATCATAATCCTTTGTTCCCACTATTTGATTATAGTTTTATTTAAGAATACCTTGCCGCATATTTTTTACTCCTTTTCTGGATTAAATCATTGTATCACATCAGTTTTAGGAAAGCAAGTACCTAAAAGAAATTTTTCTTCCCCTTATATGTAACAATCATACCGGCTTCCTAGCGTTCAGAATGTTTTCTGCTGTCTGCTGTGGTGTTTGGTTGGAATTGTCCAACCAAAAGCCGATCCGTGGTGTTGTCTGCATTTTACTAAATACAAATTCAATGTATACAGAAAGATATAAGGAGTGGGAGGGATTCCGCCGTAGTTGGCATTGTAGGAAAATCCAAAAGTTTAGATTTTCCCACAATGCTTATCTTTTGGTCTTTGGTTCGGAATAGTGTAGTGCTGGCGGTCTATCTCTTGTTTTCGGTTGCTTGCTTCCTTACCGTACATGAGCATTTAAGCACGGGTGATATTGTGCTTGATTTTTTCTCAGGCTCAGCATCGACCGCCCATGCCATGTTCCTGCAGGAGCTCGGAAAAGATGATCGCTATCAGTTTATCCTTGTCCAGCTTCCAGAGCCTTGTGACCCGAAACGCGACGCCTACAAGGACGGGTATGAGACTCTCTGCGACATAGGCGAAGGACGCATTCGCCGCGCAGGCGACAAAATCAAAACCGAGCTCGAGGAATCCAACCGTCAACTCAAGCTTGGCGAGGGACCCAAGCAGCTTCCCGACATCGGCTTCCGTGTGTTCGAGCTCGATGAGTCCGGCATTGAGAAGCCCGAGCCCGGTCAGCTCCTCTTCGACGTGGTCAAGCCCGATCGCTCCGATATGGATATCGTCTTCGAGATGATGCTCAAATGGGGCCTCGAGCTCACGCTGCCCGTCGAGAAGTCTGAAGCCGCGGGCTATCCCATCTGGTCCGTCGCTTGCGACGAGCTCGTCTGCTGCATGTCCCGAGGCCTCACCATTGAGGCGCTCGAGGCCATCGCCGACATGGAGCCCAGGCGCGTTCTCATCCTCGATTCCGTCCTCGACGACACCCTCAAGCTCAACGCCGTGCAGATCTTCAAGCACGCCGGCGAGCGCATGGGCTGTGAGATCGAATTGAGGACGGTCTAGCATGGCGGCGCTCGAGTTCAAGTTCTCATCCGACCAGCAGCACCAGCTGGAGGCCATCGAAGCAACCTGCGACCTGTTCCGCGGACAACAATTTATTGGCAGCGTATTCTCCGCCGATTCCGGCCGCAAAGGCCAGACGGCAATCGGCGAGCTCATGGTCGGCCACGGCAACGAGCTTCGCGTGGCGCCGGGCCAGCTCCTCGACAACCTGCACGCCGTGCAGGAGGAGGGCTGCCTCCCGGCAACCGACGTCCTCACCGATGGGCGCCTGCGAGACTTCACCGTCGAGATGGAGACCGGCACCGGCAAGACCTACGTCTACATCCGCTCCATCTACGAGCTAAACCGCCGCTACGGCATCACCAAGTTCGTTATCGTCGTGCCGAGCGTGGCCATCCGCGAGGGCGTCCTCAAGAGCCTCCAGACCACCCGCAGGCACTTCGAGACGCTCTACGACCGCACGCCGCTCGACTACTTCGTGTACGACTCGAAGGACATGGGGCCGGTGGGTAACTTCGCCACGTCGAGCTCCATCCAGGTCATGGTCATCAACATCGACGCGTTCAACAAGGGCCTCGAGAAGGATGGCACCGCGAAGGAGGGCAACCTCTTCCACCGTCCCAGCGAGAAGCTCACCGGCGGCTTCAGCCCTCGCGAGCTCGTGAGCGCCTGCAAGCCCGTCGTCATCATCGACGAGCCCCAGAGCGTCGACAACACCAAGCAGGCCAAGGCCGCCATCAAGAGCCTGAACCCGCTGTTCGTGCTGCGCTACTCGGCCACGCACAAGCAGGCCTACAACATGATCTACCGCCTCACGCCGGTCGACGCCTTCGAGCGCCACCTGGTGAAGGGCATCTGCGTGGACTCGATCAAGGCCGAGGCGAACCTCAACGGCGCGTACGTGAGGCTCGAGTCCGTCAAGTCCGACCCGTTCTCCGCCAAGGTGTCCATCGACGTGCGCCAGGCCGACGGCACGCAGAAGCGCAAGGCCGTCACGGTGAAGACCGGCAACGACCTCTACCAGAAGAGCGGCGAGAACAGCGACTACGAGAGCGGCTGGGTGGTCAACAACATCGGCGCCGCAGTGGGCGACGAGTTCATAGAGTTCCAGAACGGCGAGGTGCTCGAGCTCGGCGAGGCGCTGGGCGACGTCAACGAGGAGGTCGTCAAGCGCGCGCAGATCCGCCGCACCATCGAGGACCACCTGGCCCGCCAGTTCGAGCTGTGGCCGCGCGGCGTGAAGGTGCTCTCGCTCTTCTTCATCGACCGCGTCGACCGATACCGCGTCTACGAGCCCGAAGTCCACGGCGGCCTGTACGCCCTGATGTTTGAGGAGGAGTACGCAGGTGCCCTGAACTCGAAGGCGCCTCGTCGCATCGCAAAGGCGGCGGGGATCGGCAAGGGCACGTGGCTCGAGTGCTACGAAGCCGTCGGCGCCCCGCTGGTGCGCGACCCCCACGCCGTGCACCAGGGATACTTCGCCAAGGACAAGAAGGGCAAGTTCAAGGACTCCAAGGGAGCCGCCGGCACCGCCGACGACGCCGGGGCCTTCGAGCTCATCATGCAGAAGAAGGAGACGCTCATCTCCTTCCCGGACGGCAAGGACGCGGACAAGGACGTCTCTTTCGTCTTCAGCCACTCCGCGCTCAAGGAGGGCTGGGACAACCCCAACGTGTTCCAGATCTGCACGCTCGTCGAGACAAAGGACAACCTGACCAAGCGCCAGAAGATCGGCCGCGGTCTGCGCCTGTGCGTGAACCAGGATGGCGAGCGCCTGTACGACCCAGAGGCGAACGTGCTCACCGTCATCGCGAACGAGAGCTACGACGACTTCGCCAACGGCCTGCAGAAGGAGCTTGAGGCTGAGGACTTCAAGTTCGGCGTCATCACTCCGGAGAGCTTCACGAAGGTCACGGTCAAGGGCGATGATGGCGTCGAGGAGCGCCTGGGCTACGAGAAGTCCAAGCAGGTCTACGACCACCTCGTCGCGACCGGCATGGTCGACGGCAAGGGCGCGGTGACGCCCGAGCTGAAGGCGGCCGCCGAGGAGGGCAAGGTCGAGCTCCCCGCCGAGCTCGAGCCTGCCAAGGAGCAGGTCGAGGCGATCATCATCCACAAGTCCCAGAGGGTCCAGATCCGTGACAAGGCCAAGGAGGTCTCGGTCGAGCTGCAGAAGGACGTCACGCTCGACCCTGCGTTCCAGGCCCTGTGGGACCGCATCCGCCAGCGCACGCGCTTCCAGGTCGAGGTCGACTCCGGCAAGCTCATCGAGCATGCCATCGAAGCTGTCGACGGCATGCTCGCCGTGCGCCCGCCCCAGGTGACGAGCGAGCGTGCCTCGCTGGGCATCGACGACGCGGGCGTGAGCGCCGAGGGCACGGGCACCTCCGTGGTGTCCGTTTCGGGAAAGGTGAAATACGACCTTCCCGACCCGATCGCAGAGCTGCAGGACGCCGTCGGGCTCACCCGCGGCACCATCAAGGCGATCCTCGAGGGCTGCAGCCGCCTCGACGAGTTCGAGATCGACCCCGCGACCTTCCTCGCGCAGGTCGGCGACAAGATCAACCGCGTGAAGAACGACCTCATCGCCCAGGGCATCAAGTACGTGCGCCTTCCCGAGGACGAGTGGTACACCATGCGCGACCTCGAGCTTGACGACTACACGGCCTACCTTGGGCAGAACGCGTGGAAGCCGGACATGACGAGCAAGAGCCTGTACAACTACGTGGTCTACGACTCGGCGGGGGTCGAGCGCTCCTTTGCCGAGGCTCTAGACAAGCAGGAGGAGGTTCTCGTGTTCGCGAAATTGCCCTCGGCGTTCAAGATCGACACGCCGCTCGGCAGTTACAACCCCGACTGGGCGTACGTCGAGGAGGCCGACGGCGAGCGCCGCGTGTACTTCGTGACCGAGACCAAGGGCGGCAAGAACGGCGAGCCCGCCCTGCGCGACGCGGAGAAGATCAAGATCGTCTGCGCCAAGAAGCACTTCGAGGCGCTGGACCTCGGAAACGACTTCCATTACAACGTGCGCACGACCTACCAATACGAGGCGGTGAAGGCTTAGGATGTCGAAGCTGCCCGGAAAGATGACGCGAAAGCAGCACTGGGTGCCGCGGTTCTACCTGCGCCATTTCGCGGATTCCTCCGGGCAGCTTCATGCCTACAGCAGACAGAAGGGCTCCTTCTTCCGCACGAATTGCGAGAACCTTTGCAGCATGCGCGATCTTTATGAGGTCGAGCATGCCGATGCGACAGGCGATGCGACAGACAGATTCTATGCGCAGAACCTCATCGAGGTTAAGCTATCTGAGCTCGAGAGCCGCATCGCGCCGCTTTACGATCGCTTTTTGGAACGCCAGAAAGAAGACCAGTGCGAAGACGAAGGGTATTCTGATGGGAAAGCCGCCGTTTGCGAGCTGGCAGCAAATATCATCGTCCGGCACCCTATCAGTATGCGCGTCGACAAGAAATGGTCACGCGAGACTGCCGAAGAGCTGCTCAGAAACGTTCATCTGACACCCTATGAGCTCGGCTTGCTCGATTGGTCGGATTGGCGCGGGGATTCCCAAGCGGTGGTCGAGCTTGCCGCCGCCGCAACCATGCTCTTCTCCAACGATGATATTGTGCCAGTTAACCGTATTCGAAAGGCTTTTTTTGAGAAGAGCTTCTCCATCCTTAGGGCACCCGTCGGCTCAGGGTTCGTTACGACGTCGATGCCTATGTTCATCATCGGGCCCGAGGACGACTCGTACGATTTTCATCTCGCGTATATGCCGTTGAGCAGTGAGTATGCTGCGGTCTTTTCAGATGACCCTCTATTTCCGCCGTTTGCGAGACTCGGTTTTTCGGGCGTCGAGTTCATGAACCGACTTCTTCTGCTTAACTGCGAGCATTGGGATGTCGCCATATCGAGGGGAAGCGGCCCGCTCGAGCACGCGGTACGCGATTGGAGTCAAGCGAACAGTGCCGAATTCATGCACGAGATGTTCACGCGCGACGGCAGGGAGCTATCCCTCGACACAGTGATCTACGACCGCTCGAAGAAGAAGGGGCAGACGATGATCGATACCATCGACCGTGGCTGCCTCGAGGGCGGCTGCCTTGATGACGAGGACCTGCGCATCATCTTCGAGCACCTTCTGGGGAGAAGACGGCAAGGACCGGGAACATTAAAGGGTCAAGCAGCGTATTGATAAAATTGACCCCGCCAGCAATAACCGCAAAGGATAGATAGGGCTTTAAGGATGGATGCAGGAAAAGCAACGATAAGCGGCGTGTTCAACGGATCGCGCCTGCTCGAAATACCTTTCTACCAAAGGGCGTACGTCTGGGGAGAAGAGCAATGGGAGCGTTTCCTCGGCGACATGGAGTTCGTCACGGCCTCGAAGCGGCCCTATTTCCTGGGCTCCATCATCCTGAAGCAGGCCTCCTCCGGCAACACCTGGTCCGAGGTCTCCGAGGTTCGCACCGTCATCGACGGCCAGCAGCGACTCACGACCATGGTCATCTTCTTCAAGGCACTCTGTGCAAAAAACGGCACCAACAATTTGTTTGAGCGAGATTTCGTCCTGGAGACCGGCGATGTCGCCTTGCGGCACGGCAAGTACGACCGGCAGGATTTCGAAAAGGTCGTCAGCGCCACGGGCTGCGAACCCCTCGAGGGCTCCTCGGCCATCGTCCTTGCCTACAACTACTTCCTCAAGAATATCGACCCGGAGAAGGTCGACAGGAACACGATCAAGTCGAACGTCCAGTTCGTCTGCATCGACCTTACCGAGGGCGAGGACGAGCAGCAGATATTCGACACCATCAACTCGCTCGGGGTGCGCCTGACGACGGCGGAGCTCCTTAAGAACTACTTCTTCAACCGCGAGAACGAGCAGGCGTTCAAGGAGTGCTGGGAAGACGTCTTCGAGCCCACGGCTGAGAAGAGGGAGTATTGGGAGCAGGAGATCGTTACCGGGCGCATCAAGCGCACGCTCGTCGACCTCTTCTTCGACGCGTTCCTCCAGATTCTGGTCCAGGACAAGAGGCGTGGCGTCACGACCGAGGACAAGCTCTTCTATTCGCGTACTTCGAACCTCTTCCAGTCCTACAAGGATTTCATCGGCAGGTACTGCAACGGCGACAAGGTCGAGATTCTCGACAACATGAAGGCGTATGCCGAGGCGTTCGAGTCCACGTTCGACCCTGGCTACTGCGACGCGGACATCCCCTCCGCTTCCGGCGTCGAGCGCCTGAACGTGCTGATATTCGGCCTCAAGAACTCGACGCTCATCCCGTACGTGCTCTACGTTCGAAAGAACGCGGAGTCTTCGGGCGAGGAATCTAAGATCTACGCCCTGCTTGAGAGCTACATCGTCCGCCGAACGCTGGTTCAGGCGACCACGAAGAACTACAACAGGCTGTTCACCTCGCTGATCCTGAACGAGGTGAAGGACGCGGAGGCGCTGAGGAAGGCTCTCGAAGCCAATGACGAGGCGACGACGTACATGCCCGGCGACGCCGAGGTTCGAGCGGCATTCGAGGAATCGTGTCTGTACAACCTCCAGTCCAAGGGCGTCCTCTATCTGCTGGAAAGCGCCATTCGCCCAGGCATGAGCAGCACGGCCCTGCTCGGGTTCAACCAGTACACCCTCGAGCACATGATGCCCAAGAAGTGGCGCAACAAATGGGGAGCCCTCGACGATGAGGCTGCCACGCGAAGGGACCGGAAGCTCCTCACGCTCGGCAACCTCGCCATCATCACGCATTCGCTCAACGCCTCCATCCGCGATGCCGATTGGCCCACCAAGAAGCAGGGAAAGGGATACAAGGACGGCCTTGTCCTCTGCGCCGCCGGCCTTGCGACCATGGCCGGCGCCCTAGAGAAGGAGTCTTGGAACGAGGGCGATATCGCCGATCGCGCCGAATGGCTTGCGGACAAGGCGTTGGAGGTCTGGCGCTAGGCCCTACCTGCGTCCCATCTCGAAGATGCTTGCGGTGTCGGAACCCGCATCGATGACGGATGGAACCGGCTCTTCCAAAAACGTAGTTCGTGGCGATGTCTCTTCCGTCGGCGCGTCAACAGGCTCGCCGAGCGCTAGGAAGAACCTCATCACGTGCTCAATTCTCTGTTGCAGGGACTCGCTCAGCTCGCCGTAGGAGGCCGCCAGCCGCACCTCCTTGGCCAATTCCGCCATCGAGTCCCTCAGTGCCTTCTGCACGCTCACGGAGGGCCTCACCTCGACCTGGGTATCGGTGAGCTTGGCGATGATGTAGTCCTGCCTGTTCATGCCGCTCCAGGCTGCCATCTCGCATATGAGCTTGCGCTCCTCGGGCGTGCAGCGGAACGCCATCGTCTTGCTGCGCTTGCGGGCGCTGTTCTCGCACGGCATCCTTCTTACCCCCTCGCCCCGTCGAGCGCGGCGGCCATCTCGTCCTGCTTCGTGGGGAACAGGTGCGCGTAGCGGTAGGTGATGTCCACCGCCTCGTGGCCCATGCGCTCGGCGATGGCCAGCGCGGAGAAGCCCATCTCTATCAGCAGGCTCACATGGCTGTGGCGTATGTCGTGTATGCGGATACGCTTCACGCCCGACGCCTTGCACCCGCGCTCCATCTCGTGGGCTAGGAAGTGCTTGGTCACGGCGAACAGGCGCTCGTCGGGGGCGACGTCGTCGCGCATCTCGATGAAGTCCGCCATCTCGTCGCGCAGGAAGGCGGGCATGACGATCGTGCGCACGGACTTGGGCGTCTTGGGGTCGGTCACGGTGTCAACGCCGTTGAGGCTCTGGTACGACTTGTTGATGCGCAGCCGCGAGCTCTCCAGCATGAAGTCGGACGGCGTGAGCGCCAGGAGCTCGCCGCAGCGTATGCCCGTCCAGTAAAGCAGCTCGAAGGCGTGGAATGAGAGAGGCTTGTCCATGACGGCCTCGCTGAACCTCAGGTACTCGTCCTTGGTCCAGAACTGCATCTCGCCGCCCTTCTTCGAGCCTATCTTGTCGACCCTGCGCACCGGGTTGTCGCTGAGGCCGTAGTAGCGCTCGGCGTGGTTGAAGATGGCGTTGAGCTGGTTGTTCACTGTGCGCAGGTACGTCGGTGCCCAGGGCTTCCCGTCGGCGTCCCGGTGCTCGGTGAGCTCGTTTTGCCACCTGATGACGTCGATCGGCCTCACGTCGCACATGCGCATGTCCCCGAAGAACGGCACGAGCTTGTCGTTGATGATGTACTCCTTGGTGATCCACGTGTGCTCGCGTATGCGCGGCTTCACCTCGGAGGCGTACACCTCGACGAACTCGGAGAACGTCATGTCCATGGCCCCGCCGTTAAGGCTCTTGAACTGGCTCTCCCACACTGCGGCCTCCACCTCGGAGGAGAAGCCGCGCTTCGTCTTGTGGCGCTTCGAGCCGCGGGCGTCGCGGTAGTAGCACTGCACGTAGAACGTGCCGTTGCCGTCGTCCTTGTACACGGGCATGTCAGTCCACCTCCGGGAAGTACAGGGCGTCGAAGACGTCGCTTCGAACGCGCCCGCGGATGACCACGCGCCCGCGCGCCTCCTGCTCGGCGTTTATCTTCCTGATCACCTCGTAGGCGCTGCCTTTCTTGATCCTCAGCAGCTCCGCGACCTCGTCGGCGTCCAGCATGTGCGGCCTCGGCGTCTTCGCCACCTTCTCGTCCATGGCTCCTCCAATCAATGGCGTACGGATACGTACGGTTCACAGATTCAGAGTAAACGTACATATCTGTACTGTCAATAGAATTGCGTACATTTGCGTACGCTGATAAGATGTGCTGGTACGTAATTCCAGGAGGAGGGCTCATGTCCGTAGGCGAGAACATAAGGCGGTACCGCAAGTCGCGCGGCATGACGCAGGCGCAGCTCGCCGAGGCGGTCGGCCTGACCGAGGGGGCCGTGCGCCACTACGAGAGCGGCATCCGCGCCGTGAAGCCCGAGCTGCTCGAGTCCATCTCCGCGGCGCTCGGCGTGTCCGTCAACGCCCTCAAGGATTACGGCGTCGAGACTGCGGGCGACCTCATGTCGCTGCTCGTGCGGCTCGAGGACTCCTTCGGCATCGTGCCCGCAGCCGACGGCACGGGCCTCTCCCTGAACCCCAAGGCGCCGCACGCGCCCAAAGCCGCGATGGCGATCGAACTGTGGGCAGAGAAGCGCGCGCAGCTCGAAAACGGCAAGATCGACGCCGACGAATACGAGGACTGGAAAGCCTCGCTGTAGCGGCTCTCCGCATTTCGCGATCAACGCAACCGAATCAGGACGGTGGACCAGGCGGCGAGCGCCGCTCGGGCCTGCGTAAGCTGAGTTTTTACTCCCCATTGCATGCCAAGGCATTTCCGGCGCACCTGGGGAGTAAATGACGCGGTGGCTTACACGGCGGCACGCGGCAGTACGCCGCGGCATTTCCCCTGGTTACTCCCGTTTTCATTGAGGCGGCGAGATTCTTTACTCCCCATTAACCACCTGGGAAAACGCTGTGAGAAGACCGCCGAAAAGCCTATTGAGTTCGATTTGAGTTTCACAGGCCCCGAAACGGCCCCGTTTGGCTCTCGGAGACAAAAATCGCGCGTCTACTCACTTGGGATGAATCCTTACTCCCGTTCCTCCGAATGCCGCACCGTGCCTTGCCGTCTTGAAACACGGGGGAGTAAATTGCGAAATCGCAGGTGAAAGGGAGTAAAACGACAAAGAAAAAGCCTCCGTCCCAACGCGGGAACGGAGGCTCGGTTATCGTATTTACTCACCAACATCGCTGGCGGCTTTGCCATGACTCTCGTACGAAACGAAACTCAGCGGCACAGTGCGGCACTCAAAAATGCAGGTCAGAACCCTATCAGCCTACTCCCACTCAATAGTTAAAAACTCTCTCCAGTTTGTCCCAGTTTGTCGCAGTTTGTTCTAGTGAATCCTATTTACACCCAGTCTCAAAAATTGCCGAAAATCCATGGGGTCAAATTTGGGTCACGGTTTTTCGGGTCATTTGGGCTGTTCTCTGGGGTCACGGGGGTCACGGCGATTCGTGTAACAATTTGGCTCTGTTTGGCATTATATAACCAAGGGAGGGCGGGGTAGAGCGAACTCCACCAAACCCTCCCCTGGTAGCTAATCGGGATCCTCGGTCTTCGACTTGTACAGTTCAATCAAAAGTTCCGAGCAATCAATGCCCGCTGCCTCAAAAATGATTTTGAGAGTTTCAATTTTTACCGAAGTGGAGCTGCCTGGGTTGAAGTAGATCCCCTCTCCGACTTTGAAGCAGTAGTCACTTTCTTTCCAAGAGAAATACCTTCCTGGGAATTCGGAACCCTCAGGAACGAACTTATGGAAGACAACTGGATCGAGTTCGTAAACCATGGAGAGAACACCGCAGATCATGTCAACCCACGTCTTCGCGGTGAAGCGAGATCCCATGAAGCTGTATGCGGCAATCTGTCTGCCGGTGAAGGAGAAATCGTCATCGAGGGCATGCTCCTCGTAGGCGTCGTTGCTCCACTCGAAGTCGGACTCGATGGATGGCCAAAGCTCCAGGAACTTCTTCTTCATGAGTTCGTTGCGAGCCTTCAGCTGCTCTTCGCCCCAGGCTTCCTGTTGGCAAACAAAGCCGTTGATCCTGAAGCCAGACTGCTTGAATCCGTTCTCCATGTCTCGCTTCTCGACAAAGCGCCTATTGCTGTATTTGGAGTTATAGGCGGTAAGCGTCAGATTCGCCATGCTGTTCAGCCACCTTGCGTGAATTGCGGCGAAATCGTCGCCCAAATCCTGCTGCCAACTCGTCGAAAGAGTCTGAGGCATGATGTGCTCAACGCTGAAGGATTCTTCGCGAAGATTGTCAATGACGTTGACCCTCTCTAAGCTATCGCCGTTTTCGAGCCGATCGAAGAGGTAGTACTTGTAGCTTGCAATTCTGTAGAAGTCTCTTTCCTCAAACGCTTGAATAAACTCGGCGTCATCAGGAAAATGTCCGCTTCCTTCCTTAGAGAGGAGGACTTTATTCAAGACCTCAGGATAAGCACCGCCGTCCTTAACGCCTCTCAGGACCTCACTATGAAGGGTCTCGAAGACCTTGTTGAGCGCGTTGGTTGGAACCTTGCAAACCCAGCGCCTGAAGAGGTAAGTCTCCACTGACTTGAGCGTTTCGATTACCTCTTGGTCGCTAATCTCGCCACAGCGCCTGTACTCGAGTAGGTTCAAGGTGAACGGATTCATGACGCTCATATCCAAGAGGATGAGTCGTCTCAAAACAGCGTCCAGCTTATGGTTGCCGGAATTTGCGGAGGCAATCGTTTTGAAGTGCTTCGAGTATTTCAAAAGCTCTTCAAGCAACACCCTCGTGTCGAACGCCTCTGCCTTTACGTAGTCCTTGAATACCGAGTAGACCTTCTTGATTGCAGGGGTTTTCCTGCGGACGGCTGCAAGCCAATCACGGGCAAAGGAGCTTACGTCATAACCAGTGTTTTTTGGCTCTTCGGTGGTTTCTGTGGGAGAGATTCCGGCATAGGCCCAGCTCAGCGGGCGAAAACAACGATCTGGAACTGAAACGGCCCCGGGAGGGGCCGTTTCCGCGTCATCCGCCTATGATTGCTAAGCCAAATTCAGACAACCGAAGAGGTGTGACGCATGAAGAGTCTACTACTTCTCGCCCTCGGTCTGGCCCGCACGGTCGTCCTGGGCGCGCGCATCGAGGCCGAGCGCATCGTCGTGAGCGTCCGGCCCCACAAGCGCGAGCAGCGCCGCTGCCCCGTATGCGGCAGGGCCTGCGACTTCTACGACATGGCGAACCGCGGGGCCCCCAGGCTGTGGAGGGCGATGGACCTGGCGCGCTCGGCCTGCTACCTGGAG
>NZ_JAJNOQ010000010.1:0-108816 GCF_021044775.1 Paraeggerthella hominis
TCGACGATGTTCTTGGCGGTGTCCTTGACCAGCTGGAGCTGCTCCTGGGGCGTGTTGCCCAGGGCGTTGCCGCCCAGCGCGATGACAACGGACTTGCCGTCACCCTTCTGATAAGGCATGCTAATTCACCTTGTCTTTCTTTAGGAGAGGGTGGCGTACATGACAGCCTTGATGGTGTGCATGCGGTTCTCGGCCTCGTCGAACACCTTGGACTGCTTGGACTCGAACACCTCGTCGGTGACTTCCATCTCGGTGACGCCGAAGCGCTCGGCGATGTCGGCACCGATGGTGGTGTTGGTGTCGTGGAAGGCCGGCAGGCAGTGCAGGAAGATGGCGTTGGGGTCAGCCACAGCCATGAGCTCGGAGGTCACGCGATACGGCTCGAGCAGACGGATGCGCTCGGTCCACACCTCGTCCGGCTCGCCCATGGACACCCACACGTCGGTGTAGATGGCATGCGCGCCCGTGCAGGCGGCCTTGGCATCTTCGGTCAGCGTGATGGTGCAGCCGTTCTCGGCAGCGATTTCCTTGCAGGTCTCGACCAGCTCGGCCTCCGGCATGTTCTCCTTGGGGCCGCAGGCAACGAAGTTCATGCCCAGCTTGGAGCACACGACCATGAGCGAACGAGCAACGTTGTTGGCAGCGTCGCCCATGAACACCAGGGTCTTGCCCTTGATGTCGTAGTTGAAGTTCTCCTGCACCGTCAGGATGTCAGCGAGCATCTGCGTGGGATGCCACTCGGTGGTCAGGCCGTTCCACACCGGCACGCCAGCGTTGGCGCCGAGTTCCTCGACGTCGGTCTGAGCATAGCCACGGAACTCGATGCCGTCGTAGAAGCGGCCGAGCACGCGGGCGGTGTCCTCGATGGACTCCTTCTTGCCCATCTGCGAGCTGCCGGGATCGAGGTAGGTCACGCCCATGCCCAGGTCCATAGCGCCAACTTCGAACGCGCAACGCGTACGGGTGGACGTCTTCTGGAACAGCAGGACGATGTTCTTGCCCTCGAGGTAGCGATGGGGGGTACCCGTCAATTTCAGGTTCTTGAACTCGCGGGACAGCTTCAGGAGGTACTCGATCTCCTCGGTCGTGAAGTCGAGGAGCCTCAGAAAGTTGCGACCGCTCAGGCTAGTAGGCATAGTTCATTCCTTTCGTCGTTACTGACAACAAACTTGAAAATCGGCAGGCGGCGCCAAGTTTTCCACCTGCCCCTTTTCGGTGCGCCTCGACCGCTTCGCACAGTCTTGGCGCACCGTAAAAGACAGAAACCGGATGGAACTAGATTATCGCACGAGCGAGGGTAAGACTAGTCCTCGCGGATCAGCGGCATGCTCATGCAGCGCGGGCCGCCACGGCCGCGGGACAGCTCGGCGGAGGGCATCTCCAAAACGTTGAGACCCTTCTCCTTGAGCAGCGCGTTCGTCACGTCGTTGCGCTCGTACACCACGATGGTGCCCGGAGCGATGCACAGCGTGTTCGAGCCGTCGTTCCACTGCTCGCGCTCGGCCGCGATGCGGTCGCCGCCGCCGCAGGGGATGAGCTCCACGGGGTTGCCGACGTACTTCGCCAGGATATCCTCAAGCGTGTCGTTCATTTCCTTGACCTTGATACCGTCGCCTTCGGCGGTGATCTCGAACACGGTCAGCGGGCCCATGATGCCCGGGTGGATGGTGAACTTGTCAACGTCGATCTGGGTGAACACCGTGTCGAGGTGCATCATGGCGCGGTTGTTCGGAATGTAGAACGCCAGGATGGTGTCGACCGGGCTGGTTTCATCGTTGAAGATGTTGTGCGCGATCGCGTCGATGGCGTCGGGCTCCGTGCGCTGCGAGATGCCGATGGCCAGCACGTGATCGTTGATGTTGAGGATGTCGCCGCCCTCGATGTGGAACGTGTTGTAGCGGCTGTAGTACTCAGGGGTTCCCTGGAAATCGGGATGGTACTTGAAGATGTACTCGGCGTAGATGGTCTCGCGGTTACGCGTGACGGAGTACATGCGGTTGATGGACACGCCGTTGCCGATGGACGCGAACGGGTCGCGGGTGAAGTACAGGTTCGGCATCGGGGCGACGACCATCTTGGAAGACTCGGAAACCAGGTCAACCAAGGAGTTCGACTTGTCCGTATGCAGCTCGGTAAGGTTGATGCCCTCCATCGTCTTCATGACGAAGTCCTTGGCATCGGGGTAGTTCTCCTGCAGGTAGTCGAAGATGATCTTCTGGTAGCGCTCCGTGCGGATGCCGGCCTCTTCGATCCACTGCTTCAGGAACTGCTCGCGCAGCGCAGGGTCAGACTCGAGCACCTCAGCCGTGAGGTCCTCCAGGTAAACGACCTCGACGCCGTTGTCACGCAGAATCTGCGCGAAAGCGTCGTGCTCCTCCTGGGCGACCTTCAAGAACGGGATGTCGTCGAACAGCAGCTCTTCGAGCGTGTTCGGCGTCAGGTTCAGAAGCTCTCGGCCAGGGCGATGGAGCAGAACTTTCTTCAAGGGCTTGATCTCGCTCTTGACGTTCACGCCAGCCATTGCAACCCTCCTTTTCCTTTTATGCATTTACAGATTTTCGACTTGCGGCAGCGCCCGTTGCGCACCGGGCGTCCGTTCGACATCGCCAAAATCTCATGGTTCGAAATAAATTGCAACCACAAAACCGAAACAAAACGGACCCCCTCGCAAAGGCACGTGCTTTTTCGGCGAATGGTAAGGTAAATCTACGCATTTCTTCACATTTTGAACACATTTACTAGCGCAAACTAAAGCGTTTGGACGCTCAAAAACGGCCTTATTCGCACAAAAACAAGCGTGCCTCCCCCCTTTCGCACCCGGGCCTTGTTTCGTGTTTATGCATAAATATTCAAAAAGATGCAATTACCCTGCAAACAGGTCGACGCTTTGCGCTCCAGCGCGGGCGCTTTAGGAGCCATTCATGCTTTCGAATCGAGTCTGAGCTATATAAAACCCCTGGTCTACGGCTATTTTTACCACGAGAGAAGCCCTATTGCCCCATTGGCTCATAGTTTGTCCCGCCCGGCTTCATTTAAGGTATAATACCGATGCTCAATGAAACGCGCCCATGGCTCAATGGATAGAGCAACGGACTTCTAATCCGTCGGTTGCAGGTTCGAGTCCTGCTGGGCGCACCAGATTGCTCCAGCCGTTTCGCTTTCGCGAAACGGCTTTTTACTGACTCCATTTTAAAAAACTTTGAATTATTTCAAATTTCTTTTTCTATTGCAATAGTTTTCGCGCATTATTTTTCTTTCCAACAACAGGCTGGAAACCCCGCGCCCATTCGACGCCCGTTCGGGAAACCGATTGGCAACAGCTGCGTCGCAGGGCGCTTCCCCTAAAGATGATAAGTTAGAATAGTAATCTAAATCACCGACAGAAACGCTCGCCCTTGCTCAGCGCATCGAGAGGAGCCGCACATGCCCTACCTGGAAAACCACACGCTTTACTACAAGAAATCCTGCCCGTACTGCCAAAAAGTTCTACGATTCATGGACGCGAACAAGATCACCATGGACACGCGCGACACGCTGCAACCGGGAAACCAGAACGACCTCGTGCGCATTGGAGGCAAGAAGCAAGTCCCCTGCCTCGTTATCGGCAACCGTCCGCTGTACGAATCGGACGACATCGTCTCGTACCTGCGGGGCATCGTATCCTAAAGCGGTGCCCCGACTTCTCGTCTGCGCACTCAGAATCGCTTGCGCAGACGAGCGGCACGCTCGCACAAGTACTCCACCAGCTCGTCTTCAGCAGACGTGGGAGTTCGCGTTTTCAGACGAGACGCCCCGAATCCCCACGTAAATCCGCGTAAAGGCACGGCGCGCACGTCCTCGTTGCCCTTGAACACTTCCAAACACGCCAAATGAGGCAGCGTGAACCCGACGCCCCTCCCGTGCAGCACGAACTCGTATATCCAGAAAATCTCGGAGTACTTCACGATCTCGGGCGGATTCGCTGCGGCGCGCGCGAACCAATCCGACAGCGCGCGGTAGCATTTGAAATCGTCGCCGGGCATGGCGATGCGTCGGCCCGCAAGGTCCTCGGGACCTATGGATTCGCAATCGCCGAGCGGATCGTCGCGGCGCACCCAATACCATACGGGAGACGTGTACAGAAGCCGGGATTCGAACTCCTCGTCGCACGGCACGACGGTCAAAGCCATGTCGTAGAGACCCTCTCTCAGCGCGGCCTCGCACAGAGCGTCGGGCATTTCGCACAGCGATATGGACACGTCTGCATGGGTTTTGAGGTAATCCTGCAAGAAATCGCAGCCGAGAAAACCGGGGATGCCGAGCGAGCAGGCAATACGCAGCTCGACGTAGCCGCTCGAAGCTATGCGATCGAACGCAGCTGCCAGCAAATTGCGCTCGGCTCGCACGCGTTTGGCGTACTCGTAGAACTCATGGGCGTACGGCGTGGCAACGCGCGAGCCGTCCTCATCCATGGTGAACAGCGAAACTCCCAGTTCGCGCTCCATACTGCGAATAGCCTTCGTGAATCCCTGAGGAGACATGGGAACCTTGGCGGCGGCAGCGCTGAAGCTGGGCGATTCGTACGCCAGTATGAAGTAGTCGCACCTGTCCTGAAGCATGGAGCCCTCCCTCCCCTTCTCCAGATCGAACCTTATTGTACTACCAACCGCGTACGAACGGGTGAAACCAAACGTTTCAAGGGGCATCGGCTAGCTGGCCGCGAATCCATTGCGCAACCCGATCCCGAAGGGCCAAACTGAAGGCACGCCGCAGGAGGGCGGCTGGAATCGCTTCTCAGGGAAGCGACGTACAAGGAGGATCATCATGTCCGAAGCAACCAGCAACTTGAGTCGTCGATCGTTTCTCGCAGGGGCCGGCATTCTGACCGCAGGATTCGCCGGAGCCGCGCTGACCGGCTGCAGCCCGAGCGCGCCCGCCACAGGCAGCAAGGACCCGGCTTCCGCGCCCGAAGCGGGCGGCAACGAGCCTGCCGCAAACGGCAGCGACGCTTTGTGGAACATCCCCGAACTGGGAGAGCCGAAAGAAACCGTCAAGGCGGACGTATGCATCGTCGGTGCGGGAGGAACGGGCACAGCAGCGGCCATCCAAGCCATTGACCTGGGTCTCAAGCCAGTTGTGATCGAGCGTCTTTCCGGATACGGCGGATCGTTCATCGGAACCGAAGGCATGACGGCCCTGGAAACGCATTTCACCAAGGCAGACGGCGACATCATGTTCGCCGGCGCCTACAATCCCAACGCCCCGTACGATGTGAAGAACGCCACGAACACGTGCCTGAACTACCATCACTGGATTCCGCAGCACAAGCTGTACGAGAACTTCTTCGGGCAGACGTCCGAAACCATCGATTGGTTGGAAAGCCACGGCATCGAATTCGAAGGGAACATCTCCATCGGCGCCGGTCCGAAGGTATGGCACGTCTACGACAAGGGAGACAACGCCAGTCCCGGCGGCTACTTCATGCAGTGCTTCGGCAAGGAGGCCGAGAAACTAGGCGTTGAAGCTCACTTCAACACATTCGGCCGCAAGCTGATCCTGGAAGACGGCAAAGTGGCCGGCGTTCTGGCCGAAAAGGACAACGGCGACGTATTGAAGGTCGAAGCGCCCGTGGTCATGATATGCACGGGCGGTTACGCGAACAACCCCGAAATGCTCTACAGCGTATCCGAAACGAAAAACGAGAACATCCAGGCGCTTGGCATGGACTGCCGGGCAGGCGACGGATTGAAGATGGCCAAGGACGCCGGCGCCGAATTCGCCGAAGGCCTGGGCACCGTCATGTGGTGCGGACCCGTCACTATAGGAGCCGTTACGGCAACGTGGACCACCGACGCGTACTCCGTAGGCGTGCAGCCCACCGTATGGCTCAACGAAAAGGGCCAGCGATTCTGCAAAGAAGACCTCTGGCTGGACGACTTCTCGGGCGCTGGCATGTGCGTACGCAACCAGGATAAAACGTTCGCCCTGTTCACCGAAGCAGATATGAAACGCTGGGAAGCCGACGGCCCCGATGGGCAAGTGTTCTCGTTCGGCACGCCGGGAACGCCGCTGGCAAAAGCGCGCGAGGTCCTGCAAAAAGCCGAAGGCTGCCACGTGGGCGATTCGCTGGAAGACCTCTGCGCCAAAGTCGGGCTGGACCCCGCCGCCGTCAAGGCGACCGTCGAGCAGTACAACGCCTACTGCGACGTCGCGGCGGGCCTGGACGGAGAAGACCCCAGCGCCGACGAGGAATTCGGCAAGCGATCCAAGTTCATGCACAAGGTGGACGCAGGCCCCTATTGGCTGTGCGAAACCGCTGACGGGTTCTACACCACGTGCGGCGGCATCAAGGTGAACGAGAAGATACAAGTCCTCGACGACAAGGACCAGGTGATTCCGGGCCTGTACGCCGGAGGCTCCGACGCAGGCGGACTGTACGGCGACTCCTACGACGTCAAGTTCGCACCTGGCTCGCAAGCCGCCTGGGCCGTGAACTCCGGGCGCCTGGCAATGAAGGACGCCAAGGAGTACCTGGGCAAGTAAGCCGTTTCGCCCGGTGCAGACGATTTTGCAGCCGCCAAGCATCCCTTCCAAACGCTTGGCGTCGAACGCACCGGGCACATCTTTGCGCTGCGGCTTCGGCGCCGCCCCCTCCCCCGCGCCGAAGTCGCAGGACCCCGTGCACCGCGACCCGATCTCAATTCGACCGAGTCGCGGTGCGCTTTCGAGCAGGCGTTTCGCGACGATGGCTCTTGCGCGATGAATTGGGATGTTGCCGCAAACCGCTCCGCATGCGGTAAAAAGCATCGATTCCTGCCAAAATTTCCGGTTTCCACCGCACAGGACGGCAAGCATCGGGGCGAAAGCGGCTCGATTCCCGCTTTGGGTTTTCGCGTCAATGGCCGGGTTCGACCGGATTCGTGGATTCCCTGGGATAATTTTGCGCGCATCGGAGAAACTTGCGGTACAATAGGCGCCGCGCTTAATGCGATATGCGGGTGTGGTTCAATGGTAGAACCTGAGCCTTCCAAGCTCATGACGCGGGTTCGATTCCCGTCACCCGCTCCACGAACGCTCAAGAAGCCCGATCATCGCGATCGGGCTTCTTTTTTCCTTCGCTTCCCTTGAGTCAGCAAGGCTACAATTCCAGCATTGCGCGGAACCCGCGCGCCGCATAGTAGGAATCGGCTCCGTTGTGAAACGTGAACACGCGGTTGTAACGACGGTCGCAGAACAGCGCGCCGCCTAAAGCGCGCACGTCGTCAGGAGTATCTATCCAGCTCGACGTCTTGAGGTCGAACGCACCGACCTCCTGCAAGCCCCGGTATTGAGCTTCGGTGAGAATCTTCGCGCCCATGGCATCCGCCACGCCAAGCGCGCTCCCTTGCGGCTTGTTGCGCTTGCGAGCTTGAAGCGCTGCGTCGTCGTAGCACAAGCCTCTTCTCCCGGCAGGACTTTCAGGCGAGCAGTCGAAGAACGCGAGCGCATCGCCAGCGGCTCGATCGCGCACGACGTCAGGTTGGCCGCCGGATGCCTCCATGGCCTGCAAGACGGCCAGCTTCCCGGGAGCCGCCGCAAGGCGAAGACGCACGTCGTCCCATGACGCATCAAGATGACGCTCGGGATGTTGTTCGAAACGGACGCGCAAGGTTGTCAGCAGATCGCCGAACTCACGATCAGCTTCGGAATGGACGGATTCCATCGCTATCGCCCCTTATCTAGTCTCATGCTCATTTGAAAACATGGTAGGACAAGAAGGCGCGCGCGGCGCACAGGACGCGAAACGGGAAGGAAACGGTTGCCGACGGCGTTTGCGCTTGTGACGAGAATGCCGAGATCTTGCAAGATTGCGAGCCACTTGCACAGACGCCGATCCGATTCAAAAAGAAAAATGGTCGGGATGACAGGATTCGAACCTGCGACATCCTGCTCCCAAAGCAGGCGCGCTACCAGGCTGCGCCACATCCCGACGTTCGGCTTGACGAAAGCCTATACATGATAAACGAACCGCATGATAATGGCAAACGCAAAGACGGCAAACGCCGGAGGGCAGCTCGAACGGCCCCGTACGACGTACGGCGCTTCAGCGAGCGGTTGCTAGCGCTTCGCCTCCAGCTTCGATCGCAGCTCGCGCAGGGCATTGCCGCGATGAGACACCGCGTTCTTCTCTTCGGGAAGCGCCTCGGCAAGCGTACGGCCATCCGCGAACACGTCCGGCAGGAACAGCGGGTCGTACCCGAAGCCGTTGCTCCCCCGCTCCTCATGCCCGATCCGGCCCTCCACGGTACCTCGCGCCACCGTCTCCGAACCGTCTTCGTCGATCAGCACGAGCGTGCACACGAATCGCGCCGTACGGTCGCGATCGGGCACGTCCGCAAGCGCTGAGAGAAGCTTGGCGTTGTTGTCGGCATCGGTGGCGTCTTCGCCTGCGTAACGAGCCGAGTACACGCCGGGCGCGCCGTCGAGCGCGTCGACCTCAAGACCGGAGTCATCGGCCAAAACGGCCTTCCCGCCGCTCGCTTCGTGCGCCGCGCGCGCCTTGATGCGCGCGTTGCCCAAAAACGTATCGGCATCTTCTGCAGGGTCGGACTGGATCCCCAGCTGACGCAGCGTGCCGAACTCCCAACCGGGAAAGTCCAGCGCCTCGGCGATCTCCTGAGCCTTATGAGCATTGTTGCTTGCGATGACAACCGTTTTCATGCGATGCCTTTCGTCTCTTTCATGCCAGCGGCCTGTAGCTGACGCAAAATGCCTACGAGCACGGGGGAAAGTCCACGCGCCCGGCGGCGTCGATAGGATTGCGAAACACCCGGCTGCCGAACGTGCGGAACTCTTCGGCATCCTCTCCGGTGGTGTAGAACTCGTAGCGCGGCACATGGTCGCACGAAGCAAGGGCTCCGCGTCGACCGAGTATCTGCATCACGTCGTTCGCGGCTTCCTTAGCCGACGAGATGAGCGTGACATCGCGCCCCACCACGCCGCCTATCAGCGCTTTCAGCAACGGAAAATGCGTGCAGCCAAGCACCAACGTGTCGATATCGCATCGACGGAGCGGCTCGAGATACTCCTTCGCGATTTCCTGGAACGCCGGACGGATGTAGACCTTCGACGCAAGCGAGGTGTAGTTTTCAATGGGTCCCTCGGCCATGCGAATGCCCTGCTCGGCAATCTCGACGAAACGGGGCGTAGCCGTCGAGAACACGGTGATCCCCGCGTCGATATGGCGGATGGCGTCGGTGTACGCGTTCGAGTCCACCGTCGCCTTCGTTGCAATTACCCCGACCCGGCGACTCTTCGTAGCGTGAACCGCCGCACGAGCCCCAGGTTCCACCACGCCGATGACCGGCACGGGAAACGTCTTTTGAGCATGAGCCAAACCGGCAGCCGTCGCCGTGTTGCACGCGATGACGATGAGCTTGACGCCGCGCTCCACCAGCCAGCCGCCGATCTGCTGCACGAATCCGTCAACCTCGGACAACGAGCGGGGCCCGTAGGGACAGCGAGCCGAATCTCCCAGGTACGTGATAGACTCGTGCGGAAGGACCTTCGCGATCTCGCGCGCAACGGTAAGCCCGCCAAAGCCTGAATCGAACACGCCGATCGGCGCGTTGTCGTAAGGAATGCGCAATCCGTTCTCGCGCGACTCGGTAGATGTTCGAAGATCGTCCATGCATCCAAGTATACCGCAGGCTCGGTTCATGCACCGAATCGGCACCGGGCTGCCATAGTTTCTGCTAATCTTGCAGCTGCCCTAAAATCCGAACGAACCCCCGAAGAAAGAAGCCCATGAGCTTTCAAGCTATCGAATACCAGATGATCGTGCTGTTTTTAGCCATGGCGCTTGGATTCGTCGCGCGCAAGCTGCACGTCATGAGCGAGGAATCGGACAAGATGCTCTCGCGCCTGGTACTGACCATCACCCTCCCATGCACGATCCTGGCATCCGTCCTCACGCGCGACAGCCTGCCCGATCCCGCCACTATCGAAACCATCCTTTTGTTCTCGTGCCTCGCGTTCGCGCTGGTCCTTGCCATCGCCTTCGCCGTGCCGCTTCTGTTCGGGCTCAATCCCTCGAAACGCGGAACGTACAGCTTCATGCTGGCGTTCGGCAACACGGGCTTTCTGGGATACCCGGTGCTCGAAGCGGTTTTCGGCCGCGAGGCGGTTCTTTACGGAGCGATATTCAACATCCCTTTCAACATTTTGGTGTTTACCGTAGGCGTTATGATGCTCTCCCAATCCGAGCGAAGCCTGAAAGAACAGGTGCGCGAAGGCGCACGCAACCTGATCAGCCCCAGTCTGATCGCATGCCTTGCAACCATGGCGCTCGCGCTTTTGAGCGTGACGGACATCGGCGTGTTCGGCGAAGCCATCGACACCATGGGCTCGATGACCACGCCAGCGGCGCTGCTCATCATTGGATCGAGCCTGGCAACCGTGCCTGTAAAAACAATGATCACGCACTTCAGAACCTACATCATGGCGGCGTTTCGCCTGCTGATCATTCCCGTATGCATCTGGCTTGCGTTCAGTCCCTTCGTTGCCGACCCGCTGCTGCTCGGCGTGCTGGTCGTGGTGAACGGAATGCCCGTGGCAACGAACGGCACCATCCTATGCCTGCGCTACGGAGGAGATCTGAACACCATCATACGCGGAACGTTCGTGACGACCGCGCTTTCGCTTGTAACCATCCCCGTTCTTGCCGCTTTGGTGGGCGGCGTGTAGGAGCGAACCATGTCCAAGCAACACGAAACGAAAACCAACGCCGTACGCGAACTGGAAGCAGCCCATGCCGACTTCGAAGCGCGCTTCTTCGACTGCCCCGAGGCCCTGTCGGGCGTCGAGGTGGCACAGCTTCTGGGACTCGACCAGGACCGCGTGTTCAAAACCCTGGTCACGCAGGGAAAATCGGGGGAACACTACGTGTTCATGATACCCGTGGCCTGCGAACTCGATCTCAAGAAGGCAGCGGCGACCGTGAACGAGAAAGCCGTAGCCATGATCAAAGCGCGCGAGCTTTTACCGCTCACCGGCTACGTGCACGGAGGCTGCTCTCCCGTGGGCATGAAAAAGCAGTTCGTCACGACCATCGACGAAACAGCCGAGCTGTTCGAGCGCATCGCCTTTTCCGGAGGGCGTATCGGATGCCAGGTGGAAATGCCGCTCTCCGAACTGGCGCGCATGATGCCGCTTGGCATAGCGGATCTGACCGTGGTATAGCCTACCAGTGGCTAACCACCACGTCACCCGGCTGAATGATGCCGTACAAAGCCGCAGCAGACGAAGGCGGCAGGTTCACGCAACCGTGGCTTCCGCCGCCGTCCTGGTACCTTGTACCGCCGAAATACGGCTGCCAATCGGCATCGTGCATGCCGATCACGTTGCCGACGAACGGCATCCAGTACTGCACGGTGGACTCGTACTTCGAACCGTCCAGGTTCGTTCCCTTCAACACTGACGGAGAAGCCTTCGAGTTGAGCACGTACACGCCCGTGGGGGTATTGTGCGCGCCGTTAGGCGTGCCGCTCACGCACGGGGCCTCCCAGATCAGCGCGCCCGAAGCATCGTAGAAGCGAACGTACTGCTCGGACAGGTCGATGTCGCAGTACCGAGCGCCCCAGTCCTGGGCGCCGGCGCCATTGAACGCCGTGCCCGAAGAGAACGTGGGCACCTCCGCGCTCTGCACGCTTCCTGCAGCGACCGCCTCTTTCACCATGGCAAGAAGCGCATCGCGATCGACGTCCCATCCGTAAGACCCGCCCTGGACGGTAATCACCTTGCCGTCGGGCCGCGTGTACGTACGCGCCGTGCCCACGGTGTCGCACGCGGCAACCACCCCGTCGACCCACGCGGTAAGAGCCTCTTCGTTCAACGTAGCGTTCACGTCTTCGCCGAGCACGACCCACTGAGAAACAAGGTCGGGATTAACAGCGCCCACCTGGGTTCCGCCCATAGTGAGCGTGAGGTTCGCCTTGATCATGGTGTTGGCCGAATCGGCCGCAGCTTTCAGTCGCTGATCGGAGGAGAGGACGGTCGGCTTCTTCAGATGGTCGGCCGTCAGCTTGGCCGTGGGGTCGAGCGCTACCAACGCCTCGTCAGCCGCCCGCACAACCGCATCGGCATCAAGGGCGGTTCCGGAGACCTCTGCTTTCACGACGAATGCGCCTACGGATTCATCGTAGGCAACCGTGGCATCCGCTGGCGGCGTAGCGGTTTCGTTGAACGTTTCCACAGCCTTACGTACGGCCTGCTCAAGGCCGGATTCGTTGAAGCTTGCAACCAATTTGTCGGTAGCATCGTGCGCGCGCGCCAGCTCAAGGGGCCACGCCCACGGGTTGACATCCGCATGAGCTTGCTGGACGATCTTTTCGGAATCAAGCGACAGACCGGCATCGGCAGCCGTCAACTTCAACGTGAACCCTTGCCCGGTCACGGTAAGCTTGTAATCCTCGACGGAGGATGCCAGAGAACGCTCGGCATCCGCGGAGGACATGAGCGACACGTCCACGTTGCCAATGGCGGAGTTCGGCATGAATCGATCGAAGAAGTACACCGACCCGCCGATGTATGCAGCAGCCGCCAGCGCCACGATCACGCCCAGCACGATGGCGAGCACCTTCAACGGCCTGCGCCGCCGACGAGGAACGGCCATCGCATCCGCGGAGAGCGTATGGAGCGAGTCGGGAGACGCGTACACCTGCTCGGAAGCGTACATCAACGGATAGTCCTCCGCCTTCGAAGCGGAAGCGGGCGGCATGGCGGCCGTCGCATCGGGAGCCGAAGAATCGGAGGGAACAGGAGAAAATACCTGCTCAGAATCGGTATCGTTCGGACGCTGCGCGCCAGCGGCATGACGGCCGTGCGCAGCCTTGTTATATTTCTTGTCGCTCATAATCTCTCTCATGAGGTCGGGGCGTCGCATTATTGTAGCAAGCAAAAGCTGCTTTTTCTGTAACAAAACGGCAGCAGCTACAACTAACGAGCCGTTCGGCGGCAGCGCGGAAGTCCCGGGGTTGGGCGCGAATCAGGGGCGTTTCCACGCGCTGGGTTGCCACCGACGCGTCCGAACCCGGGCTTCCGCTTGCCTGCGCACGCTTGAAGCAACAGCCCAACGAGCCTGCTCGCCCCATGCGAACCTGAAACAAAAAAAAGCCGCCCGATCTGCGATTTCGCACGATCTGGCGGCTTGCTTGTCTTGGTGGAGGCGCGGAGAATCGAACTCCGGTCCATACTACATAATCCATGAGGCTCTACAAGCTTAGTCGTTGGTCGGATTTCGGACGGGCGCGGTCCATCGACAAACGTAGCCCAACCTAGCCGGTTCGATCTTTGCTTGAGCCATACCGGCTACGTGCTCAAGCGCATTCCCCTTAGTTGATGCCGGACCGAGAGTCGGGGAAATCCCAAGGCCGACAGCCAGGTGCGATTAAGCAGCCATGGCGAGCGCCGGAGCGCTCTGAGTGTTGTTCTTGCCAATTAAATTGACGGTACCCCTGTTTAACGTGGCGAGGAGACCACGACCTGCTCCTCATTTCAAACGTACCATGTCGAAACCAGTCGCCCCCCTTGCATAAGGCAAGGCCGTTCGCCTGCTCGGCGAAACGTCCAGGGTCGATAAGCCCCACCTTGTCAAAGTTCACGCGACGACATCGCCTACCGGTGTATCGGAATGCCGGAGCGTCAGATGCATCGCGAACGTTCATTCTATCCGGTGATCCCGGTTTGTCAAGCGAAGGGCCTCCGAGCGCTTCCCCGAAGACCCTTCAACTAGGCAACTAGGCAGTTCGGCAAGCAGCCGCTACTTCTTCAAAAGCGAGCTGAAATCAAGGGCGCTCTTGATGTCGTCGAACGCACCCTTCAACTCAGCCGCAACGGCGATGCCGTCCTTGTAGATGGCGTTGACGTCCTCGGTCGCCTGAGCAACGCCTTCCTTCGTGATGCCCAGGTCGAATTCGTTGTCCTCCTCGGCACCCTCTTCTTCGTCCTCGTCGTCTTCGACGTACAGGTACTCGGCCTCCTCGCCGTCCTCCATGAGCACGAAGCCGATGCGATTGCCCTCGTCGTCTTCGATATAGCGGACGATATCGTCCTCGTCCAGCTCGAGCTCCACCAATTCGTACCCGTCGTCTTCATCGGAAGGCTCGTCGATGAACTCCTCGTCATCGTCGCCTACGATATGAAAGCCCTCCTCGGACAGATCGACTCCGGTCTTCTGCTCGACGACCGCCGCCAGGCCGCCGTCGTCACCATCGGGGCTGGTCTCCCCTTCGCCGTCGGGCCCTTCTTCGGCGAAGAAGTCCTCGTACGCCTCCTCGAGGTTCGCTTCGTCGTCGCGTGGATCGAACTCTTCGTCATCTTGGAATTCCTCGACGTCTTCGATCTCGGTTTGCTGATCGATCAGCTCGGCCTCCGTTTCGGCGCCGGCTTCCATGCTCTCCAGCTGTTCGTCCAAGCCCATGATGGCCTCCTTTTCCACTTCGTCGACCGGCGCGAGGCGCGGCTCGGCATCTAACGGTTGCGCTCCTTCAGCGCTCGCTCCACCTCGCGGCGAGAATCGCGGGCAGCCATGCTGGCTCGCTTGTCGTAGAGCTTCTTGCCGCGCGCGACCGCCAGCTCCACCTTCACGAGCGAATTCTCCTTGAAGTACATCTTAAGGGGCACGATGGCCATGCCCTTTTCCTTCACCTGCTCTTGCAGCTGGCGAATCTCCTTCTTATGGAGCAGCAGCTTGCGCTTGCGGTCCGAATCCACGTTCGCGATGTTGCCGTGCGTGTAGGGAGGAATGTGCACGTTGTGCAGCCACACCTCCCCGTTGCGGACGAGCGCGAAGCAATCCGTCAGCTGGCAGTGGTTCTCGCGCAGCGAGCGCACTTCGGTGCCCGTCAGCTCGATGCCGGCCTCCAGCGTTTCGAGGATCTCGTACTCGTGGAACGCCTTGCGGTTCTTGGCTATGGTCTGCGCTTCGCGTTTCATGAGCGTGTTACTCTCCTACTCCGCAGCGGCTTCGCGAAGCGCGTCGGCCGCAACGTCGGAATCCGCCGGGTCCTGCGCGTCGCTCGCATAGCCGCCCATGCCCGGCACGAAGCTTGCGTCCTCGTCCAGATCCAGCGCGAAGCGAACCAGCAAGCGCACCGTGGCGTCCAGGTCGGACAGGCACACCACCTCGGTGGGCGTGTGCATGTAGCGCAGCGGCACGGACACGAGGCCCGTGGGGATGCCGCCGCGCGTCACCTGAATGGCGCGCGCATCGGTGCCGGTCACCGCAGGCTCGGCCTCGATCTGGTACGGAATGCCCTCGGCCTTCGCCGCAGCCACCAAACGCTCGAACACTTCGGGGTTGATGTTGGGGCCGCGCGCAATGACGGGGCCTTCGCCGCACACGATCTTGCCGTACTTGGTCTTTTCGATGCCGGGGTAATCGGTGGCATGAGTGACGTCGAAGGCGATGGCCACGTCCGGGTTCTCGCCGTATGCGGACGTGGTTGCCCCGCGCACGCCGATCTCCTCCTGCACCGTGGCGGCCGCGATGAAGTCGCCTTGCGCACGGCCCGCCTTGGCCAGCTTCTCGAGCACGCGCGTGACCACCCACACGCCCGCCTTGTCGTCGAACGCGCGCGACACGGCCATGTTGCTGCCGAAGCGCTCGAAGCCCACGCCGAACGTGATGACGTCGCCCACGCGCACGAGCTTCTTCACGCGCTTGGCCGGCATGCCCAGGTCGATGACCAGCTGATCGATCGGCGTCACGTTCTTGCGCTCGTCGGCCTTGATCAGGTGGATGGGCTTGCGCCCCACCACACCGCGCAGAGGCTCGATCGAGTTGGAGGCGTGCACGTCCACGCGCAAGCCGGGCAGGATGGCCGCGTCGACGCCGCCCACGGCAGACACCGACAGAAAGCCGTCGTCGGAAACGTAGGTAACCATAACGCCGATCTCGTCCATGTGGGCAGCCAGCATGAGCGACGGACCCAGCCCGCGCCCGAACAGCCGCGCATGGACCGAGCCCATGACGTCGGTCTGAATCTCGTCCGCCGTGTCGGCAAGGCGCTCGCGGACAACCTTGGCCACCGCGATCTCGCTTCCGGTGGGCGACGGGGTTTCCAAAAGCCGCTTGAGGTATTTCACCTGGTTTTTCTTCATGATGCTCCTTATGAGACGATGCCGCTTTCGCGCGCGGCTACCACCATTCCTTCTTCTTCGCGCGTTTGCGCTCGGGCTTCGGCGCTCGGAAATCGAGTTCCAGCTGCTCGTCGCAGGCCACCGTGGTGGCTTTTTTGCGCTCGACCTTCACGATGCTCCACGACACGGCGTCTTTTCCGTACAGCTCGAGCATCTTCAGGCGCGCATCGCGCTGGTTGCCCTTGGTTCCCGCACGGGACTCGCTCTCGAATTCGAACAGGCCCTTCGCTCGAGCGTCGGAAGCGACGGGGGAAGAGTAATGGGCGATGTAGGTTTGCATATCCGTCCTTCTTGCAATGCTTGGTGCTTGTGAGCAATCTTACCACGAGCCGCACCTCTCGCGATGACGAGCGCTGGACTTCGAATAACCGTCACGCCCTTGACACCGGACGACCCGAAATCAGGAGCCGTCGGCCTCCCCTTCATGGAAGGCATCGGGCAGAGCAGCACGAAGCACCTGGTCGAACGGCTCTTGAAAAGCCCGTCGAACCAGGCGCTCCTTTTGGGGTCGAGACAGGTGCTTGAAGCGGTACTCCGCGCTCATGGCCTCGCGCTTCGTTGCGAACGCGGCCTGCGCGACAAGGCGAACCGGCAGACGGGAGCGCGTGTACTTCGCCCCCTTGCCCGCGTTGTGCGTACGCACGCGCTCGGCCACGTCGACCGTGTAGCCCGTGTACCACGTGCCGTCCGCGCATTCGATCACGTACAGATAGTGGGCGGCGTCCGTCGAATCGGACCGCACGGCGACGCTAGACCCGCACCTTCACGACGATCTTGCGCACATGCTTCGCCGCGCCGAACGAGCACCCGGGCTTATGCCCGTCTTCGGGGGCGAACACGGCAATCTGGCCCGCGCGCAGCACGATGCTGCTGCACCCCGGAGGCGTGCCGTACACGCCGAAGTCGGAATCTTCGTCGAACGAGCCGATCTCGATCATGCCTTCGAGCGGCGCGTACTGAATCAGCTCCTCGCCCGAAACCACGAACTGCACGTCGTAGTAGCGGCGGTGGGCTTCCATGCGCTTGTCCGGCGCGGGAACGGTCTCGTACTCCTGCACGTTCGCGAACACGTCGTCGCCGTCGATGTCGACGCGTCCGAGCGGCAACGCGGCCAAGTCGTCGCGCGAGAGGAACTCGTAGGCTTTCCGGAAGCGTTCGGCCAGGTAGTCGTTCTGCGCAGCATGCGCGAGCGGGGTAACGAGCATGGGTGTCCTTTCATAGCGGCTCGCGGCAACGCCGTGCTGTGGGCGCGCCGCTTCGTTCGGCATTGTTCGTGCAGCAGTATACACCTTGCCGCCGCCAACGGCGCCCGGCCCGCAAGCCCTGCGGCGCCGCATGCGCGAGCCCGTGAGCCTCGCGCAGCAGGCCGCCCGGCCTCACGCTCTTTCGGCGCGCCAATCCTCCCTGGCCAAACAGTACAGCAGCAGGTCCTGAAGCGTCCCGTCATGAGAAGGCTCCGCCGCATGCAGCACGCCTTCGCGCGAGAACCCGCACTTCTCGATGACCCGCCGGGAGCGATCGTTGAACGGGTAGCAGGTGCACGAGACGAGAAGCAGGCCCAGCTCGTCGAAGCCGTAACGGATCATCTCGCGTGCGGCTTCCGTCACGTAGCCGCGCCCCCACGCGCGCTTCGCCAACGCATAGCCCAGCATGAGGCAGTCGACGTTGCGCCGCTGCGGGTCGCGGATAAGGCCGATCGAGCCGATGCACGGCCCGCATGCACCGTCCTCGAAACGCTCGAATATGCCGAACACGTGCGGTGCCGAAGCGATCTCTTCCACGAAGAAGCGCGCATCCTCGCGCGTGCGATGCGGCGCCCACCCGGCGTCCGGCCCGATGGCGGGATCGCTGCAGTACGCGAACACGTCGTCGATGTCCGCCTCGGTAAGCGGGCGCAGCACAAGGCGCTCGGTTTGGAGCGCAGGGCACTGCGCGGACGACGACGCGAGCACGGCGGGCAACGCGCCCGGATCGCGAGCGACGCTGGCGGCGACGCACGCCCGTAGCTGGTTCTCGTCGAGCACGCGGACGCCCTCGGCGCGCAACGCTCGCGCAGCCACGCCGTACCCGGCAACGAGCGTGCCGGTGAACGTCCCGTCGTAGATAAGGCCGTTGCCGCAGGAGGGGCTTTTCGACTTCAGCACCGCAAGCTGGCAGCCTTGGGCGCGCACGCAATCGACCACGCTCTGCGCTCCGGCAAGAAACGCGTCGGTTCCGTCTGTGCCTTGACAGTCCACCACGCGCAGCGCGCGCTGCTCAGCCACGATCTCGAACGCCGGATGCGGCACGCTCAAACCGCCCGCAACCTCGGGGCACACGGGCGTCACCTCGTGGAAATCGCGCAAGGCCAGCACGTCCGCGCATGGCTTGGAGGCGCCGTCGAACCGGCACGGGGCGCTCAGCAAACACGCGCTCGCCGCTATCTTCATGAAGCACCGTCCGTTCCGTCGACTCTTTCACCGCCCCGTTTCCTTCTGCATTGTACCATCGGGCCGCGCGCGAACGGCACCAGCCGGGCGCATGGAACTCGGCAAGGCCCGGCACGCTTGCGCTTTCCGATTGAAGACCCGGGAAGCACCCTCGACGATCCGGCCGGCAAGGCAGATAATGACCGTACCAGTCCGTGCGCCGCATGGCGCCGTCCCGTCGAAGGAGCTCCGGTATGATCAACAACTTCTGCAAGAAACCGCTCTGGGAATGCTCGAAGACGCTCGCTGCCGTTGTGCAAGGGCAAAAGCCGGCCGACGTCGTGATTCGAGACGCCAAGCTGGTGAACGTTTGCACCGCGGAGATCCAGGAAGGCATCGACGTGGCCATCGCGCAAGGGCGCATCGCCTACTTGGGAAGCGCCGAACACTGCATCGGCGAAAGCACGCAGGTCATCGACGCGCAGGGACAGTACATCGCACCCGGATTCCTAGACGGGCACATCCACGTGGAATCGTCGATGATGGGCGTGGGCGAATACGCGCGCGCCGTCGTTCCCCACGGCACCACGGGCATCTACATGGATCCGCACGAGATCTGCAACGTGCTGGGACTCGACGGCGTGAAGGTGATGGACGAGGACGCCCATCGCACGCCGCTCAAAACCATGATCACCACCCCGTCGTGCGTGCCCGCGGTCCCCGGCTTCGAGGACACCGGCTCGTTCGTCGGCCCCGAAGACGTTGCCGAGACCATGAGCTGGCCGAGCGTCGTCGGGCTGGGCGAGATGATGAACTTCCCCGGCATCCTGGGCGGCACCGATCACGCGCACGGCGAAGTGGGAGCCACGCTGGAAGCCGGCAAGATCGTGACCGGCCACTACTCCATGCCCGAAACCGACCGAGGGCTGAACGCCTACATCGCCTCGGGCGTGCGCTGCTGCCACGAATCGACGCGCGCCGAAGACGCACTGGCCAAGATGCGCTTCGGCATGTACGCGATGCTGCGCTACGGATCCGCCTGGAAAGACCTGCCGGTGCTGGCCGAAGCCGTGACCGGCAACGACATCGACACGCGCTACGCAGTGCTCGTAAGCGACGACACGCATCCTCACACCCTGGTGGCCGACGGGCACCTCGACCACATCGTGCGCACGGCGGTCGAACTGGGCATCGACCCCGTCACCGCCATCCAGATGGTCACCATCAACTGCGCCCAGTGCTTCCAGATGGATCACGATCTGGGCTCCATCGCGCCGGGCAAGTGCGCCGACATCGTGTTCCTGGACAACCTGGAAGACCTGCGCGTCACGCGCGTCCTGATCGACGGCGACGTTGTCGCCGAAGACGGCAAGCCGACGTTCGACCTGGAGCCGTTCGTGTTCCCCGCATGGGTAACGCACTCCATGCACCTGGGGCTCGACATCACGCCCGAGACATTCGCCGTGCCGGTGCCCGAAGGAGCGTCGAACACGGCTGCGCGCATCCGCACCATCGAAGTCATACCGGGAAAGGTGGGGACGTTCGAAACGCACGTGGACCTGCCGGTGATCGAAGAGCTTCTGGAGTCCGACACCGGGCTCGACGTGCTCAAGACATTCGTATTCGAGCGGCACCACGAAACCGGCACGTTCGGCTACGGCTTCGTGAAGGGCTTCGGCATCAAGCGCGGAGCCATGGCGTCCACGGTGGCGCATGACGCGCACAACCTGCTGGTAGTCGGCACGAACGACGACGACATGGCGCTGGCCGCGAACACGCTGGCTTCCTGCGGAGGCGGCATGGCAGTTGTGGCCGACGGCGAGATCCTGGGCTTGGTGGAACTGCCCATCGCCGGCCTCATGGACGCGCTTCCCGCCGAAGAGCTGAGCGCGAAGGTGCATGCGCTGGAAGGCGCCTGGGAAAAGATCGGTTGCACGATGCCCTCGCCGTTCATGACCATGGCGCTCATCCCCCTGGCCTGTCTGCCCGAGCTGCGCCTGACGAACCGAGGGCTGGTCGACTGCACCACGTTCCAGTTCGCAAGCCTGCTGGCCGCGCAGTAAACCCGATCGCAAGAAAGCCCGGCACGCCGAAGTGGCCGGGCTTTCTCTTTTTTATTGGGAAGCAAAAGGCTCGGCTAGAGAACCGCGTCGTCTTCCTTGAGGTTCATGCTCATCGATACGCTCATCATCATGAGCATCTTCTCGACCAGGAGGCTCTTGCACATTTCCTTGAGCTCTTCGGGGTCATCGGGAATGAGATCGGCCTCCATTTCATCGACCATGTCGAAGGCGAACGACTCGTTCAGGCCGAAGACGTCGAAGAACTCGGGGTCGAAATCCGCGCCGCTCTCGTAACCGGCCCAATCGAGCATTTCCCCGTGCGCAGGATCGGAGGGATCCGCCAAGATGCGGCACAAGTCCTCGTACCCGCCCACGCCGCCGCAGTCTTCCGGCGGGGCGAGGCGCGCGCCGTCCACGCATATCGGGAAGAAGGGAACCAGGATGTCGGCTTCGGGAACCTCGTCCTCGACCTCCAGCTCTATCTCCCAGTTGTCCCCCAAGTCGTAGGTGTACAGAAGCTTGTCTCCCGGACGCAGCACTTCGGCCGCGCCCTTCTTCTCCGCATTGTAATGCGCGCCGCTTCCTGCGGGCTTCGTCGCCATGTCGTCGTAGAGCTGCGGAGCGTCGTAGGAGACGCCGTCCTTCTCGAACAGGTACAGATGATAGCCGGCCCAGTCGAACGACTTCGCAATCGATTCATGGAGCAGGCCCATGTCCACTCCGGAGGGAACCAGGATCCTGCGCCAAATAGGAGGCTCCGATTCGAGGATTGTGGCTTTGATCTGGTAAAGAGTGGGCTCCTGCGCCGATGAGGAGCCGTTGTCGCCCGGAAACTCGATGATTTTGGCCGTCATGGAAGGCCTCCTTCTTGATTGTCGTTCAGCAAGGTGAAGTGTAACAGAAAGCACCGTGGAATCGTCTGGCGCCCGCGTCCGGCTCGCCGTACAATGTCCTCGTGACGCTCATCGACGACATACGCGCGTACCGGCCCTTCAACCAGCAGGAGGCCGCGGACCGAACGACCATCCTTCAGCGACTGGAGGCCGATCCGCATGCGTTCGACCGCACGTCGCCCGCGCATGTGACGTGCTCGATCTGGACGGTCGACCCCTGCGCGGCCAAAGCCCTCATGGTCTACCACCGCATCTACGATTCCTGGTCGTGGATCGGCGGGCACGCCGACGGCGAGCGCGAGCTGGCGCGCGTCGCGCTGCGCGAACTGGAAGAGGAGACGGGCATCGCGCGGGCGCGCTTGGTGCCCTGCGGGCCGGGCGGCATCTTCTCGCTGGAAGTTCTTACCGTGAACGGCCACGAGAAGCGCGGCGCGTACGTCGGCTCGCACCTGCACCTCAACGTCACCTACCTGGCCGTCGCATCTCCCCGCGACCCGCTGCGCAGCAAGCCCGACGAGAACGCGGACGTGCGCTGGTTCGACCTTGCCGAAGCGTGCGAAGCCTCCACCGAGCCGTGGATCCGCGACCGCATCTACCGCAAGCTCGTCGAAAAGCTGGCCCTCGTCGATCCCGATGCGCTGCGCAGCGCGCATCTATCGGCTTCGCATGGAGAAGGCCCCGAATGAGCGCATTCCGCGAGCAAACAAACGTTCCCGCGATATACAATGGACGTTTGATCGCGAAAGGAGCGCGTCCATGATCTCAGAGCACGAACTCGGCAGCCAATGCGCATCCCGCACGCTTGCGCGGGCGCGCTCGATTGCGGAATCGGATCGCAACATCCTGACGAAGCAGGTGCGCTACGACGGCAACGAGACCACCTTGAGCGCGTTCGTGGCAAGCAGCAGCGGATGGGACGACCGCTACCGCACCTCCGTGGCGATCAACGAAAAGGACGACGCCATCCTTGACTACGCTTGCACCTGCCCCGCCTACCGCGAGTACGACGGCATGTGCAAGCACTGCGCGGCGCTGCTGCTGGCCTACAACGAGGAGCCCCAGAAATTCATGGGGTACCACGCCAAGAAAACCGCGGCCACGTCGAACTGCATCGCGGAGTTCATGAAGCGTACCGAACAGCTGACCAGCGACAACGACCTGCAAGGCACCATCGACATCGAAACGACCGTGGCCTACGGCTACCGCGACTGGTCGGCTCACTTCAAGATAGCGGGCCCGCAGGGATCCTACGTCATGAAGAGCATCTCGGAGTTCGTGGATCGCATGCGCACAGGCGAGCGGTTCTCGTACGGCAAGAAACTCGCCTTCACGCACGCCCCTGCCCTGCTCACCGAGCACGCACGCGACATCGCGCAGTTTCTGGACCGCGCGGTCTCGCTGCGAGAGCGCGCGAACGGAGCGGCCTTCTGGCGCTACCGCGGGCGCGACGAGGTGGGACGCGACCTTCAGCTTTCGGACATCGAGGTGATCGAGCTGCTCGACCTTCTGCACGACCGGCCGTTCGTCGTGCAGGGAACGGACTACGGAACGCGCTCGATCACCCATGCCCGCATCATCGAGGCCGATCCGAGCATAGACATCAACCTGCGCGCCGCCGACCAGGGAGGCTACCTCATCTTGCGCGGCGACGACATCGTGCTTGCCGCACAGGGAAGCCGCATGTACGTTTGGCAAGACGACGTCTTCTACCGCTGCTCGCCCGAATTCGCGCAATGCGCCGACTTCTTGCGCAACGTCTACGACAGCGACGAGAGCAAGCTGTTCATCGCCGAGGCGGACATGCCGCTGTTCTGCGCCGCCGCGCTGCCCGCCATCGAGCGGCATCTGCACGTGCGCGCGCCGCGCGAAGTGGAGGCGTACCGGCCCGTACCCTGCCAGCTGGAGTTCTTCTTCGACAAAGACGATCGGGGCGTGACCTGCGACGCCTGGGCCGCCTACGGCGAGAAGCGCTACCTGATCTGCGGATTCACCAACGATGAAACCGCCGAGGAAACAGCGGGGCCCCTGCGCAACGAGCGCATGGAGGCGAAGGCGGTCGACCTGATCAAGCGCTACTTCAACCCGTTCGACGCTTCCATCGACATCGATGACGACGAAGCCGTGGCAGCCCTCGTGTTCGGCGGCCTTGCCGAGTTCCGCGAGCTGGGCACCGTGTTCACCACGCCCGCGTTCGACCGGCTCACCCGCGACGGCAAGCCGCAGGTAACGCTGGGCGTGTCGCTGACGGGCAACCTGATCGACCTGACCGTGTCCTCCGAAGACCTGCCCGCGCGTGAGCTGAGCGCGCTGCTGGCCAGCTACCGCAAGCGCAAGCGCTTCCACCGCCTTCGCAGCGGCGCGTTTCTGGACCTGCGGGACTTCGATCTGTCCCAGCTTGACCGGCTTGCGGCCGACTTGGGCCTGACCGCGAAGCAGCTGACGTCCGGCCACGCCCAGCTGCCCGCCTACCGCGCGTTCTACCTGGACGAAGAGGACAACCTCGAGCGGGATCGGTCGTTCACCCGCTACGTGGAGAGTTTTCGCCACGTGGACGAGCGGTCGTACCATGTGCCGGACAGCCTTGCCGACACGCTCAGGCCCTACCAAGCGGAGGGCTTTCGCTGGCTTTCGGCGCGCTGCGACGCCGGGTTCGGAGGCATCTTGGCCGACGAGATGGGCTTGGGCAAATCCGTTCAGCTGATCTCGCTTCTGCTGGCCCGGCGCGACCATGCCTGCGAAACCGGTCCGAGCCTGATCGTCTGCCCCGCCTCGCTCGTTTACAACTGGCTTGCCGAAATCGAGCGCTTCGCGCCCGAGCTTCGCGCGCAGGCCGTGACGGGATCGAAGCGCGAACGAGCGCGCATCCGCAATGCCGCGCTCGACGGGCAGGGCGCGCGAAGCGATGGGCACGCGCCCGTCGATCAGCCGATCGACGTCCTGGTCACCTCGTACGATCTGCTGCGCATCGACGTGGCGGATTACGTGGGGCGTTCGTTTTTCTGTTGCGCGCTCGACGAGGCGCAGTACATCAAGAACCCTGCCACCCTCACGACGCGCGCCGTCAAGCGCATCGACGCCGCGCACCGCTTCGCCCTGACCGGCACTCCCATGGAGAATCGCCTGAGCGAGCTTTGGAGCATCTTCGACTTCCTGATGCCCGGCTTGCTTGGCCCGTACGCTCGCTTCCGCGAGCGGTTCGAAGCGCCCGTCGTAGGCGGAGACGAAGCCGTGGCCCGACGACTGCAAGCCGTGGTGGGACCCTTCATGCTGCGCCGTTTGAAGACCGACGTCCTTGCCGATTTGCCCGACAAGCTCGAGTCCATCGTCTACGCGCACCTGGAGGGCGAGCAGCAGCGCCTGTACGCCGCGCACGAGCAGCGCCTGCGCGAAGATTTGACCGAGCAGCGCAACAACAGGAAGAACAACGATTTCGGAAAGCGGAAGGTGGAGGTGCTTGCCGAGCTTACGAAGCTGAGGCAGCTCTGCTGCGATCCGCACCTGCTCTACGAGAACTACGGCGGCCAGGCGGCGAAGCTCGACGCCATCATGGAACTGGTCGACTCCGCTATGGACGCCGGCGAAAAGACGCTCGTGTTCTCGCAGTTCACCAGCTTTTTGGAGCGCATTGCACGGCGCCTGAGCGCAGCGGGCGTTGCCTACTACACCATCACGGGAGCCACGCCCAAGCAGAAGCGCCTGGCCCTGGTCAATTCGTTCAACGAGGACGAGACGCCGGTGTTCTTGGTGTCGCTCAAGGCCGGAGGGACGGGCCTTAACCTGACCGGCGCATCGGTCGTGGTGCATGCGGATCCCTGGTGGAACGCAGCCGCGCAAGACCAGGCCACCGACCGCGCCCATCGCATCGGCCAAACGCGCGTGGTGAGCGTGCAGCGCGTGATCGCCAAGGACACCATCGAGGAGCGCATCGTGCGTTTGCAGCAAGCGAAAAGCGAGCTGGCAAGCCAAGTCGTTGGAGCGAGCGGCGTTTCGCTTGCGAACCTGACCCGCGACGACCTTATCGACCTGCTGCAAGGATAAAACGAAGGCGGCGCCGGTGGGACAGCGATCGCCACCCCACCGGCGCCGCGGGCCGTCTTGCTCGCCCTAGAACTTCATGAAGCGCTCGTAGCGCTGCTTCAGCAGATCGTCCAGAGGACGCTCGCCAAGCTCCTCGAGCGTTTTGACCACGTAGGCCCGAACGCCTTGAGCAGCCGCTTCGGGGTTTTCATGGGCGGGGCCGGCGCCCTCGGGAAGAACGGCGTCGACGATGCCCATCTGGCAGGCCTCGTGCGCGCTCATCTTCATGACGGCCGCCGCTTCGGGGGCGCGCGTGCGGTCCTTCCAAAGGATGGAAGCGAACCCTTCCGGCGAGAGAACCGAGTACACGGCGTGCTCCTGCATGGCCACGCGATCCGCAACGGCCAGGGCCAGAGCGCCGCCCGACCCGCCTTCGCCCAGAAGCACGCTCACCACCGGCACGCGCATGCCCGCCAGCGCTATGAGGTTGTCCGCAATCGCGTTGCCCTGCCCGCGTTCCTCCGCCTCGGTGCCGCAGAACGCGCCCTGCGTGTCCACCAGGCACACGATCGGACGCCCGAACTTCTCGGCCTGGCGCATGATGCGCAGCGACTTTCGATAGCCTTCCGGCTGCGGGCAGCCGAAATTGCGCTTGATGCGCTCCTTCAGGTCGCGGCCCTTTTCCTGCGCGACCACGGTGACGGCGTGCCCGTCGATCCAGCCCAGCCCGCACACGATGGCGGCATCGTCGCCGAACGCGCGATCTCCGTGCAGCTCGATGAAGCCGTCGACAAACGACTCGATGTACGACAGCGCCGTGGGACGATGCACGTTACGCGCCAGCTGCACGCTTTCCCATGCGCGGTTCGAGCGCGTCGAGAGCGCAACCTCGCCCCGAGCCGACGACGACGGCGCGCCGTCTTCGAGGGGCAGCCGACCGTCCGCGTCGAACCCGCCTCGCTTGAGCGCACGCTCCAGACGTCTGCGCGATGCCGCATCGCTGCGCGCGAAACCGCCCATCAGGCCCGCGACGCGATCCCTCAACCGTGCCGGCGCCCAAGTCGCCTCGGTCAACGACGCGCCCTCCGGAGTGAGGTTCCCGTACGTCACGGTATTGTACGTATGCGTGCCGTTCGCCAGGTTGTCGCGCACGGCTTCGTAGCTGACGAATATCTCCCGGTCCCCCGGTTCGTGCCCGCTCTTCCCCGCGCCCGCAGGAGAGGTTGCCAGATGAATGGCCAGCACGTGCGCGAGCGCGCTACGCAGGTTCTCGCGCTCGACGATCGCGTCGATCAGCCCGTGCTCGAGCGCGAACTCGGCGGTCTGGAAGCCTTCGGGAAGCTCCTGCTTGATGGTGTCCTTGATCACGCGTTGGCCGGCGAACCCGATGAGCGCCCGCGGCTCCGCCAAGATGACGTCGCCCTGCATGGCGAACGACGCGGTCACGCCGCCCGTCGTGGGATCGGCGAGCACCGAGATGTACGGAAGCTTGGCCTCGGCATGACGGTCGAGCGCGAACGAGACCTTCGCCATCTGCATGAGCGACACCAGGCCCTCCTGCATGCGCGCGCCGCCCGACGCGGTGAACACCACCACGGGCAGGCGCTCGTCGGTTGCGCGCTCCACGAGCCGCGCCACCTTCTCGCCCACGACCGAACCCATGGACCCCATGAAGAACTGCGACTCCATGATGCCGATGGCAACGCGCAAGCCGGCGATGCGGCCCTCGCCCGTGCGCACGGCCTCGTCCAAGCCGGTTTTATCGCGCTGCGCGGCCAGCTTCTCCTCGTAGCCGGGAAATCCCAGCGGATCGGTTTCAGGCACCGATCGGCTCCATTCGACGAAGCTGCCCGCGTCGAGCAGGTCGTCGATGCGCTCGGCCGACGACATGCGCAGGTACGTGCCGCACGACGGGCAGACGTAATGCCCTGCGGCCACGCTGGCTGCATCGAACTTGAGGCCGCACGCATGGCAGGCCCGCCAGGCTTCCGTGCCGTTTGCCGTCTTTTCCGTGGAGCAGAGCACCCAGCCGAGCAGAGGGGACTCGACGCTGAGCGGCTTGAACACGCGCACGCCGCGCGCTGCAGCGCGCGCCAGGAAGCTGTCGACTTCCGAAAGCGCAACGGCTTCGTCGCAGAGCAAGATGCAGGACGCCTGGCACTCCGAAGCGGCCTGCAGCACGGCGTGGGCGTTGCTGAACAGGGCGTCCGTATACTTTTCGCCCAGGCAAACGCTCAGCGCAGCCGCCTTCACGTGCGGGTCGTAGCGACGATCCTGCGTATACGCCGCGCACGCCGCGAACCCGGCCTCGACCACTGCGGGAAACAAGCGGCGCGCCGTCTTCGCGCGGGCCATGACAAGAGCCACGGGAGCAGGTCGATCGACTGCAACGTCAACCCCCGAAGCGCATCGGCCCGCGCCGACGGCCTCGGAGAAAACGGACGCGTCCACCGCGTCGAGCGCGTTCGGAGCATCCGGGAAAGCTCCCGCCGCCTCGGCCGCCATGCGCGTCAGGCGATACACGACGTCGGCGGAACCCTCCGCCGCTCGGACCGCCGGCATAGCACCGCTCTGCGACAGCATCGCCCCGTCGGTTGCGATGGTGATGTAGTTCTGCTTACGCTGTTTCATCGAACGACCTTCCGCTTGCCGGACACGCGACGCTGTCGCGCGCTACGCCTCGGCCTTTGCCAGCACATACTTCTGCGTCGCCGTCGCGCACACCTGGCCGTCGACGCTCGCCTCGACCTCCGCCACGCACAAGCGAGACGAGGATTTCACGATGCGGCCCTTCAAGACGAGCGTGTCGCCCGGCTCCACCTGACGGCGAAACTTCGCGTTGTCGATGCCCGTCAAAAACCCGATCGACCCCTCGGCCCCGCGCTCTACGAGCACGCAGAACGAGGCGGCCTGGGCAAGCGCCTCCATGATGATGACGCCCGGCAGCACCGGGTGCCCCGGGAAATGGCCCGCGAACAGCGCCAAGCCGGGATCGACGTCAAACTCGGCCGTCACTTCGACGCCCGGCTTGCAGGAGGTCACTCGGCTCACCCAGCAAAACGGGTCGCGGTGCGGCAGCACCGCCTCGACGACGTCCTTGCCGCAGGGATACTCGATATCCATAGGTTCTCCTTTCAACGGCGCGCGCTTTGCGCGCCATGCGCCCGCGCGAGACGCCAAGGCGTCTCGCGCTCCGACGGCCGTCAGGCCAGCGAGGTCCGGTACGGCGAGATGGCCAGCGAGGCGTTGTGGCCGCCGAAGCCCAGCGAGTTCGAAAGCGCCACCTTCTGAGGGTAGTTCGTCTTCGCCTCCACCACCACGTTCACCGGGCACGCAGGATCGGCTTCGGCGAACCCGGCCGTGGGAGGAACGCAGTCGTTGGCCACGGACAGAGCGCACACGATAGCCTCGATCGCACCCGCGGCCCCCAGCGTATGGCCCGTCGTGCCCTTCACGGAAGTGACCGGCACCGTACGAGCGAGCTCTTCGCCGCACACGGCGGCAAGCGCCTTGGACTCGGTCGCGTCGTTTGCGGGCGTACCCGTCCCGTGCGCATTCAAATGCCCCAGGTCGGCAGGCGTGAAGCCCCCTTCCGAAAGCGCCTGCAGCATCGCGCGCGCCACGCCATCGCCGCTCGGCTCGGGAGCGGTCATGTGGTAGGCATCGCCCGTCGAGCCGAAGCCGACGACCTCAGCCAGCACGGTTGCCCCGCGCCCGAGCGCATGTTCGAGCGACTCCAGAACCACCGCGCCCGCGCCCTCGCCCGCCACGAAGCCCGCTCGGCGCGCGTCGAAGGGCAGCGACGCCTCGCAAGGATCGGACGACTTCGAAAGCGCGCCCAGGTTCGCGAACCCAGCCAAGCAGATGGGAGACACGGACTCTTCCGAGCCTCCGGCAAGCGCCGCGTCGATGTAGCCGTGCCTGATGTCGCGCACGGCCGTACCGATGCAATGGGCTCCCGTTGCGCAAGCGGTCACCACGTTCAGGCACTCGCCCTGCAAACCGTAGCGAATGGACAGGTTGCCAGCGGCGATGTTGCCGATCATCGTGGGGATGAACAGCGGGCTCACGCGCTTGGGGCCCTTCTCGGCCAACGTGGAGAACCCGCTTTGCAGCTCGTCGATGCCGCCGATGCCCGTTCCGAACACGCACGCGATGCGCGTGGCGTCCTCCGCTTCCATATCGAGCCCCGCCTGAGCCATGGCCTCGTCGGATGCGACGATGGCGTACTGCACGAACCGCTCGAAACGGCGCGCCTCCTTCTTGGAAAGGCCGTGCTCGGTCGCGTCGAAATCGCGCACCTCGGCAGCGATGCTCACGTCATGGTCGGTCGCGTCGAAACGCGCGATCGGACCTATGCAGCAAGTGCGGCCCATGACCGCGTTCCAAAGCGCCTCTACGCCGACACCGGCAGGAGACACCGCGCCCATGCCGGTGATGACCACGCGATGCGTGCCGTCGGGACGGCGCGTGGCGATATCCTGGGCACCCGAATTCGCGTTCTTGCTCATAGCGACATACCTCCATCGATGCAGATAACTTGCCCGGTCACGTAACCGGCCTCCTCGCTCGCCAAAAATCGAACGAGCGCGGCAACGTCCTTCGGCTCGCCGAAGCGTCCCGATGCGATGCGTCCCAAAACCGCGTCGCGCTGCTTGTCCGACAGCTCGTCGGTCATGTCCGTGGATATGAAGCCCGGAGCGACCGCGTTCGCCGTGACGTTGCGGGCGGCCAGCTCGCGCGCGAGCGATTTCGTCAGGCCGATAACCCCCGCCTTGGAAGCCGCATAGTTCGCCTGACCCGCGTTTCCGGCCACGCCCACCACGCTCGACAGGTTCACGATGCGACCGTAGCGCTGTTTCATCATGCGCTGGGCCGCCGCTTTGCAACAGTTGAACGTACCCTTGAGGTTCACATCGATAACCGCATCGAAGTCCTCCTCCTTCATGCGCACCAGCAATCCGTCGCGCGTGATGCCCGCATTGTTCACCAGCACGTCCACGCGCCCGAACGCTTCATAGGCGGCCTCGATCAATCCCTGCGCCTGATCGGCATCGGCAACGTTCGCCGCCACCGCAACGGCGCGCACGCCGTACTCGTCGGCCAAACCATCGGCCAGCTCCTGAGCTGCGGCAAGCCCGCGTTCGCTCGAGCAGTTCACGCACACGTCGAAGCCGGCGCACGCCAGTTCTTCGGCCACCGCACGGCCGATTCCGCGGCTCGATCCGGTAACGACCGCGCTTCGGCGCAGGGTTTCGGGTTGGTTGGTCACAGTGTCTCCTCTTCGGAATCGGAGGCGCAGCACGTTTCTGCGCACGCTTCAAGGCTCGTTCGATCCTGTACGCAGCAACGCGTGAAGCTCCGATCGATGCGCTTCACCAGGTTCGCCAGCACGCCGCCGTAACCCGCCTCGACGAACGTGTCCGCACCGGCGGCTGCAAGCGTCTCGATGCTTTGCTGAAAGCGAACGGGACCGGTCAAGTGTTCGACCAGGCGCGTCCGCGCACGCGCCGCGTCCAGGGGCGCGGCGGACAGGTTGCAGATGAGCGGCACGCGAGGCTCGGCAAACTCCACGCCGTCCAGGTACCGTGCGAGCTCGACTGCGGCGTCGCTCATCAAAGGGCTGTGGAACCCCCCGGACGTAGCCAACCGCGAGAAGCGCCCCCCTTGGTCGGCCCATGCGGCCTCGATGCGCTCGATAGCCTCCGGCGTTCCGGAAACAACGATCTGGCCAGGGCAGTTGTAGTTTGCCGGAACCAGAACGCCGCCCTGCGCGCATTCCGCGCACAGCGCGCGCACGCTCTCTTCGTCGGCCTTGAGCAAAGCGCTCATGGCGCCCGGTTGCGCGGCAGCCGCCTCGGCCATGAGGCGGGACCGCTCGCGCACGAACGCGAAGGTCGCCTCGTCCGACAGCATGCCCGACACGGCGAGCGCGCTCACCTGGCCCAGCGAGAAGCCCAGCACGGCGATCGGCTCCACGCCGCGGGCTTCGAGCGCACGCGCCGCGCCGATCGACAGCGCGCACAGCGCCGGCTGGGCATAGCGCGTGTCGTTGAGCTGATCGGCGCTTGCATTCGAAACCAGATCGGCTACGTTGTAGCCCAGCACGTCGGACGCGCAGGAGAACACCTCGGCCACTTCGGGAAGATCGAGCAGGCTCTCCCCCATGCCGGGCTTTTGCGAACCCTGGCCCGAGAGCATGAACACGGGATGCCCGGAAAGCATGCGCGGAACCGAAGGCGCGCCGGTGCGCGGTCCTTCCGCGAATTGCGTGTCAGCCACAGCGCACCCCTTACCGAACGCGTGCGCGCCGAGCGTTCAACTGCGCCAGCGCCTCAAGATCGAGTCCACCGAGAGCCTGCGCCTCGGCGACCATCGAAGCAACCACGTCCGCCGCCGTCCTGCGCTCGCTCACGAGCGCAGCCGACTGCCCCGCCATCATGGTCCCGTTGTCCACGTCGCCCTCGACGGCGCGCCTGAGCGAACCCACGTACATCGCCTCCAGCTCGTCGCCGTGCGCAGCAGCGTCGCCTTCCAGCTTGCGCACGGTGCGCGCGAACTTGTTCTTCAAACAGCGAACGGGATGCCCGCTGCCGCGGCCCGTGACTATGGTGTCGGAATCTTTCGCAGCGATGACCTTGTCCTTGTAGGCATCGGCGATGCAGCACTCGTCCACGGTCAAGAAGCGCGTGCCCACCTGCACCCCTTCGGCCCCAAGGGCGAACGCGGCAACAAGCCCGCGTCCGTCGGCTATGCCTCCCGCCGCGATCACGGGGATCGAAACGGCATCGCATACCGCCGGGACGAGGGCCATCGTGGCAAGCTCGCCGATATGGCCGCCCGCTTCCGTGCCCTCGGCCACCACGGCGTCGGCTCCCAGGCGCTCCATGCGCACGGCGAGCGCGCTCGAGGCGATCACGGGAACCACCTTGATGCCGGCGCCCTTCCACAGATCCATGTAGTTCGCCGGGCTGCCCGCGCCCGTGGTGATAACGTCCACTTCAAGCTCCGTCAAAAGCTTGGCGACCTCTGCAGCGTTCGGATCCATGAGCATGACGTTCGCGCCGATAGGCTTGTTGGTTTTCGAGCGGGCGATGCCCACCTGCTCCTCGATCCACGACAGCGGCGCGCCGCCGCATGCGATGATGCCCAAGCCCCCCGCTTCGCTGACCGCTGCGGCCAGATTCGCGTCGGCGATGCGAGCCATCGCTCCTTGGATGATGGGCACCTCGATGCCCAACGTGTCCGCTACCCGCGTTCTCATGCTCCGATCCTCTTTCTCGAACTAGCTCGTCATGCCAAAAGCGGGCCCCGAAGGCCCGCGTCTTCAGCCCCTCTACTTCAAGGAATCGATATGAGCGACCAGCTGGCCCACCGTTTCGATGCCCTCCGGCTCGCCGAACTCGACGTCGCACTTCTCCTCGAGATCGCAAATGAGCTCGACCATGTCAAGCGAGTCGATGCCCAGCGAATCGAGCGTGGCGTCTTCGACGATGCCGTTGGCATCCAGGTCGAGGTTTTCCACAAGTACGTCCTTCACGATGTCGATCGTAGCCATGTTGATCCTTCCACTTCCAAATTAGTTTGATAATCAAAGTATTTAGGCATAGACGATGATAAGGAGACTTTGCCTCGATTGCAAGTGCCTTGTCGGCCCCTCCACGATTTCTGCGCGCTACTCCTGCGCGTCGAAGAATGCCTTGACTTTCGCGAGGGCAACGGCGAACACGCGCTCTTCTTCCTCGCTCAGATCGGCTAGCGCCTCGTCGATCATCTGATGATGGAACAGGTTGTGGGCGCGCAGCACCTGACGGCCCTTTTTCGTAAGCGAGACCAGTACTTTGCGCCGGTCGTCCTCCGCGCGCTCGCGCTCGACGAAACCCTTCTTGACCAGCTTGTTAACGGCCGTGGTCAGCGTTGCCAGCGTCACGCCCAGGCGCGCGGCAACCACGTTCATCGGGCTGCGCTCGTGAAGGCCCACGGCCACGATGGTGTGCACTTCGGTAATGGTGAGCCCCTGCGTCAGACGGTTGTCCAAAGATCGCTCTTCGATGCGCAGGATGGAGTTGAACGTGCCCGACAGCAGGTCGTCGATCTCTTGCCGACGTGCGCGCACGGCATCGTCGGCCCCTGCCCGAGGCCTGCTCGAAAAAGATCGATCAAGGTCGCTCGATCCATGTGCCGTTTCCATAGCCGTCCCCTTCCCGCGCCGTCGATGCCCGCATCATACCGTATTCGCTTTGATCATCAAAACGAATACTCGATCAGCAATCGGAGCCTCGGCGACCGCCGGACGAACTCGGCCACGGAACAAGCCTTTTGACGATGGATCCCGAACCCTTGCTTTTGAGGTAGCGGTACCCGATAACCGAGAACACGATTGCGCCGATCAGGTTCACGAACAGATCCTCCATCGTGTCCATAAGCCCGATATCAAGGTAGCCCCCTACCCCAAGCTCCTGACCGTTCACGACAACCTCTTCTATCCCGTCTATGCGCACAGGGTGCTGCGATCCCGTGGGATCCAAGAGCGCGCTCGCGATGCTGGTGACCACCGCATCCTTTTGCATGTCCAGGCCGAACACCCGATCCATGCCGAATTCGAAGAACTCCCAAAGCACGCCGATGGTCATCGAGAAGCAAAACGCCACCACCACGCAGAAAAACGGCGAGAGCGAGAAGGCGATGCGGTCCGATCGATTGAGGATGGACACGAGGGCAAGCCCGATCGCAGCAGCTAGAAACCCGTTGAACGTATGCAGAAGCGTATCCCAAAATGGGAAGATGGTATAGAAATGCAGAAGCTCGCCCAAGATCTCGGCAGCGAAAATGAACAGCACGATGATCACTTCGAGCGTTTCGGGGATGGTGATGCTGAAGTTCACTTCAACGAACGCGGGCACCAAGAACAGCACCAGCGTGAGAAGGCAGAGAAAGAACGCCTCGTAATTGCCGAAAACGAGCGCGGAGGCCGCGCACGCGACCACGATCAAGCGCAGCACCACGTACACGGCGAACGTTCTCTTGTTGCTGTGCATCTGGCGCGCCATAGCTTGCGCCGTCTCCCTCATGCGCCCCATAGCCCCGGCTACCGCCCCTGTTGAACGGGACGGAAATCCAGCCGCCTGGCGCGCGGGTCGGCGGACGTCAAAACCACGGCAAGGCGCTGCCCCAAGCGATAGGTTGCGCCCGTATCCTGGCCGGTCAGGCGATGCTGAACCGGATCGAACGCGAAGTACTCAGGCCCCAGGTTCCTCACGGGCACCAAACCTTCGGCGGTGTTGTCCAACCGCACGTACAGCCCGTACGTGGCCACGCCCGACACCACGGCGGAAAACGACTGGCCCACGAACGCCTGCAAGTACTCGATGATTTTGATTTCCTGGGATTCGCGCGCCGCCTTCTCGGCCACACGCTCCATATCCGAGGAATGCTCGGCTATCCAGGGAAGCGCCGCAACCTCCTGATCGAATCGCTCCGACCGCTTCGTCAGCTGCGCCTTCAGCATGCGATGCACCACCAGATCAGGATAGCGCCTGATAGGGGACGTGAAATGCGCGTACGCGCTGCTGGCAAGCCCGTAGTGGGGCTCGCACGCGGGCCGGTAAACCGCCCGCTTCATGGAACGAAGCAGCAGCGACGAGACCAGCTCCCCTTCCGCGCGGGAAGCACTGGCCTGAAGAACCTGCTGCAGCACCCGGGGATCGCCCGCCACCAGCTTGTCCTGATCGACCAGGTCGAACCACGAGAACTCCTGAAACACCGGGATCAGAGCCGCCAGGCTGTCCGCCGACGGCTGCTCGTGCACGCGAAACAAGCTCGGGAACCGAGCGTCGTCCAAGTGGCGGGCCACCGTTTCGTTCGCGAAGATCATCGCCTCTTCGATCAGCGAGGTCGCGTCGGTCTTGCGCCTGAGGTCTATGGCAACGGGATGCCCCTCCCGATCGAGGCGCACGCGTGCTTCCACCGTGTCGAAGTCCAGCCCCCCCGCCGCTTCGCGCGCCGCCGAGCGCCTGCGCGCAATGAGCGAAAGACGGGCAAGGCGCCAGGCAAGCTGGTCGTCGGCTTCGGTCTGGGCGTCGAGCATGTCCTGCGCCTCGTCGTACGACAAGCGCGCGTTCGAGCGAATAAGGGCGGGGTACAGATCGTACGAAACCAACCGCGCATCGTCGTCGAGGTACAGATCGACCGTCATCGAGCGCCGCACTTCGTTCGGGCGCAGCGAGCACAGATCGCCCGACAGCTCCTCCGGCAGCATCGGAATCACCCGATCGACCAGGTACACGCTTGTTGCGCGGCGCCGCGCATCCAGGTCAAGCGACGAGTTCCACGGCACGTAATGCGAAACGTCCGCGATATGCACGCCCAGCCGCCAGCGTACGGCCTCCGCCCCGCGCCCGTCCACGAACCGCATGCCGCGAGGAGCTTCCTCCCGGCGCGCCGGCTGGCTCAGCACGATTTCGCCGTTCGTCAAAACGACAGGATCCAAGGAGATCGCATCATCGAAGTCGCGCGCATCCGCAGGGTCGATGGTGAACGTGAAGCGCTCGCGCAGATCGCGGTACCCTTCGGCCAGCGCGGCATCCTCGTCGACCGTCGCAGCGCGCGCCTCCGAAAGCGCGCCTTCGGAAAACGTCGTCTCGAGCTTGTGCCGCGCGATCACCAAATCTATCGCCGCGGCCTCCTCGTCGGCCTTGCCGAGCACTTCTTCGATAACCCCCGTCGCCGCCGTGTTGCGGGAGGGAAACGTGGAGATGCGCACGCGGACAAGCGAGCCGTCCTCGATATCAGGGTATTCTGAGCGCATCGTGAAAATGTCGTAGGGGATGCGCGTATCCTCCGGAACCACGACGCCGAAAGGTTCGGCCACCTCGTAGCGGCCAACCAGCGTATCGTGCGCGCGGTCGATCACGCGCAGCACGCGCGCAGCCGGCTTCTCCGTCGCAGGGGATCCGTGCCGCTCGTGCGGCTGCTTTCCACCGCCCTTCGGCGCGGGGAGAGGGGCCAGCTCCACCAAATCGCCGTCGAACGCACCCGCCATCTTCGACTCCGGCACGAAGAACTCGCCCTCGGCGGTCTGCACGAAGCCGAAGCCGCCCGCGCGAACCATCAGGACGCCTCGAGGATGAGCGCGGGGTGCGCGCCGCGTATGCGAACGGGAACGAGCCACGGCTCTACTCCCTCACAAGCGACTGAGCGGTTTCGATGGCAAGCGCCTTTTGATTGTCGACCCCTTCGGACAGGCCCACCGCGATGTCGGGCACCACGCCCACCTGGTCGATGTTGTGGCCGAGCGGGCTCTTGTAGTACGCGGCGGTGTAGCGAAGCGCTCCGCCGAAGCTGAGGTCGCGCGTGACCTGGACCGAACCCTTCCCGAGGGTGGTCGATCCCACGAGCGTAGCACGCTGGTTGTCTTTGAGCGCGGCGGCCAGCACCTCGGCGGAAGCCGCCGTGTTCCCATTGACCAGCACCACAAGGGGCTTGTCGGTCGCAATGGTGCCGTTCGCGTTCTTCGTGGTTTCTTCGGCTTCCTTCGTCTGGATCTTGACCACGGTGCCGCTCTTCACGAACAAGCTGGCCACGTCCACCGACTGCGTCAAGAAGCCACCGGGATTGTCGCGGATATCCAGGACGAACGAAAGCGCCCCTTGCGATTCCAGATCGGAAATCGCGCTGCTCACCAAGCTGGACGCGTTCTGGGTAACCTGCTTGAGCTGGATGTAGCCCACGGAACCCGAAAGCTCGGTGACGACGTTTTTCACGGTGTAGCTCGAGCACGAAAGCGTGGTGGTGAATTCCTCGCCGCCTTCGTCTTCAAGGGACGCAGCCCGCCGCCAGGTTATGACGGCGTCCTCCCCTTCGTCTCGGCGCAGAGCCGCAGCCACCTCCGTGGTGGTCCAGTCGTGATCGCGATCGCCGTCGATGGCCACGACGAAATCGCCTTGGCGCACGTCGGCGGCCTGAGCAGCGGAACCCTCGAACACGTCCACGGCGTACGCGCGCCCGTTGTATTCCGAGAACAGCACACCGATGCCCGCATAGCTTCCCGCGCTGTCCTTCATAAGCGCGGCATAGCGGTTCGCATCGTAGTAGCGCAGGTACGGATCCTGCGTGGTCTTGGCGAACGCCTCGAGCACGTTCGAGGTTGCCGTATCAAGATCGTAGGAGTCCAAGCTGTCGTTTTTGAGGATGTCCTCCACTTCGCCGACGCGCGCGCCCAACGATCCGTACGCGTCGCGCGACGAGTCGCTTCTCAACGAGGTTTGGGAATCTCCGGGAAGCCCGCCCATCCCCAAGGACTCCAGCAAGGGAATTTCGCCGCGCACGAAAAAGCCGCCGACAAACGCCAGGCACACTACGGCAAAGAAAGAGAACGCCTTGATAAGGCGCACGTTGCGCGCCCGCGCTTTACGCGCGGACGCGGCAATCTTCGAACTGTCAGTATGCTTCGCCATGACCTTCCACGCGAAACGCTACACCTTGAGGTAGCGACGCATAGCCAATGCAGAGCCGACCAAGCCGATGAACAGGCCGGAAACGATCAGCACCGCATAGATGAGCAGGAACATGTTCAAGGAGATGTCGAAGTTCAAGAACATGAGCGCGCTTTGCAGGCGCGGCAACGCGAAGTTGCGAAGCAGCTCCAAGCACCCGACCGCCAAAAGCGAGCCGATGATAGCGTGCAGCGCGCCTTCCATGAGGAAGGGCCCGCGGATGAAGCCGTTCGACGCACCCACCAAGCGCATGATGGCAATCTCCTTGCGACGGGCAAGAATGGCAAGGCGAATGGTGTTGTTGATGAACACAAGCGCGATGAACACGAGCAAGCCAACCAGGGCTATGCCCACGTAGCGCACGTAGTTGGTCAGAGCGAACAGCCGCTCAACCGTCTTCTCGCCGTACTTGACGGAATCGGCAGGATCGCTGGGATCCTCGCTGATCTTTTGGTACGTCGTATTGCCCAGCAGCGACGAGGCAACCTGCTCGACCAACTGCGGGTCGGACAGCTCGATGTCGATCGAAGCCGGCAAGGGGTTCTGCCCGTCGAGCGTGTCGATGATGTCGGAGCTCGACGTAGAGCGGAATTTCTCGAGCGCCTGGTCCTTCGTCGTGAACCCAACCGAGGCCACGCCCTCAAGACCCTTGACGTAGCTCGAAACGCTCTGGATGTCGGCTTCGGGAGCGTCGTCGGCCACATACGCCGTGATGGACACCTCGTTCTCGACCGACGAAACCACGTTCTCGACCACAAGGCCGGCAACGAAGAAAATGCCGATGATCAGAAGCGACAGGAAGATGGTGACGATGGAGCCCAGTGCCGTTGAAAGGTTGCGCGTGAAGCCGGTGAGCGACTCGCGCAAGAAGTAGAAGAAACTAGACATCGAAACCGTACACCCCCCTATCCTGGTCGCGGGTCAGGTTGCCGCGGTCGAGCGCGATAACGCGACGACGCATGTTGTCGACCATTTCGCGGTCATGCGTGGCAACGAGCACCGTGGTGCCCGTACGGTTGATGCGCTCAAGCAGGTCCATGATGCCACGCGAGGTCTGCGGGTCCAGGTTTCCCGTGGGCTCGTCGCAGATGAGCAGCGGCGGGCGGTTCACGATGGCGCGGGCGATGGACACGCGCTGCTGCTCGCCGCCGGAAAGCTGATCGGGGCGCTTGTTGAGCTTGTCCTGCAGGCCCACCAGGCGCAAAACCTCGGGGACCTGCGTCTTGATGACGTGACGGCTCTTGCCGATTACCTCAAGGGCGAACGCGACGTTCTCGAACACGGTCTTGTTCGGCAGGAGCTTGAAGTCCTGGAACACGCATCCGATGTTGCGGCGCAAGTACGGCACGCGCCAGTTGCGCATGGTGGACAGGTCCTCGTCAGCCACGTAGATATGACCCTGCGTGGGCTTCACCTCGCGAATGAGCATGCGGATGAAGGTCGACTTGCCCGAACCGGAATGGCCTACCAAGAAGATGAACTCGCCCGCGTAGATCTGCAGGGAGATATCGTTGAGAGCCGGCTTGTTCGGCTGCGCGGGGTACACCTTCGTCACATGGTCGAACGTGATGACCGGGGTGCCCGTTTGCTGGGGAATGTCATCGACTTCCAGCACCGGCAGCGACGCGGACAGCTGCGACGCAGTTTGCCGCACCGGCGCCGCATGGGCACCGCCGCGCCGCTGCGGGCGCGCAGGAACCCCTTGGCTGATGTCGTTCGTCACAGAATGCTCCGTTCAAATAGTGATGTACTGAGACGGCCTGATTCTAGCAGAACCGCTATCGGGCCATAACCTTCTTCACAGCTTCGACAATCGCCCGCGAACCCAGGTTGAAGTAGTCAAGAAGCTCCTCGAACTCGCCCGATTTGCCGAACTGATCGCGCATGCCCACGAACTCGACCGGCGTCGGATTCGTGCGCGCAAGCACCTCCGCCACAGCCGATCCCAAGCCACCGTAGACGCTGTGCTCCTCGGCCACCACCACGCGGCCCGTCTTCGCCGCGGACGCCACGACGGTCTCCTCGTCAAGGGGCTTGACGCTGAACGCATCGATGACCTCGACCTGAACGCCCTCTTCAGCGAGCATGTCCGCAGCCTTGAGCGCCTGCTCGACCTCGACGCCGCACGCCACGATGGTGGCGTCGGATCCTTCGCGCAGCACGTAGGCGCGACCCAGCTCAAGCTCTACGCCGTCGGCGTAGACGGCGGGGACGGACGCGCGGCCCATGCGCACGTAGACCGGGCCGGGCGTGGTCGCGGCCAGGCGGATCGCGGCGCGCGCCGCCGCATAGTCGGCCGGCACCAGCACGCGCATGTTGGGAAGCCCGCGCATGAGCGAGACGTCCTCGAGCATCTGGTGGCTGCCGCCGTCGGGTCCGACGGAAATGCCCGCATGCGTGGGGGCGATCTTCACGTCCAGCTTGCTGTAGCACACGGTGTTGCGGATCTGGTCGTAAGCGCGGCCCGTGCCGAACACGGCGAACGAGCCCGTGTAGGCCACGTGCCCCGTGATGGCCAGGCCCGCCGCCACGTCGACCATGTTCTGCTCGGCGATGCCGCAGTTGAACAGGCGATCCTCAAAGCCAGCGTCGGCCAGCTTCTTGGTGGTGGTCGAACCCGTCAGGTCGGCGTCCACGGCAACGACCGGCAGGCCCTCGCCGGCCAGCTCTGCAAGCGTCGCTCCGTACGCTGCGCGCGTTGCGCGCTTGACCTGGGACTGCGTTTCGTCTGCCAGCTTAACCACGGCAGGCCTCCTTCTCCTCCAGCGCCGCCAAGTCGGCCAGCGCGGCCTCGGTCTGCTCGGGCGACGGCGCCTTGCCGTGCCAACCCGCTTGATGCTCCATGAATGACACGCCCTTTCCCTTCACCGTGCGAGCGATGAACGCATGGGGCTTGCCCTGACGATCCGCCTTCGCAGCCGAAAGCGCTTCGACGAGGGCGTCGATGTCGTGTCCGTCGACCTCGCGCGCGTCCCAACCGAACGCCTGGAACTTCGCCACCAGATCGCCCGGATCGCACACGTCGGCCGTGTCGCCGTCAATCTGCAGGCAGTTGCGATCCACGATGGCCACCAGGTTGTCCAGATTGCGGTGAGCTGCGAACATAGCGGCTTCCCATACCTGGCCCTCCTGGCACTCGCCGTCGCCGAGAAGCGCGAACACCGTCTGGTCCTTCCCGTCAAGCTTCAAGCCGGCGGCAGCGCCCGCCGCAACGGACAGCCCCTGGCCGAGCGAGCCGGTGGACACCTCAACGCCGGGAACCAAGCTGGAATCGGGATGGCCCTGCAAACGGCCCCCCAGCTTGCGCAGCGTCAGCAGTTCCTCGCGCGGGAAGTAGCCCGCATGCGCGAGCACGGCGTAGAGCGCCGGCGCAGCATGGCCTTTAGCCAAGATGAAGCGATCGCGCGCTTCGTCGTCGGGATTCTGGGAGTCGTGCTCGAGGACGCCTCCAAAGTACAGCGCGCATAGGATGTCGGCGCACGAGAGCGACCCGCCCGGGTGCCCGCTGCCCGCTTCCGCGATCATGCGCACGATGTCCTTGCGCATCTCGTTCGCCCGCCGTTCAAGCTCGGTCATTCCTGTTCCTTTCATTATTGGGACACTCTCCAACGGTGATAGCCCACCACGAACTCGTCCAGATCGCCGTCGAGGACCGCGTCCACGTTGCCGGTCTCGATGCCGCTGCGGACGTCTTTAACCATTTGATAGGGATACAGCACGTAATTGCGAATCTGGCTGCCGAACGTGGAGTCCATGCGCTCGCCGCGCAGTTCGGCCAGCTCCTGAGCGCGCTTCTGCTCTTCGCGCTCGTAAAGCTTCGCCTTCAGCACGCGAAACGCGGCTTCCTTGTTCTGCAGCTGGGATTTCTCGTTCTGGCACGTGACCACGATGCCGGTGGGCACGTGCGTGAGGCGCACGGCCGAGTCGGTGGTGTTGACGCACTGACCGCCCGGGCCGCTCGACCGGTACACGTCCACGCGCACGTCGGAGGGATTGAGATCCACCTCGATGTCGTCGGGAAGCACCGGAAGCACCTCCACGCCGGCAAACGTGGTGTGTCGGCGCTTCTTGTCATCGGTCGGGCTGATGCGCACCAGACGATGCACGCCGTTTTCGCTTTTCAGCATGCCGAAAGCGTTGCGGCCCTCCACCTGGATGGTGGCCTTGTCCAATCCGATGCCCTCGCCCGGAACCACGTCGAGCACGGTGACCTTCCACCCTTTGCCCTCGGCGTAGCGGGCGTACATGCGATACAGCATCTCGGTCCAGTCCTGGGCTTCCAAGCCGCCCGACCCGGGGTTCACCGTCAAAATGGCGTCTCCCCCGTCGAAGCGCTCGGAGAACCACGAGCTGATCTCCAGCTTGTCCAGCATGCCGTCGAGCGCGTCGAGCGCGGATTGGGCCTCGTCGGCGAACAGCTCGTCTTCCGCGGCCAGCTCGAACGCGGCGCGCGCGTCCTCCAAAAGAGCCGCCGCCTCGTCGTACTCGCCGATCGTGTCGCGCAGCACGCTGGCCTGCTTCGACACGCTTTGCGCATGGGACGCGTCGTCCCAAAAGCCCGGCGACGCGATCTCGGCGTCAAGCTTTTCGAGCTCCGCCGTTTTGTCTTCGATGTGCAGGTACCCGCGCGCGTCTTCCACGCGACGGGCCACCTGCTCTAAGTCTTTCAAGTCTCTATCAGCCATGTTCCTACAGATTCTTACCGTGGCACTTCTTGTACTTAAGGCCCGAGCCGCACGGGCACGGGTCGTTGCGTCCTACGTCGGCGAAGGGGTCGTCCTTGTCCTTGACGTAGGTTTGCGGCTTGGCCGCCGCAGGCTTGGGAGGCCTTGCCGGCTGGCCGTCGGCAGCCGGAGCTCCAGAAGCCGCAGCCTGCCTGCGCGCCGCTGCGACGCCCGTTTCCTCGAGCACCTGCTCGGGCGACGAATAGCTCACCTTACCGTCAAGCGGGCTTTTTTCCTCGGCCAGTTCGGGCTGGTCTTGCTTCACGGCCACCTGAAGACGCAAGAGCGTACGCAGGTAGTCTTCGTACATGCCCGCCGTCAGGCTTTGGAAGGCGTTGTACGCTTCGTTCTTGTACTCGACCAGGGGGTCGCGCTGACCGAACGCGCGCAAGCCGATACCGGCCTTCAGGTAATCCATCTCCTGCAGATGGGCCATCCAGCGCGTATCGATGATACGCAGCATGACCTGGCTCTCGAGCATCTTCATGACCGACTCGCCCAACTGCTCGGACTTCTCGTCGTACACGCGCTCAAGGTAGTCCGTCAAGCCTTCGGCCAGAACCGCCGGATCGTCGTCGTGGTCGACTTCGCTTACGCGGAAGTCGTCGCGGCCCGTCATGTTGGCGGCCCACGCCTCCACGGCCTTGCTGTCCCAGTCGTCGCTGGGAGCCTTGGCGGGGCAGTTCTCCTGCACCGCAGCCTCCGCCGCGTCGCTCACGATCTGGGGAATGCGCTCGTCCATGTCCTTGCCGTCCAGGATGGCGTTGCGCTCTCCGTAAATGGCCGCGCGCTGCAGGTTCATGACGTCGTCGTACTCGAGCACGTTCTTACGAGCGGCGAAGTGCATGCTCTCCACCTGGCGCTGCGCGCCCTCGATGGCCTTCGACACCATGCCGGCTTGAATGGGCATGTCGTCGGGCATGTCGGTCTTCTCCATCATGCGCCCGATGGAGTCCATGCGGTTGCCGCCGAACAGGCGCATGAGGTCGTCTTCGAGCGACAGGTAGAACTGCGTCACGCCCGGATCGCCCTGACGGCCGGCGCGGCCGCGCAACTGGTTGTCGATACGCCGGGACTCGTGGCGCTCGGTGCCGATGACGGTCAGGCCGCCCGCAGCGATCACGGCGTCGTGCTCTTCGGCGCAAACGCGCTTGGCCTCGGCGAGCGCATCCGCTCGCTGCTCGGCGGTAGGCGCGGGCGGCTTGCCCTCTTCCACCTCGGCGTCGGCGTCCAGCTCGGGGTCGAAGCCCCGCGCGCGCAGAACGTCGTCGGCCATCACGTCGGGGTTGCCGCCCAAAAGGATGTCGGTACCGCGGCCCGCCATGTTCGTGGCAATGGTCACGGCGCCTACGCGGCCCGCCTGCGCGATGATATGGGCTTCGCGCTCGTGGTTCTTCGCGTTCAGGGTCTCGTGCGCGATGCCGCGCTTGTCCAGCAGGCGCGACAGCTTCTCGGAGCTTTCGATGGACACCGTGCCGATAAGGCAGGGCTGACCGTTCGCGTTGCGCTCGGCAACGTCGTCGGCCACGGCGTTGAACTTCGCCTCCACCGTGCGGTAGATCAGGTCGTTCTCGTCCTTTCGAGCAACCGGGCGGTTCGGCGGAATGGCCACGACGGGCAGCTTGTAGATCTCGCGGAACTCGGCGTCCTCGGTCATGGCCGTACCTGTCATGCCGGACAGTTTCTCGTACAGGCGAAAGTAGTTCTGCAGCGTGATGGTGGCCAGCGTCTGGTTCTCCTCGCGCACGAGGACGCGCTCTTTCGCCTCGAGCGCCTGATGCAGGCCCTCGGAATAGCGCCGTCCCTCCATGATGCGGCCCGTGAACTCGTCGACGATCTTCACTTCCCCGTTCACCACCACGTAATCCACGTCGCGATGGAACAGGAACTGGGCCTTCAAGGCTTGCTGGAGGTGGTTCGGAAGCTGCCCGGACGGATCGGCGTAGATGTCGTCGATCCCCAGCATGGCCTCGATTCTCTCAAGGCCGCTCTCCGTGGCGTTGATGGTCTTCTTCGCCTCGTCCATCTCGAAGTCCTCGTCAAGGCGAAGGCCGGCCATGACGCGGGCGAACTTGTTGTACGTTTCGGCCGCCTGCGTGCCCGCGCCGGAGATGATGAGCGGGGTTCGCGCCTCGTCGATGAGAATGGAGTCCACCTCGTCGACGATGGCGAAATGATGCCCGCGCTGCACGCGCGCCTCGGCACGGGTCACCATGTTGTCGCGCAGGTAGTCGAAGCCGAACTCGCTGTTCGTGCCGTACGTGACGTCAGCCAAGTACGCGGGCTTCTTCTTGTCCGGGCGCATGCCGTTCTGGATGAGGCCCACCTCCATGCCGAGGAAGCGGTACACCTGCCCCATCCACTCGCTGTCGCGCCGGGCCAGGTAGTCGTTCACGGTGACCACGTGCACGTTGTTGCCCGAAAGGGCGTTCAAGTAGCCGGCCAACGTGGAAACGAGGGTCTTGCCCTCGCCGGTTTTCATCTCGGCGATCTGGCCGTCGTTCAAGGCCATGCCGCCGATCAACTGCACGTCGAAATGCCGCAGGCCCAACGTGCGCACGGACGCTTCGCGCACGGTGGCGAACGCCTCGGGCAGCAGGCTCTTGAGGTCTTCTCCTCCTTGAGCGCGCTCGCGGAAAGCGGCGGTAAGCGCGCGCAGCTCTTCGTCGGTCTTCGCCTGCATCTGGGTCTCGAGGGCGTTGACCTTGGCTACGGTCGCCTCGTAATTCTTCATCTGCTTGCCCTCACCGAGCGTTAGCAGCTTGGATAGGAATCCAGCCATGTATGCGCCATCCTTTTCGCGGCCGGAACTGCGCCGGTCGCGCGGTCGAACGTTTGAATACAGCACGAACCACTCTAACATAACGAACCCGCCGCCATCGGCCGGTCAATAATCTCAACAGCATTTTCGCACCGCCGGCCCCGATGCGGGCGACAACGCGCGGGGCTGCGGAAACAGCGTTTTTCCCTGCGGTCGACGGCCGGTCATTCAAGCTCCTCTTCGCTCTCGATGATGCTGCGGTACAGGCGCGTGGTCTCGATGGACGGATCGATGCCCAGTTCGTTCACCAAGTAGCGGCGGCATGCGAAGTACGTCTCGAGCGCCGCGCTGCGCTGCCCCGCCCCCAGCTGGGCCTCCATGAGCGCCACGTACGCATCCTCCCGCCCGCCGTCGCGCTGCAGCGCAGCCCGGGCGAACCACAGCCCCTCGCGCACTTCGCCCGCTCCCACCAGTCGCGTCGAAGCCGCCACCAAGGCGTCCACCAGCTTGTCGCGACATTCGGCCCGCCTGCCCACAAGGGCGTCATTGTTATTCTCGCTGGGAAGGATGTCGTCTGAGAACCTGTCGTTCACCTGCGAAAACAAGTATGCCCATCCCCCGTATCCCGGCTGTTCGAACAACAGCTTGTTGCACACGTCGTCCAACTGAACAACGTCGCTGTCCAGCAGGTCGGCATCGAGGCGCAGTCCGCGTTGCTGCCGAATCAGGTACGGGCAGGTGCCGTCCGGCGTTTTGAGCGCACGCCGCAAAAGGCTCCAAACCCCGTAGAAATTCTTGCGCGCCGCTTCCAGCGGGCTTTCCGGCCACAGCAGCGAAACCAGTTTGTCGCGCGAGAATTCGCGCCCCCGGTTGAGCACGAGAAGCGCCAGCAACGTTTTGACCTTCTGCCTCCTGAACAGCGCATCGTCGACCCGCTTGCCCCCTATGCGCACGTCCAAGCCGCCGAACAGGTTCACCGTGAGCCTCGGCGTCGCCCCGATGGCCGCAGACGGCGCGGGCATGCAAGACTGGCTGCTGAGCGCATCGGGATGGGTGGCCGAGAACACGAAGCGGCGCTCGGCGCGCTCTCGCTCGATGCGCTCATGATCCGCACGCTGGGAGAACAGGGCCATCTCGACGCGGCGCACGGCCAAAGACGAGCGCGCGTCAAGGGAAGGCACCGACACCGCTCCGCTTTCGCATGCGCGCTCGAGCCCCGCGCCCGCCATTCCGTCGAAAAGCCGCAATGCGTCCTGCGCAAGCGTCGAAACGCGCGCTCGCACCACGACAGCCACCTGGTCGACCGGTTCCGAGGGCAAGGCCTCGGCCCGCGATCGCCCGGTGCGCGCTTCAAGCTCCGCGCAAGAGAGCACCCAAGCTGCAGCATAGGCCATCATGCGCCCGCGAACGCCGCCTTCGTACCAGGCCAACCACGCTTTCGCTCCTTCCGTGCACGACGTCTCAAGCGCATCCTGCACGGCAGCTGCCGCCGCAAGAGACCGCCCGTCCGCATCCGGCAAAAACCCGTCATCCTCGCGCGCGGCTTCGGGAGCAAGGGCCAGCGACGAGGCCAGGCGAATAGCGCGACGGCGCTCCCCTTCTTCGGCGCATCGGCCCAAGACGAGCGCCGCGGCGGCTCGCAATCCGACTGTGGCGGCAGAAGACCCGCTCACCCGTCGCGCAACGGCGCAGGCTGAGTCGCGATCCCCCAACAAGGCGCGCCGCGCGGCCTCCGCGGCGTCGAGGGAGCAGGCCAGACCGGCTTTCTCCCCGCCGAGCGAGCGGTACACGCCGCACGCGGGGACCAGGCAGGCCCCGTCGGAAAGCTCGCGGCCCCGGCTTGCCAACCATACCGCGCGCGCCTTGCGCGATGCCAGCAAGCGAGCCGCATCGCACGCACGCGCAAGCTGCTCGCGCTTCAGCAACGCGTCCGCAATGTGCGTCGCGAGCGCATCGGCGTCGGAAAACACCGACCTCTCCGCAAGGCCGGGCAATGTCGGCGAAAACGCCTCCGACAGCTCGTCCATCGAAAAAGAGGCGGCGTCGAAGCGTTCTTTCCTACAGTCGATCCCCAGGTAAGGATACTGCTCCGACAAAATCGCAATCGAATCGTCCTCGCAGGAACCGAACGCCGCAAGGTCGGTAAGCGCGCCGTTTTGCAGGCACAGCATCGAAAACAAGGGGAGCATCAAATCGGCGGGAAGCTCCTCTTTCGCAACCGACGCGAGAAACGCTGCGCGATCGTCGGGCGTCCCCCACACAAGCGTCGCGATGCGACGAGCCGTCGGCATGAGGGCGGCGGGTTCGGCCTCGCGCTCGGCAGCCGTGCGCAAAGCATCAAGCTCGGCATCGGTCAACAGCAAGTCCGCGGCCCCCAGCTTGAGGCGGTCCCGCTGCCCATGGAAGGCATCGCGCATGGGCAGGCAGGTGACCAGAACCTCGCAGCCACGGTCGATCAGCGCGTCCATCTCGCGAGACAGCAACTCGACGCGCTGAGGGTCCAGCGAGGGCACGTCCTCGACAACAGCCAAGAACGGAGCGCGGTCTTCCGAGGAAAGCGTCTTGGCAATGCGCCCGTCATCGAGATCGCGCAAAAAGCACGGGCTTTTCGCGTCGATCCAAAACACGTGCTCGAACCGGAAAACCGTTTCCGCGTACTCCAGCGCTACGAACGATTTGCCGAATCCCTCGGGCGCAACGATGAACCGGGGGACATGGCGCTCCCTCAGCAACTTCGCAATGAGGTCGGGGCGCCGGTAGTGGCGGGCCGAGACGAATCGCTGCGGACGACGTCCGCGACAAGCGGTCTTGGTCAGAAAATCTGGCATGCGAATCACTCCCATCGTAAGGGAGGGATGCAGCGGTTTGAAAGGGTTTCCACCGTATCACTGCGAAGAGGGCGCCGCAAGCCGACATAAGTTCGATCCCGGCATCTTTCCACCGGCAAGCCGAAGCCGGTGCGGCCCGGTTGCGCCCTTCGGCAGCGAAGGCTCCTTCAACGGTGTACAATGCGACTACTGCATGACCAGTCTCCTCAGGAAGGAACCGCTATGCTCCAGCCCGCTTCCCTTTCCGACCTGCCCGCGTTCTTGTGCGGCCACGCGCACGATGCCGCTGCGGCAACGGGCTGCACCGTGGTCATCGCGCCCGAAGGAGGCGTCTGCGGCGTCGATGTGCGCGGAGGCGGTCCCGCCACGCGCGAGACCGATCTGCTCAAGCCGGAGAACATGATCCAAGCCGTGCACGCCGTTGTCCTTTCGGGCGGCAGCGCTTTCGGCCTAGCCGCGTCTACCGGCGTGATGGAGGAGCTGGCGGAACGCGAGATCGGCTTTCCCGTCGAAAGCGCGCGGGTGCCGATCGTATGCGGAGCATGCCTGTTCGACCTGCTCGTAGGCAAAAACGCGCATCCCGATGCGGCCATGGGCCGCGCCGCCGCCCGCGCAGCTTTCGAGCGTAAAGCAACCGAGCCGCTTGAAGAAGGAAACGTCGGCGCCGGATGCGGGGCCACGGTCGGGAAGCTCCTGGGCGGCGATCGGGCCATGAAGGCGGGGCTGGGCATCTGCGGGCTGCGCATGGGAGACGTGGTGGCGGTGGCCATCGTCGCCGTGAACGCGCTCGGCAACGTCTGCGAAAGCGACGGCACCTGGATCGCCGGATGCCGAGGAGCCAACGGCCTTGTCATGGAGCCGCTCGATGCACTGACCGAGCTTGCAAGCCGCGTCCAAGACGACGGAAGCCGCGCGGTCCCAAGCGAAGGACCCTGCCCGAACACCACCATCGGACTGGTCCTCACGAACGCCCGCATAACCAAGGCGCAGGCCACCAAAGTATCATCCACCGTCCACGACGCGTACGCCCGGGCCATCAAGCCCGTCCACACGTCCGGCGACGGCGACACCGTGTTCACGTTCTCCTCGTGCGAAGCAGAGGCCGACTACGACCTGGTGGCCATGCTGGCCACCGAAGCCATGCAGGGCGCCATCGTGCGCGCCGTGCAAACGGCGCAAGGCGCGTACGGCCTGCCCTGCGCCCGAGACATCGCCACGCGTTAGGAGTCCATCGTGAAGGCAGCGAAGTTCGCAAACCGTTCCCTGTTCGTCGCGTCGGTCATCGTGACCGGAGCCATAGCGGGAGCGTTCGTGTGGTTTCTCCTCTTCGTCATGAACCTGGGCATCTCTTTTATATGGGAGAAGATGCCCGCGCATTTCGGGCCGTACTTCCCCCTGGCGGCCTGCCTAGTGGGAGGATTGATCATCGGCCTGTTCGCCAAGCGCTTCGGCCCTTACCCGGAAGATCTCAACGAGGTCATGGCCAAAGTGAAGCAAGACGGTCGCTACGAGTACGACAAGCTGGGAACCATGTCCATCGCGGCGCTTCTTCCGCTGTTCTTCGGCGGCTCCGTCGGCCCCGAAGCCGGCTTGACCGGGGCGATCGCCGGCATTTGCACCTGGGTGGGCGACCGCATGAAGCGCTTCGGATCCGACTTCAAGCAGCTCACCTCGGTCGGCACCATGGCTGCGCTTTCCGCCATATTCACCGCACCCCTGTTCGGGTTCGCCGCACCGCTGTACGGCGGAGAGCCCGAAGGGTCCGAGCAGACCATCACCCTTCCGAAAACCTCGAAGCTGGTCGTGTACTTCTGCGCGATAGCGGGCGCGCTCGGCGCGCTTATGGGCTTGTCGTCGCTGTTCGGCGGGGGTATGTCGCTTCCGCATTACAGCGACATCCACGTCGGCGCAACCGAAGCGGTCTGGTTTCTGCCGCTTGCCTTGATCGGCGCGGCAGGCGGGTGGCTGTTCTGCGCGTTCGACGGCTGCTTCAAGCGGGCGTCGGACAAGATGGGAGATCGCCCGGTGCTGAAAGCGATCATCGCGGGGCTTGTCCTTGCAACCATGGGCATCGCGTTGCCGTTCACGATGTTCGCCGGCGAAGTGCAAACCGAGCAGCTTAACGAAGCTTGGATGAGCATGGGAGCGGTCACGCTGCTTGCGACGGGATTCGTGAAAGTGGCCGTCACGCCCCTGTGCATCCGCTTCGGCTGGCGCGGCGGACACTTCTTCCCCGTCATCTTCGCCGGCGTCTCCATCGGCTACGGCATGGCTACGCTCACGGGAGCCGACCCCGTGTTCTGCCTGTGCACCTGCACGGCAGCGCTCGTCGGCGGCGTCATGCGCCAACCGCTCATGACCGTGCTGCTGCTGTTCCTGTGCTTCCCGGTGAAAGGCGTCGTGGTGATGATCGCCGCAGCCGCATTAGGAGCAGCCCTTCCCCTTCCGAAGGCGCTGCGGACGACTACCGAAAAAAGCCATGCGTAAACCGCACCGCTTCCAATCGTTTCCGGCCGGCCTATGCGTCAGGAACAACCTCAAGCTTGAAGCCAAGAGCCGAAAGCACGTCGACAACGGTGCCGAACCGCGGGTTGCCCTCCGCCGATAGCGACTTGTACAAGCTTTCGCGACCGACCCCTGCCTGCTGTGCTACCTGCGCCATTCCTCCGCGCGCCTTCGCCACGTCGCCGAGAGCCCTTTGGAAGAACTCGGGATCGCCCTCGGCCAGCGCGGCAGTGAGGTACGATGCGATCGCGTCCTCGGAGTCCAAATAGCCGGAAACGCAAAACTCCTTGACCTTTAGCGGCCGTCTAAACGGATTCTTCATCGAAAGCCCCTTCCTGCCGTATGCGCCGAGCAAGCCGCTTCGCTCGCGCGATATCGAAACGCTGAGACCCTTTGTCTCCGCCACACAAAAGCAGAACGACCTTGCACCCATGCCGCATGCCGTACAAACGATAGCCCGGCCCCTGCATGACGCGGAATTCGACCACCGCATCCCCGATCGAGCGGACATCGCCCCAAAGCCCGTCCTCCAGGCGAGCGATCCTCGCAAGAATGGCCACGCGAGCGCTTTCGTCCTTCAAACGCCTGAGCCACCTGTCGAACGTCGCCGTGCTGAAAACCTGAACAGAACCGTCTGCCATCTTTGCTCCTTTGTATCTTATAGGATACAACTTGCCGCGTCAAGCACCTTGGCAAAAGCATAGCGAGGCAATCTAGCGCGCAGATGGCGCATATCCGACAAGGATCCAACCCGACCTGCCGCGGATCCAGCAGCTTCCCAGCAAAAATCCAGCGCGCTCCTGACGCGAATCCAGCGCGGACCGCACGAAAATCCAACACGTTTCCCACGCGCATCCAGCGCGCATCGAAACAGCCTGGTCAACGAGAAACGGGGCCGAAGCCCCGTTTCTCGCTACAAGCCGTATGGCGTGTGGACGACCGCTAGTTGCGCCCGAGCATCTTCGCAATGCGATCGGAATACTCGATCTCGGTCAGGCCCGCTTCCTTCGCCAGATCCACCACGGGCGCGTCGTTCCAGAGCGCCTCCAGTCGGTAGTAGTCGCGCGTTTCGGGCTGGAACACGTGCACGACGAAGCTGCCGTAGTCGAGCAGCGACCAGGTGCCGTCCTGCGTTCCCTCGCGATGCAGGGGCTTCAGGTGGCCCTGCGTGCGAACAGCCTCCTCGATCTCGTCGATGATAGCCTCGACCTGGCGGTTGTTCGACGCGGTTGCAATCACGAAGTAATCGGTTACGCCGATAAGATCGCGCACCTCCTGCACCATGATGTCGGTGGCCTTCTTCTCATCGGCGGCGCGCGCAGCGATGAGCGCGCATTCGCGAGAGGTCACCTTGGGGGTCTCGTTCTTCGTTTCGGTCACGTTATTCCTTTCTTCGGTGTTTCGCCTGCGGCTTCTCGCGCGCGGACAAGGTAATGGTTCCATATTTCGAGCGTTCGCGGATACACCCGCTTACGCCGATCGATAAGGTTGAGAAGAACATGTTGAAAGGTTGCCAAGAACAGCTCTTCGAGCGAGACCTGGCCAACCAGCGCGCGCAGCTTTTCCAGCCCATCGTATTTTCTACCGGGCTCGACGGCATCGGCAACGTACACGACCATATCCAAATCGCTCATGCCGATAGCGCCCGTCGTATGCAGCTCGATGGCCCGCACGATATCGCACGGGATGCAAGGATACGCCCGCGAAAGCGCGAGCGCGGCCGTGGGACCGTGCAAAAGCGCCGGAAGGTCCCCGATCGCAGAGGCATCGACGTCGAGCCCCAGCTCTTCGGCCCGTCGAAGAATTCCCTCGTCATCGAAACTCTTGTCCCAGTCGTGCAGCAGCCCCGCCAAGCGCGCCTTGCGCTCATCGACGCCGTACAAACGCGCAAGTCGCACGGCGGTGTCGGCCACCCCCAGCGTGTGCTCGTATCGAGAGCGCTTGAGCCTTGCCTTCAAATCCTGCCTGCGCGCTTCGAAAAACGCGTCGGAAAGCGCGTCGTCCCCACAAGGAGCAGGCGCGCACGACGTATCCCGTTCGCTCATCGCAACGACCCTCCTTCCGTACCGCCGCATGCGGCGCAGCCTTGCGCGCGATACAGCGCATGCGCTTGAATATAGTCGAGAACGCCCTGCATGGTCAAATAGCGAATCGACCTTCCCGCCGCAACCCGGTCCCTCAGATCGCTCGAGGAGATGGCAAGCGCCGTAACTTCCAGATAGTCGACCGTGAAGCTCCCTCGCTCGGCGATGGCCGCGCGATGCGATTCGGACAGCGCGTAGCCCGGCCTTGTAACCGCGATCAAACGAGCTAGATCGGCGATGGCCGCGCTTTCCCGCCATTGCAGGATGTGGTACACCGCATCGGCCCCGGTGATGAAGCACAGCTCCACGTTGGCGGGGTAATGCGCGCGCATCTGGCGCAGCGTGTCCACCGTGTACGTGTCGCCGCCGCGGTCGATCTCGATCGAGCTCACATCGAACGCAGGATTGCTGTCCACGGCAACGCGGCACATCTCAAGACGGTGCGCGGCAGGAGTCACGTTCCTGTCCTTCTTGAACACCGGATTGCCTGCGGGAACGAACACCACGCCGTCCAGCCCGTAAGCCTCGCGCGCCTGCTCGGCGCACGCAAGGTGCCCGATATGGATGGGGTCGAACGTGCCCCCCATGATGCCCAGCCGAGCAGGACGCCCGTCCATGCCCAGCTGATCGAACCTATCGCAGATGACGGCCACTTACGCGCGCACCTGCCCCGTACCGCGCAGCACGTACTTGTACGACGTGAGGGCCGCAAGCGCGAACGGGCCACGCGCATGAAGCTTCTGGGTGGAAATGCCGATCTCCGCGCCCAAGCCGAACTGCCCGCCGTCCGTGAACGCCGTCGAAGCGTTCGCGTACACGGCAGCCGCGTCAACGCGATTGAGAAACGCCTCCAGCGCCGTTGCGCCCTCTGCATCGGCGGGGTCGGCGACGATAGCCTCGGAGTGCCGTGTGCCGTACCGGTTCACGTGATCGATGGCCTCGTCGACGCCGCCAACGCATTTCACGGCCATCTCGGGCGCCAGGTATTCGGTAGCCCAATCCTGCTCGACAGCGGCTTCCGCCTTGACGCCATGAGCGCGCGCCACGCGAAGGGCGCATTCGTCAGCATGCAGCAGCACGCCCTTTGCCTGCAGGTCGGCAAGCAGTCGAGGAAGCATGACCTCCGCCGCAGCCTCGTCGATCAGCAGCGTTTCGGCCGCGTTGCACACGCCGTAGCGGCGGCATTTCGCGTTGAGCACGATGGCGCGCGCCATCTCCAGGTCCGCGGTGGCGTGCACGTACACATGGCAGTTGCCCGTGCCCGTTTCGATGACGGGAACCTTGGAATGCTCGACGCAGTGGCGGATAAGCCCTGCCCCGCCGCGCGGAATGAGCACGTCGATCACCCCGTGAAGCTGCATGAGCTCGTCGGCCGCAGCGCGATCGGTCGAGGCGATCAGCCCGATGCAACCCTGCGGCATGCCGGCGCCCACCGCAGCGTCATGGAGCACGCGCGCGACGGCCTCGTTGGAAGCGGAGGCCAGACTGCCGCCGCGCAGCACCGCAGCGTTGCCCGACTTCAGGCAAATGCCGGTCGCGTCAGCCGTCACGTTGGGACGCGCTTCGTACACCACGGCCACCACGCCCAAAGGCACGCTCACGCGCGTAAGCTCGATGCCGTTGTACAGCTGGCGCTCGTCTTGGATGCATCCCAGCGGATCGGGCAGGGCGACCAAATCCTCAAGGGCGCACGCCATCGCATCGACGCGATCCGCATCCAACATGAGGCGGTCAAGCAAGCTCTCCTTGGTTCCGGCCTCGCGCGCCGCGTCCATATCGCGTCCGTTGGCAGCGATAATATCCACCGCATGCTCGCGCAGAGCCCGCGCCATTGCGATGAGCGCCCGATTGCGCTCCCCTGCAGTGGTCTGCCCCAGCGCCGCGCTTGCGGCCCGAGCAGACTCAGCAACGCGACGTACCTCGTCGCGCACGGTTTCGTCGATCATATCGTTGCCTCCTTGTCCCGCCTTGCCCATAGCCGAACCGGCCTACTCGAACACCACAAGCTCGTCACGGTGAACAAGCGGGCGTTCCGCCAAGCTTGCCAACAGGCGATTCGCCTGCAACTGCGAGCGTGTGCGTCCTATGGCAAGCGCGGTCTCATCACTTGAAAACGCCGCTTTGCCCCGTGCGAACAGATGCCCCGCACCGTCTTTGATGTCAACGATGTCGCCCGGATCGAAGCGACCTTCCACCGCGCGCACCCCCACCGACAAAAGCGAGCTGCCCTTGCATGTGAGCGCCGCCTTGGCGCCGTCGTCCACCACCAGCGACCCGCGCGCGGAATCTCCGAGCGCGATCCACAGCTTCTTCGGGGTTATCTCGTGCGGCTTTTCAGCCGCGACGAACCGCGTCCCCACGTCTTCGCCGGCAGCCACGTCGACGATGACGTTCTCGCGACGGCCATGGCAGATGACCATGGGAATGCCCGCAACCATGAGCACGCGCGCCGCTTTGATCTTGGTGATCATGCCGCCCGACCCCACCGTGGTGCCCGCGCCGCCCGCCACGGCCATGACCTCCGGTCCGATAGCCTCGACGCACGAGATAAGGCGCGCGTCGGGATGGTGATGCGGGTTCGCGTCGTACAAGCCCTCGATATCGGACAAGATGATCATGAGGTCCGCGTCGATGAGACACGCCGTCAAAGCGGCGAGCGTGTCGTTGTCGCCGAAGCGAATCTGCTCAACCGAGATCGTGTCGTTCTCGTTCACGATGGGCACGACACCCAAGTCGAGCAAGCGCAGCAACGTGTCGCGCGCATGCAGGTACGCGTTTCGATCCGCCGTGTCGCGACGCGTGAGCAGCACGGTCGACGTCGTGATGCCATGAGGCGCGAACGCCTCGGCGTAGGCTGTCGAAAGCGCGCTCTGCCCCACCGAAGCCGCAGCCTGCAAGCTGGGCATGTCCGAAGGCCGCTTGGCAATGCCGAGCGCCTCCAAACCGCACGCGATAGCGGCCGACGTCACGATGACGGGCTGCCAGCCGACGCTCTTCGCATGGGTTATCTGATCGGCCAGCTTCTGCAGGTACGCATAGTCGATCGAGCTCTCCGAAGTGGTGAGCGTCGACGACCCTATTTTGATAACCAGGCGCTTCCCCTGCATCGGCTGCGCCGCATCGACCACACGGTCTGCTTTCATTACAGATCAAGCTCCTTGTACAAATCCTCCGCCGTGCGAGCCGACTCAAATTCGAACGCGCGCCCCACAATGCGGATCTCGTCGCCGTCTACCGCGCCTGCGCGCTCGAGCGCCTGCTCCACGCCAAGACGCTTCAAGCGATGCTGCAGGAAGAGAATGGCCTCCTCGTTCTCCCAGTCGGTCTGCACCACCATGCGTTCGACCTGCGGCCCCTCGATGCGGAACACGCCGCCGCCCAACGGAAACACCTTGAAGCGCTTGTCGCGCGCCTCGCGCTTGAGCTCCCACACGTGCTCGTACTGCACGTCCTGCTCGGCATGCGCGCGAGCGGCCTCGCGCAGCTCGTGCACCTTCGTGGCGATGGCGGCCTTCAGGCCGTCGACGCCTTCGCCCGTCAGCGCGCTGATGCAGTACAGCTTCGGATCGATGGAGCTCTGCCCGAACTCGTCGCCGTCGGCCGCAGCAAGGGAGTCCTCGCGCACGCGCTCGGCCAGCAGCTCGCACGCCTCCTCCACGCCGGGCACGTCGATCTTGTTGGCCACCACGATGCGCGGGCGATTCGCCAGTTCGTCAGCGTACAGCGCAAGCTCGCGGTTGATGATCTCGTAGTCTTCAAGCGGATCGCGGCCCTCCCAATCGCCCGTCAAGTCCACCACGTGCACGATGAGCGCCGTGCGCTCGATGTGACGCAGGAACTCATGGCCGAGGCCCTTGCCCTCGTGAGCGCCCTCGATCAGGCCAGGGATGTCGGCCACGACGAAGCTCAGATCGCCCGAGCGCGCCACACCGAGGTTCGGAACCAGCGTGGTGAACGGGTAATCGGCAATCTTGGGACGCGCGGCGCTCATCTTGGCGATGAGCGACGACTTGCCCGCCGACGGCATGCCCACCAGCGCGGCGTCGGCCATGAGCTTCATCTCGAGTTCGATCCAACCCTCCTGGGCGGGCTCTCCCAATTCGGCGAAGGCTGGGGCGCGCCTTCTGGACGTGACGAAATGGATGTTGCCGCGGCCGCCCATGCCGCCTTCGGCCACGGTCACGCGCTCGCCATCATGCGTCAGGTCGGCTATGAGCTCGCCGGTTTCCTTCTCGTCTTCGAAGTACTCGCGCACCACGGTGCCGACGGGCACCTTCAGAACCAAGTCCTCGCCCGTGGCTCCGTGCATGCGGCTGCCTTTGCCGTGCGTTCCGCGCTCGGCCTTGAAATGGTGCTTGAAACGGTATTCGATGAGGGACGACAAGCTGGCGTCGGCCTCGACCACCACGTTGCCGCCATGACCTCCGTCGCCGCCGTCGGGCCCGCCTTTGGGGACATGGGCCTCTCGGCGAAACGACATGCAGCCTGCTCCGCCGTTGCCGCCTGTTACGTGAATGCGCACTTTATCGATAAACACGGAAGCGTTCCTTCGTATTCGTTCCGCATCTCGCATCGGGGAGCTGCGGTTTGATGGTATCCAACCTTACGGATTGTATATGAAAAAGTGCCCCCTGACGAACAGGGGGCACCGCTCAACATAAGAACGTTATGCTGTCGTTGTCAGCAGACCCTTACGCCTCGGGGCGCACATGGATCTTGCGCTTGACGCCACGCGTGAATTCGAGCGTGCCGTCGCACAGTGCGAACAAGGTGTCGTCCTTGCCGCGGCCGACGTTCTCGCCCGGATGAAAATGCGTGCCGCGCTGACGAACGATGATGTTGCCCGTCTTGACAGTCTGACCAGCGAACATCTTCACGCCCAGTCGCTGCGCACGGGAGTCGCGGCCGTTACGGGTAGACCCGAGACCTTTCTTGTGAGCCATGGTGTTCCCTCCTTGCGCTTACTCGGCGTCGTCCGACGCAGGCTTCTCGGCGGCCTTCTTGGCAGCCGGCTTCTTCTCAGCGGTCTTCTTAGCAGAGCCAACCGACTCGATCTCGACGCGCGTGAGCTGCTGGCGATGACCGCGCAGCTTCTTGTAGTTCTTGCGCTTCTTGAACTTGAAGACCAGCTGCTTCTCGCCCTTGAACTGCTCGAGAACGATAGCGGTGACCTTCGTAGCGGCTGCCTTCGCAGGATCAGCTTCTACCTTCTTGCCATCGACGACGCAGATGGCCTCGAGTTCGACCTTTGCGCCGACCTCGGCGTCAAGCTTTTCGATGTTCAGCTTGTCGCCAGGGGCAACCTTGTACTGCTTGCCGCCCGTTTTTACGATTGCGTACATGAGTGTCTCCTTGATATAAATAAACGCAAGGCGATATCTTAACAGCGTGACCGTAGCAAGTCAATGTGATCTTATGCACAATCTCCGCGTATCATCGCACTCTTCCTACGCTGTGCCTCCACAGAGCACAACGTTTATATGATAGCAGATGTTTGGTAGATACGCACGGCAGCGTGGCGTGTTTTTTCAAATATCACACTTCCCTCAAAAGAAGGGCCGAACCCGAACCGCACGCCGAAAGCGATCGCACCCGAGCAGCCCCTTAATGGGACTCGGCCCAGCTGTCTCCGAAGGACACGTCGGCCACCAGGGGGACGCGCAGTTCGGCCACGCCCTCCATGACCTCCTTGACCATGGCGGACAAACGCTCGATCTCGTCCTGAGGCACGCTGAAATCCAATTCGTCATGCACCTGCAAAAGCAGCCGCGCGCGAAACCCTTCTTCCATGAGACGGCGCTGGACCTCGGTCATCGCAAGCTTGATGATGTCGGCCGCGCTTCCCTGCATAGGGTGGTTCATAGCCGTGCGCTCCCCGAAGCCGCGCTGGTTGGCGTTACCGGCCTTGAGCTCGGGGATATGGCGCTTGCGCCCGAACATGGTTTCCGCGTAGCCCTTCTCCTTGGCCGCGGTGATCGTCTCGTCCAGGTACGTCCGCACTCCAGGGTACGCCTCGAAGTAGCGCTCGATCATTCCCTTCGCCTCGCCGAAGGGAATCCCCAGGCTCTGCGAAAGCCCGAACGCCTGCTGACCGTAGACGATGCCGAAGTTCACCGCCTTGGCGCGGCTGCGCAGCTCCGGTGTGATCTCCTCCACCGGCAAGCCGAACACGCGGCTGGCCGTAGCGGCATGGAAGTCCGCCCCCGAGCAAAACGCCGCCACCAGATGCTCGTCAGCCGAAAGGTGCGCCAGCAAGCGCAGCTCGATCTGGGAATAGTCGGCCGAAAGGAACTTGCTGCCCGGTTCGAGCGGCACGAAGCACTCGCGGATCTTGCGCCCGAACTCGGTGCGAACGGGTATGTTCTGAAGGTTCGGATCGGACGAGGACAGACGTCCGGTAGTGGTGACCGTTTCATTGAAGCTGGTGTGCACGCGCCCGTCTTCCGCGCGCATGCGGGGCAGCGCGTCGATATAGGTCGACTTCACCTTGGCAAGCTCTCGATAACGCAGGACGAGCTCCGGCAACTCGTGCTCCTTCGCCAATTCCTTGAGCACGCCCGCGTCGGTCGAGTACCCGCGCTGGTTCTTCTTGAGGGGCTTGAGCCCCAGAACCTCGAACAGGATGTGCGAAAGCTGCTTGGGGGAATCGAGGTTGAACTCCTCCCCCGCCATCTCCACGATGCGGCCCCGCAGGTCATCGAGCTCCACCTGCGTACGCGCGCCTAGCTCGAACAGGCGATCGTAATCCACCGCCGCGCCCGTGCGCTCCATGATGGCCAGAACCGCAACCAAGGGCAGGTCGATGTCGAAATAGGCGCCGCGGCTTCCATCGCGCTCCAACGCGCTGGACAGCGGCTCGACCAGCGCGCGCGCCGCAGCGGCCTGAGCGGCCGCCAACGACGCTTCGTCCTTCGCATCGGGCAGCACGCCGCCGCAGTACGCGTCCAGCAAAGCGTCGTAGGAGTACTCCGCAACCGAGGAATTCAGCACGTAACCGGCAAGCCCCAGATCGAACGCGCGCATGCTCGAAAGATCGCCGTCGGAAACGAGCGCGCGCTTGGCCGTGTCCGGCGGGTACACCCGATGCACGTCCAGCTTGACGTCGAGCGAAGCGAACGATCCTTCGCGAACGACGCGCGCGAAAGCCTCCAAACCCGCTTCGTCTTCGTACAGCGCGGTTCCCTCGCTTGTGCTGACGGCGCAGTGAAGCCCCGCGCTGAACAGAGACGCCTGCTTGGGTTCCACGAACGACACGCCCAGCGTCTCCCCGCGGCCGAGAGCGGCCGACACCAGCGCATCGGCTTCGTCGCCCGTCACAACGGGGTCCACGCTCAAAGGAGCGGCTTTCTTTTCAGGCTCCTTGCCCACCAGTTTGAGCACGCGGCTCAAATGGGCGTTGAACCGAACCCCTTCGAACGCCTCGGTCACGGCCTGCGGATCGAAATCCGGAAAACGACACGCTTCCAGGTCGAGCGGGAAGTCGAGATCGCGCACGATGGTAGCCACCTCGCGACTGGCGAAGGCGGCGTCCTTGTTCTCGACGATGCGCTCCTTCTGCTTGCCCTTGAGCTCGTCGACATGCTCGTAGAGCCCTTCCAGGCTGCCGTACGCCTGCAAAAGCTTCGCGGCGGTCTTCTCGCCGATACCGGGAACGCCGGGGATGTTGTCGGAAGAATCGCCCTTCAGGCCAAGGTAGTCGGGCACCTGCTCGGGGCTGATGCCGTAGCGCTCCAGCACTTCCGCCGGCCCGTATATGGCCACGTCGGTGATGCCCTTCTTCGTGGTGACGATGCGCGTCTTGTCGGTAGCCAGCTGATAGGCGTCCTTATCGCCGGTCACCAGCAGCGTTTCGTAACCCAGCGCCTCGTCGCGCGCGGCGATGGTCCCCAGCACGTCGTCGCCTTCCCAGCCCTTGATGCGCACCACCGGTACGCCCATGGCCTCCAAAAGCTCCTCGATGATGGGAAACTGAACCTTCAGATCGTCGTCCATAGGAGGGCGCTGCGCCTTGTACTGCTCGAGGGCCTCCATGCGAAACGCCGGGCGACCCGCATCGAACGCGCAGATGAGAGCGTCGGGGGCCGCTATGTCGATAAACTTCAGCAGCATGGACAGGAAGCCGAACACCGCGTTGGTGGGACGCCCGTCAGGCGCGTTCATGGTGGGGGGAACCGCATGGTACGCGCGATGCATGAGCGAGTTGCCGTCGATGACGGCTATCTTCTTCGACATGAATACCTCCGTCGGCGAATGTTTTGAGGGCTTAGTATAGCGCAAGCGCTCGCGCCGCGCAGTCCGCCGGGAAACGACCACGCGCCGTCTACAAGCCGGAGCGCGCGGGTTGCGCGCGAAGCGCGACGATCACGCGCTCCAAAGATAACCGACTCCGCGAACCGTCTCCAAATGCTGCGCAAGGTCGGGCCCCAGCTTCGCGCGAACGCGGCGAACGTGGACGTCCACCGTACGGCTTCCCCCGTAGTAGTCGAAGCCCCACACGCGGCGCAGCAGGGCGTCGCGCGAATACGTGCGCCCGGGATGCGTGACCAAAAACGCAAGGAGCGCGTATTCCAGATACGTCAGATCAAGCGGGTCGCCGCCTATCGTCACCTGGTACGTGGCAAGGTTGATGGTCATGTTGTCAACCGCAAGAACATCGGAGGTGGTTCCCTCGTTTCCCGGCCACAACAGCTGACGAATGCGCGCGGCGCACTCGTCCGGCCCGGCGCCGTGCACCACGAAGTCGCTCTTCACCTGCACGGGAAGGCGAAAATCGGCCAGCTGATCCTCGTTTACGATGACCAGCAGCGAAGCCGTTCCCTCCTCCAGCATAAGCGATTCAACCTGAGACACGTTCGACAAAGAGCCGCTGCGCGCCTCGTAGATAACCAGGTCGCACGAAGCGTGCTGCGAGAGCAGCTTTTTGAACTGCACGGACGAACCGGCCACAACCGCCACGTCCAAGCTTGAAAGGACCTGCTGGAACTTGTGGGCGTTGTCCAGGCTGTCGGCTATGAATATGACGGTCTTTCTCATAGGAAACCCCTCCGATTCCCCGCAGGCCGCACGGCGCCCATGCTACAGCACCGCCAGATACCGATCGCGCTCCCAAGGGGAAACATGGGCCAGGTAGTCGTTCCATTCGGCGCGCTTCGACGCCACCAGGTAGCCGTGAATGTGATCGCCGAGCGTCGCGCGCATAAGATCGGATGCGGCGAACAGCTCGATGGCCTCCCCCAAGCTTTCCGGAAGCGTTCGAACGCCGCGCTGCCGCAGGTCTTGACGCGAAAGCGCAAGAAGGCTCTGATCTTCAGCGGGATCGGGCAGTTCGAGCCCTTCCTCGATGCCCGCCAAGCCGGCGGCCAGCATGACCGCGAACGCCAGGTACGGATTCGCGCCGGGATCGGGGCTGCGCAGCTCCAAGCGGCACGCCATCTCGCGATTCGGACGGTACCCCGGCACGCGGACCAGCGTCGAGCGATTCGCGCGCGCCCAGGAGAGGTAGATGGGAGCTTCCCCGCCCGCCACCAGGCGCTTGTAGGAATTCACATGCTGGTTGGTGATCGCACAGAATTCGGGCGCGTACTTCAAGAGCCCGGCAAGGTAGTGCTTGGCAACCCTCGACAGCCCGTAGCCCTGCGAATCGGAGGGATCGAAAAACGCGTTGTTGCCGTCGAGGTCGAACAGGCTCTGATGCACGTGCATGCCGCTGCCCGGCTGGTCGGCCATGGGCTTGGGCATGAACGACGCGTACACGCCGTGCTTCATGGCGATCTCCTTGACGACCAGCTTATAGGTCATGACGGCGTCGGCCATGGACAGGGCGTCGGTGAAGCGCAGGTCGATCTCGTGCTGGGACGGGCCGTTCTCGTGGTGCGAGTATTCCACGGGGATGCCCATCTTCTCAAGCGTGAGCACGGTGTCGCGGCGCAAATCGGACGCGTAGTCGAGGCTGGTCAGATCGAAGTAGCCCCCTCGATCGAGCACCTCGGTGCCTTCGGCGTCCTTGAAATAGTAGAACTCCAGCTCGGGTCCCACGTTGAACACGTACCCCATATCCTGGGCCTTCGCCACGGTGCGCGCAAGCACGTGACGAGGATCCCCTTCGAAAGGCGTGCCGTCGGGCGTGCGGATATCGCAGAACATGCGCCCCACCGCATTAGCCTCGGGGCGCCAGGGAAGCACCTGGAACGTCGAGGCGTCCGGATAGGCCAGCATGTCCGATTCCTGCGTGCGGCAGAAGCCCTCGATGCAACTGCCGTCGAAACCCATGCCGTCCGCGAACGCATCCTCCAGCTCGCTGGGAATGACGGCGAACGATTTCATGGTGCCCAAAACGTCGGTGAACCAGAACCGGACGAAGTGAACGTCGCGGCCCTTGATGGTCTTCAAGACGAAATCCTGCTGGGGGTTCGCGGTCATACGCACCTTCCTTGCTCGTCGTCCGCCGCTTGACGCGGCGGCTCCCTTTTTGCCGGCTACTTTATTATACTGCCGCTTGTTGCAAGCGCGTTACGCAGAAACGCCCGGATACCTCGCCGAATCTCCATCGAGGCGGCTGCCCTGCTCCGCTCTCGGCAACAGGCGAGCTGGCGCGGCGCCCGCGAACGCGAACGCGAACGCGAACGCGAAAAAGGAGGGTCTCGCGCACGGCGAAGGCAAAAACACGCGAGAGGCCTCGTTCCTGCTGAAGAATTTCGTTTACGAACGATTCCGAGCACCTTTTATATTATAAGTTATTTCATAATTGTACATAATCCCTGCTCACAAAGATGCGACCTTGATTATGTTCGAAAAAGATCATTCGCAAACGCGATTTTTCAGCAGAAACCGAGCCATCGGAGCGATTTTCGCATTCCAGACGGTAGCGCGGTAGCCGTCCCATGCGTTCGGCCTCGCTGACGATCCAAGCGGTCTCCCATCCCGCATCGACGGCATCCGCGCAGCGCGATCCCCCTGTGCGAACCAAGCTCCGGACCAAGTCGAGCGGTCGTTCGCCCAACGACCACCGAACGACACGCCTCGATGACGAATCGCCGGCGGACGGGCCTCCCCGCGCGAAACGTACAGCGTGCATGGTACACTCAAGCCATCGGACAAGCCACCAACCAGGAGGTGCCGCATGAAATTCACCAACATCCTCGTGCCGTTCGACACGTCGGAGCATGCCCTGCGCGCGCTCGAAATCGCAAAGGGCCTTGCCGAGGAAGATCCCGCCATCAAGCTGCATGTCATCGACGTCATGTACGTATCCGAGTTCCCGCCCGCAATGGGCCTTGACGCGAACCCGTACGAAAGCCTTCCCGAGCCCATCATCGACCCCAGCACATACGACAAGCTGGTTGAAAACGCCTGCGCGCGCGAGAAGGCCAACATGGACAAGGCCATCGGCTCTATACTGGACGGCCTGCCCAACGACGTGACCGTTATCGCCGTGAACGAACCGTCCGTGGTCGACGGCATCAACGGCTACGCACGCGACCACGGCTGCGACCTCATCGTGATGGGATCGCGCGGGCTCGGCGTACTGCGCGGCATGCTGGGCAGCGTGAGCTACGGCGTGCTGCGCTCGGCCGAGATCCCCGTGCTGGTGGCAAAAGACGCTGAATAGCTGACCGAATCGCATAGCTGCGCGGTGCCGCTTTCGCATGCGCTATACTTTCAAGCATCGAAAGGAGGGCGCATGGCGAAGCGGCCCGCAAGCATTTGCGTCGTGGTGACGGCGCACAACGTAGAAGAGTGCCTCGGGGAATGCCTGGCTTCTCTTGCCGTGCAGACGTTCCCCGATTTCGAGGCCATCGTGGTGGAGGACGGGTCAAGCGACGAAACCGCGCGCATCGCCGACGAATTCGCCCTGCAAGACGATCGCTTCCGCGTGGTTCATACGTCCAATCTAGGAGCCGCCGGCGCTCGCAACCACGGCCTCGGCCTTGTGGAATCTCCCCATTTCATGCTGCTCGACGGCGACGACGTGTTTCTGCCAACCATGCTGGAAGCCCTGCATGGCCAAGCGATACGTTGCAAGGCCGACGTTGTCGTATGCGACATCGTGCAGTTCGATCACAAGTCGAGGGAACGCACCGCCGCCCCTTGGGCGCTCAAGGAAAGCCAACTTCCCAACCTTGCCGAAACCCCCTCGTTCTCATGGCGAGACGTGCCCGGAAACGTGTTCGCGGCGTTCATGGGCTGGCCGTGGGACAAGCTCTACCGCACGGCTTTCGCGCGCTCCGCAGGTTTGAGCTTTCCCGACGATCTATCCAATAGCGAGGACATGCTGTTCACCTACCAGGCCATAATCCTGGCGCAGCGCATCGCCGTAGTCAACGAAGTGCTCATCGAGCACCGCATAGGGCGCGGCGGGTCGGTATCCAACTCGCGCACGCGAGACCCTTTCGCTTTCTACGAGGGGCTATGCCGCATGAAGCGCTTTTTGCAGGAACTGCCCGATGGCGCATGGCAAAGCCTTCGCCAACCTTACCTCAACTGGGCGCTCGACTGGACGCTTTGGAACATCGAAACCATGACGGATCAAGCCGTTCGCACCAAGCTGGCGCAGCGGCTCGGCGCGAACGGCTTTCCCGAACTGGAGCTGGCCGAGCACAAGCCCGCCTATTTCACCGGCTACCCGCGGAACATGGCGCGCTACGCCTCCGTCCTGAGCGACTGGTCGGACGACAGCCCCGATCAAGGACCGTTTGGCCCTTTGGCCAGCCTTCCCTACGGAAAATTCAAGCCCTGGTGCCAAGCGAGCCCCCTTGAGAAACTCGCCATAAAAAGACGGTTGCGCAGGGCGCGCCCCACGGAATGGTAGAACGAAGCGCTCGCTATCCCTGCTCGCTCTTTTTCGCCTGGGGCAAGATCACACGACTTTTCACCCAGCTGGGAAACGCGAGGAACAGTCGTCCCAGTCGATACGTGCGCGACCCTTCGAGTTCGTCGTACACCCCTTTAAGGGCCTTGTGCAGCTCGAAGATATGCAAATCGAAATCGACGCGGTCCTGCAGGTTCAGCCCCTCACGATAAGCATTCATGTCCGCTTCGGAAATCTCGAACAGGTAGCGGGCGGCAACTTCACACGTGTGGAAAACGCGCGCGGCGTACGCATCGCAGAAATCCGAGGAGCACTCGTTCGCATGATCCAAGATCCATGCGCGCAAGGTCTGCTGCGTACGGAACAACCCGTCGACGTTGCGCATGCTGAAGGCGGAAGTCATGGTAGATCCCTCGCGCATCCTGCGTCGATACAAAGGCTCGTTCAGAAACGCCGCGCGACGAGGCAGCGGCATGAGCTGCATGAGAAAGAGCAGATCCTCGTGAATGATTCCCTCGCGAAAACGCAAACCGGCGCCTTCGACAACCGATCGCCTGACGGCATACAGGCACGACGACGGCCGAAACGCTTCCGTCTTTTCGAATGCCACGTACAAATCGACTCCCGACATGACCCCATGGATGGACGTGCGGCTCTCCTGATCCTCGTAGCGCGTACGCCTGAGCGTACGGTTCTCGTAAAAGGTCTGCGCCGCGAAGTAAAGCTGGTCCAAATCGTCGGCGTCAACTCTATCGGCAACGACTTGCAGCGCATCGTCGCGATAATAGTCGTCGGAATCAAGGAACAGAACGTACTCCCCCGACGCATGAAGCAGGCCCACGTTGCGTGCGGCGGACTGCCCGGCGTTTTCGGGCTGCTTAAAAAACACGAAGCGCGCATCGTCTCCCGCGCAGCGCTTTGCAACCTGCAGCGTTGCATCCGTGGAAGCGTCGTCCACCACGATGGCCTCGAAATCGCAATACGTCTGACGTTTCAGCGACTCGATGCAATCGGCAACGTAAGGTTCCACGTTGTAGGCGGCGACGATGACGGAAAACTTCATAGGAGCAAGCCCTTTCCCTGGGAGCGACTCGACCATTATAGCGAACGCGAAGCCCTGCGATTATAATGGTCGGACACCTCCATCTCAAGCGAACAGGACCCTTCGTGAAGAACACCCGCGTACCCGCCCTGGCCTTCGGCTTCGGCGCCGCTCTCGTGCTGACCACGTTTGCGTTTCTCTATCTAAACCTGGAAAGTATCGAAGCCGATGCGGGGGCGAGCGAGTTCTTCCTCTCCTGCGCGGAAAGACTCGCCCTCGGGCGCAACCTGGCCCTCGTCGGCATAGGCCTAGCCGCAGGAACGGCCGCGGCATCGACGGTCTTCCTGCATAGGAAGCGCTGCCTCGAGCTCCTATACGCGTTTCGCTGGCCTATTGCGATCGGAGCGATTGCAATCGGGACCTGCCTGGGAATATCGGGCTCGTCGCTTGGCATGTGGTACGACGGGGGTGGATGGGACGGGACCCTGTTCGGAACCGCGCGCTCATGCCGTTCGGACGAATTCCTGGTCAACACGCCCATGGCATTCGCACAAGGCTTCAACGACTCGGGAGCATGGCCTTATTTCGGGGAGACGTTTCGAGGCGCAACGAGCGACATGTTCATCGTATACGGGCAGCCCGTTGCCGACCCAGCCGTGATCTTTCGACCCTTCCATTGGGGCTACCTGCTGCTCGGAGCAGAACGAGGTCTTGCCTTTTTCTGGTGCGCACGCGTAGTCATGCTGCTCATGTGCACGTTCGAAGTGGGAATGCTCGTTGCTCGGCAACGCCGAGGCTTAGCGTGCGGGCTCGCACTGCTGGTGACGTTCGCGCCGGTTATCAGCTGGTGGCTGGATGTCAACGGCTACGTAGAGATGATCGTGTCGTGCGAGATCATGCTGCTTATCATCGCCGGATACCTGAAAACGACCTCTTACCGGGTGCGCATCGCATTGGGCCTGCCGTTCGTCATATGCGGAGGATGCTTCGTCCTCACGTTCTACCCGGCTCTTCAGGTGCCTATGGCGTATCTTTTCTTCACGATGGCAGCCGTCTACATCGCCCTGCATTGGCGGGAGGCCCGCCTGAGCCGCAAGGACGCGCTTATCGTTGGAGGGTTCTTCCTTCTGTTCTGCGTCGGCATGGCCTACGTGTTCGGAAAGTCATGGGACACCGTGCAGGCGGTCCTGAACACCGCCTACCCAGGCCATCGAGCCGACTGCGGCGGCGGGGCCCTGCCCTTGCTAGCTCAATACCCCCTAGACGCGCTCACTCCCTTGCGGTCCTTCGCCGACAGTCTGCGCATCGACGCCTTCGCGTCGGTCTACGACTTCTTCCCCCTGGGCATCCTCGTCTCGCTCTGGGTGGTGCTCAAGGAGGGGAGACGCGATGCGTATCTCATCGCGCTGCTGGCGCTGAACGCGTTTCTAGGATGGTATTGTTTCGCGGGCTTTCCCGAACCCCTCGCGAAGCTCACGCTCATGAGCTTGAGCACAGGCGGGCTGTACTCCAAAGCGTTCATCGTGTTCGGCCTGATCAACCTTCTCTTGCTCATACGGGGCCTCGCCTTTTTGAAAGCCCGGCCCACCCGCGCGGCGGCAACGGCCGTAGCAATCGTTGCCGGCGGCGCGATCATGGCGGGATCGGCCGCAGCGTTTCCCTGGTTCTACAACACCGCGGCCTTCGCCGCATGCGCGCTCGTGCTGATCGGAGGAATGTACCTGCTGCTGCGCCGCGCAGATGGAGCGGACGGGGCCCTTGCAGCCTACCTGGCGACGCTCGCGTTGTTCATGGGCGTGATGGTGAACCCTGTGCAAATAGGAGCTGGACCCATTTTGGAGAACGAAACGCGCGAAGCCGTAGCAGCGATCAACCAGGAGCGCCCCGATTCCGTCTGGGCCGTAACCGGCGACGACAGCTCCGCTTATGCCGACCTGGCGGCCACGAGCGGAGCTGCAGTCATCAACACGTGCAACGTCTATCCCAACTTGAGCCTATGGCGATCCTTCGATCCAGCGGGGTCCTACGACGACGTCTACAATCGCTACGCGCATATCTCCATAGAAGTCGTGCATGGCGAAACTCACTTCGGAGATGCCGCATTCGACAGCTTCACGCTGTACGTCAACCCTTCGGATATCCCGCTGCTGGGAGCGGACTACCTGGTATCCACGCAGGAGCTCGGCGCGTTCTCGACCAACGAAGTGTCTTTTGCGTCCTTGGGCGAGGCCGTAAACGGGCGCACCATCTACGAAGTGCATCTGCAGGATCGAAGAAGCACGGGATAGCCCCGACGATTCTCGGCGCTCCTTTGCTATACTTGCGCCCATGGATACCACACAAAAACAAGCGCGCATGCGCAATCGCAAGCGCATCGCCGTCGTCACCATGGGCGTGAAGCTGGGCGACGAGACGCGCGGCTACACGCGATTCCGCTTCCTTTCGGATCTGCTCGTTCGCGAGGGGTTCGAAGTCGACCTCATCACGTCGTCGTTCCAGCATTGGGAGAAAGCGCATCGAGACTGCTCGAAGACGTGCTACCAGGATCTTCCGTACCGCATCGTGTTCATCGACGAGCCCGGGTACACGAAGAACCTGGACTTGGCGCGCATTCGCAGCCACCGCGTCGCCGCAAAGAACCTGCGCGCGCATTTTGATCGCACGGCAGGCGAATACGACCTGATCTACGCCGAAATTCCCCCGAACGACGTCGCGCGCGCATGCGCCGAATGCGCCGACAAGATGGGGATCCCCTTCGTTGCCGACATCAACGACCTTTGGCCCGAGGCCATGCGCATGGTGGTGAACGTTCCGGTGGTGAGCGACATCGCGTTCTACCCGTTCGCGCGCGATGCGCGGATCGTCTACCGCCTGCTGTCGGGAGCTGTGGGCACCTCCGACGAGTATGCCGCCCGCCCCGCCGCAGATCGAGAGCGACCCTACCCCAAAGCCACCGTATACGTGGGAAACGACCTGGCCGCTTTCGACGAAGGCGCACGCGCTCATGCGCACGAGATCGTCAAGCCCGACGGCGAAGTGTGGGCAACCTACGCGGGAACCCTGGGCGCCAGCTACGATTTGGCCACCTTGATCGAGGCATCGGCGCTTCTTGAGAAGGATCGTCTGGAGCACGCCGCCCGACATGCATCCGAGCGCACCACGTACGGCCCGGCTCAAGAGCGGCCCCACCCGCCGGTGCGCGTGAAGATCCTAGGCGACGGGCCGGATCGCGCCAAGCTGGAGGCCCTTGCCAGCCAGCTGGAAGCGCCCGTCGACTTCCTGGGCTACCAGGACTACGCAAGCATGGCTGCATACCTGTGCGCATCCGACATCACGGTGAACTCGTTGGTGAAGTCGGCGGTCCAGAGCATCGTCACCAAGATCGGCGACTACCTGGCAAGCGGAAATCCCCTGATCAACACCGGATCGAGTCCGGAATTCCGCGCAAAGGTAAGCTCCGACGGAATCGGCCTCAACGTCGAAGCGGAAAACGCAGCCGCCCTTGCGCACGCCATAGGAGAATTGGCCGGCAACGCGTCGCTGCGCAAGATCATGGGCGCGCGCGGACGGGCCGTAGCCGAACGCGAATTCGACCAGCCGCAATCCTATCGGGAAATCGTAACCCTGCTGCACAATTTGCTGTGATGTTTAGTTGAGCGCTCTCGCCAAATAGGCAAGGTCGCGTCACAATAGGGTTTCTCGCGCCCAATCGCACCAGCGCGCGAGGGATCGCACGGAACACGAGGAGCACGCTCTTGACCGAAAAGAAGCATATCCCGTTCTCTCCCCCCGACATCACGGATGCGGAGATAGCCGAGGTAACGGACGCCTTGAAAAGCGGCTGGATCACAACGGGACCCAAAACCAAGCAACTCGAACAAGATCTGGCATCGTACGTGGGCGCCCCCCGCACGGCCTGCTTGGCATCGGCCACGGCTGCGCTCGAGTGCGCGCTGCGCGCGCTGGGCATCGGACCGGGCGACGAAGTCATCACCTGCGCCTACACCTACACCGCATCGTGCTCCCCCATCTGCCACGTAGGTGCGACTCCCGTATTGTGCGACACCGCCCCCGGCTCCTACGAGATGGACTACGACGCCCTGCCCGCCTTGATCACGGATCGCACCAAGGCGATCATCCCCGTGGACATAGCCGGGCGCATGTGCGATTACGACCGTTTGCTCCAGGCAATCGAAAGCGCAGGCGCATCGTGGACGCCAGCGAACGATCGGCAAGCCGCCATCGGCCGCATTGCCGTAGTAGCCGATGCGGCTCACGCTCTGGGCGCGCGTTACCACGGCAAAACCTGCGGCTCGGTTGCGGACCTCACCACGTTTTCGTTCCACGCCGTGAAGAACTTCACCACGGCGGAAGGCGGCGCGCTCTCCTGGCGCCCAGGCTTGTTCGATGATGACGATTTCTACCGCGGGCTTATGCTCCAATCGCTTCATGGCCAGACCAAAGACGCCCTCGCGAAAACCAAAGCGGGCGCTTGGGAGTACGATGTTGCTTTTCCAGGCTGGAAATGCAACATGACCGATATTCAGGCCGCCATGGGGCTTGCCCAGCTTCGCCGATACCCCGGAATGCTGGAACGTCGTCGCGAACTGATAGGCTTGTACGAACGGGCTTTCGAGGGAATGGATCTGGATATCCTGCAGCACTACGGGGACGACTTCGCATCGAGCGGACACCTTATGTTGGTGCGTCTGACGGGCAAATCGCAGGAATTCCGCAACGCGCTGATCGAGCGCATGGCCGAAGAGGGCGTGTCCACCAACGTCCACTACAAGCCGCTGCCGCTGCTGACCGCCTACCGCAATCTGGGATTCGACATCGCCGACTTCCCGAACGCGTTCGCGCAATTCGAAAACGAGGTAACGCTGCCGCTGCATACCTCGCTTTCGGACGGCGACGCACGCTACGTTGCGGAAACGTTCCAGCGCTCCTACGAGTCCCTTGAAGCAAAGGGCGCCGTCTGATGTACGCACGATTCGGAAAACGAGCCTGCGACCTGGTCGTAGGCATAATCGCCCTGCCCCTCGTCCTATTGATCATCGCCATCTTGGCGCCGTTCATTCATTTCGAAGACAAAGGGCCCGTGTTCTACAACGCGCCGCGCGTGGGAGTTGGCGGACGGGATTTCAAAATGTACAAGCTACGTTCGATGAAGGTGAATGCGCCCGATCTGGTCATGGAGGACGGATCCACGTACAACGGAGCCGACGACCCGCGCATGACCCGCGTAGGCGCATTCATGAGAAAGACGTCGCTTGACGAAATGCCGCAGTTCCTCAATGTGCTGAAGGGCGACATGAGCGTAGTGGGACCCCGTCCCGACCTGCGCCGCGAGACCGAGCTTTACGTTGGCGACGAGCATTTGAAGCTTACGGTCAAACCGGGCGTGACCGGTTACGCAGCCGTGTACGGCCGCAATTCGCTGCCGTGGCACGATCGCCTGGCGCTTGACGTCGAGTACGTGCGCACCATGAGTTTTCCGTTGGACGTGAAGATCTTCTTCAAAACGTTTTCTGCAGTATTCAAGCAGGAAGGCGTGTTCGTGGAAGACGAGCGCGAGCGGTCATAACTACCCGCTGGTCGCATTCCAGCAACGTTCGCATGACAAATAACGGATAAGATCCCCCTGATCAGCCGCTTAAAGGTATACTTCCTTCCTTGCAAAGCCGAACGCGACGCGATGGAAGGATGACGAGCATGGCACTTGACAACACTGAACTTGCCAAAAGCGGCATCGACTATGTCGAGGCCATGGAGCGCTTCGGCAACAACGAGGACCTGTATCTTCGCCTTGCTGTGAAGTTTCTTGACGATCCTCATTTCTCAGAACTTCAAAAAGCCATGGATCGCGAAGACATCGAAGGATCCCAGCGAGAGGCGCACTCCCTCAAAGGGGTGGCCGGCAACCTCTCGTTCAAGGACCTGTACCGAGCAGCCTGCAAGATGAACGAAGTCCTGAACGCAAGCGATATGGACGGTGCTTGGGAGCTGATGCCCGACACCCAAGACGCCTACGACCGTGTGTGCGATGCGTTGAGGAAGCTGCGGGACTAACGCCCAAGAAGACTGAAATGATATTATGGGACGGTCGCACGCAATCGAGAAGGAGCCGAGCAGTATGCCCGCGAACGACCCATTAGTCAGCGTTATCGTCCCCATCTTCAACGCGGGGCCGTACCTCGAGCAGTGCCTGGACAGCATCCTGGCGCAAACACATCGTAACCTTGAAGTTATCTGCCTGAACGATGGCAGTACGGACGACTCGTTGAAGACCATGCAAGCGTACGCCGCCCAAGACGACCGCGTTCGCGTGATCGACAAGCAAAACGAAGGGTACGGAGCAACGTGCAACCGCGGCCTCAGGGAAGCGACCGGAACGTGGATCTCCATCGTGGAGCCCGATGACTGGATCGAGGCCGGCATGTATGCCGACATGCTCGCATTCGCCAACGGGTTCAACGAGGAACTCGACATCGTGAAAACTCCCTATTGGCGCATTTGGATGCCCGACACGTCTGAACAGCGTAAGCTGAACTGCAGTTACCGCAGCCGCATCAAGCCGGCACGCCAGCCTTTCGCCATACGAGAGGCAGCCCACCTGCTCTCGCACCATCCTTCCATCTGGTCAGCCGTCTATCGCAAAAGCTTCCTGGACGATCGGAGCATACGCTTCCGCGAATATCCAGGAGCTGGCTGGGCCGACAACCCGTTCCTACTGGAAACCCTATGCCAGACCGACCGTATCGGGTACCTGGACACGCCCTACTACTGCTATCGCGAAGAAACGCCGGAGAAATCGAAGGCGTTCGCCCTCAACAACACGATGCTGCCCTTCGCGCGCTGGAACGACATGATGGATGTGCTGGAAAACCTGCATGTTCACGACGAAAGTATCTTGCGCGCGCACAACAGCCGTGGATTCACGTATCTGGGAGGGGTCCTGGAAGAGGTAAGCCTCGACAATCCCGAACTGCGAGCCGAAGCAGCCTCCATGTTCGCACGCATGAATGCCGATCTGGTACTGTCCGATTCGGAAATATCTCCCGGCAGCAAGCGCTTGTTCGCAGAGCTCCGCGGTTTGCCCGACCCCAATCCAAGCAAGCTCCCCTACGCATGGGGTCTCGTGAAGCAGGGCTGCTACAACCTCAAGAACGTCGGACCCGCATTCACTTGGAAGACGACGCGCGAATATCTGGCGAAGAAAAGCGACCGAGAGGGACGGTAACCGCCCTTCTCGGTCGCTTCGGCCGATCTCATAAGCCTTTTCGAACCCGGATGCCTCCAAACGGCTCAGAACGTATCCGGATGGCTGCGAGCGAACTCCTCAGCGCCAATGCTTAAAAGAAGTTCGACTTTCTCCGTATCCTCGGGCTGGAACAATGAGAAGTCGAGTTCCCCTGCGTCGAGCGCTTTCTGGTACTCTTCCTTCATACGCTGGGCGAAGGCTTCATGCATCGACGCGTCGATTCTCTCGTAATTCCAGCGATACTTCCCCCATTTATCGACAAGGAACCAGCCGAGAAACCTTTCGCTTCTCTCCGGACGAGCGCGCAGGAAGCTCTCGCAATCAGCAAGCTCATCGCATACCACGAACACCTTGTCAGCCGTCTTCACCGACGACCCCGGATTGTCCATGCGGTAATGCAGAAGCGGCTTGCGAACAAGCACGCATCGACGAGCGGCAAACCACGACTTCATGACGAAAGCAGTGTCCTGAAACGAGGCACCCGGGGTTTCCCGGAAGCGTATGCCCTCGCGATCAAGCATTTCCCGAAGATACAATCCCGTCCATATCGAAGGAATAGTGCACAAGATGTTCGGACGGTCGGCCGGATCGAAGGGCCTCCTATACGGATGCTCGGCAAGATTTCGATTAGGCACATCGCGATCGTCGAAATGCTCGTAGTAATTGCACTTCGCAAGGTCGCAGCCATGTCGATCAGCCGCGCGAACCAAGCGCGCGAACATCGACCTCTCAGGATAATCGTCAGGCTCGACAATGCCAATGTACTTTCCGCGCGCGCGCTCCAGCCCCCTGTTCATAGAGGCGCCGTATCCCGAATTAGGCTTGTCCAGTATCACGATACGGTCATCTCGAGCGGCCCAGTCTTGCAGGATCGCCAGAGAGCCATCGGTCGAACCGTCGTTGATTGCAATGATCTCAAGTTCGCGCAACGTTTGCCGGCACAACCCCTCAAGGCACTGCGGCAAATAACGTTCCACGTTGTATATGGGAACCAGCACCGAAACACGGGGCTGCTCGGATTTTGGCATGAAACGCTCCGTCCTTCCGCTAGCTTATCCTGGCCTATTATACGCAATCAGCCAACGATGACCGGCTCATTCACTCGAACAGCACCACCTCGCGAACACGGTTGCCATCAACTTGGAAGCCATCCTTCAACCCCTCGGTTCAGAGTGGTTCAGAGTTCGGCCACGACTGCGTGAAAGTGGTGAATACGTCGAATGTCCTGGCTGCCCATGCTATCATTCAGTTCGTCATCAGCGCTTGAACGCATAGAGGAGAACCATGTCGAACCCCGAAGCATCGGTCGTCATTCCGGTCTACAATGCAGAACGGTTTATTGCCCAGTGTATCAAAAGCGTTCTTGATCAGACTATGACCGATTTCGAGCTTATCTGCGTCAACGACGGCTCAACCGACCAATCAATGCAAATCATGTCGAAACTTGCCGAAAGCGACCCTCGCATACGAATCATCAACCAGTCGAACAAAGGCGAAGGAGCCGCCCGCAATGCCGGCCTCGATGCCGCGTGCGGAACCTTCCTTTCCTTTTTCGATGCTGACGACTTCACCGACCCGCATCTTCTAGAGATCGCCTGCGGTACGGCGAAACGAACCGATGCCGATGTCGTCGTTTACCGCGTGGACTCGTACAATGACGAAACCGGGGAAACGCTCCCCATCCCCTGGTCTCTCGACACGCATGCATTTCCCGACGAAGTCTCGTCCCATCGAGATAATCCAGACCAGCTGTTTTCTGCATTTCAGAATTGGACGTGGAACAAACTGTTCAGAGCGGACTTTATTCACGACTGCAAGCTGCGTTTTCACGAAATTCAGCGTAGCGCTGATCTGTATTTCGTTTGCTGCGCGCTCGTCAAAGCACAACGTATCGCAACTGTGGACAAAGTGCTCTATCACTACCGCGTAAACAATCCTTCGAGCAATATAGCAACGAACGAACGAGCTCCGCTCGATTTTTATCAATCGTTCGTCGCCGCCAAGGAGTACCTGCAAAATGAAAAACTCTACGAATCGATCAAGCGAGGGTTCGTGAATTGGGCTGCAGAATCAGTTTTCTTCAATTTCTCCAGTCTGAAGTCACGCGCCGCCTTCGAAGATCTTCGGCGTGAAATGAAAGAACGCGGCTGCGCGCTCCTCGATATCGACACGCTGCCCCAAGAAGACTTCTTTGATCAGTCGGTCTACGACCAGGTCCAGCATCTGCTCAACGACAACTCGGACGAATTCCTGTTTTCGCAGCTTCGCGCGGCAAACCGTAAATCAGAACTGCGATTAAACGACAGCCTTCGGGCAATCGTCGCAACAGAGGAAGTGTACGGATCCAAAACGTACCGCACGGGAGACGCGCTTCTAAAGCCCCTGAAGATGGTACTCGGCCGTTAGGCCATTTCGTCAAGTATACGATACAGCCTCATATCCCCATCCCGTAAGACGACCTCGAACCCCGCTGTCTCGTCGGTAATCGTTTCCAAGCCGATCCAAGCGCCCTCGTCGTACGACAGGGCCACATCTTTCGCTCGCTTCCGATCGATATCGAGCAAAAGCACGTAACGAGCGTCCACGCTGCGCAAAGCTTCCTTTGTTTTTTGACAGCTGGGCCAGCCTGCAAGCCCGTCGCGAATAGAAACGCTTTCCGGAGTCTCCCCCGGGAAACCATATCCGGCAATATAGCGATAATATATATTCAAATCGCTAATGCTATAAGCAAACAAGGATCCGTCGTAAGGATGGTTGACGATCAGTTCGTCATCGGAAACCACTTGCTTCACCTCTTCGACGAATGCCTTTTCACGAGAATCATACAACCCCGTTGCAGCGTTGTCGTTCAAGGAGGCAGCGGTTTCGATAAACCCACGGAAGGCGTCCCACCTTCCCGCAGTCACCGCATTCGGAGCGTATACGAATACGGCAAAAGGAACCACCACCGCAATCGCAGGAACCAGTTTCCAGAACGATCCTTTTCTTTGGTACGCGGATTCAAGAATACGCTCGACAACCTTCATGGCAAAGTAAAGGCCCATAGCCGCAAGAGGTATAGCGAAAATAGAAGCAAACGCGCCGATCCGATAAGGATCCGTATACCAAAAACCCGACATCACATGCTTGATCCACGTATCGCCGAACGTCGATGCAACATAGTAGATACAACACGATAGCGCATACGAGCAGGCTATCCACAAGTACCTTCTCTGTATGCAGGCATACGCAATGCCAAGAAACACGAAAACCGCCAGCACCGGCTGAGAAACGGATCCGGCAAACAAGAGTTTCAGCACATCGAAAGCGCCCTGCACGCCGGACGTGATCGGCGGCCAATAGTAGCCGACGACCGCCTGCAAGAAAGGCGCTGCGGTCAAAAGCAGCCAAATGACGAATATGGCAAGCAGGGTCGCCGCGCCAACGACAAACGCTCGAACCGCCCTCTTGCCGTCACGAGGGCAGCGTTGATACGCAATGAACGAAGCCCTGTAGATGCAAAAGGGAATAAGGAACACCGCCATCGAGAAAATCGAGTTCGGTTGCGAAAACGTCAAGCACAACAAGCCAACGACAAATCCCGAGCCATACAACACGCGTCTCCCGCATGTCACGTTGTCAGAACATACGCGAATAAAGCAAGCGATCACCGAAGGCATCATCGTTAAGGAGAGCGTATTCGGATACAGAGGCCATACATCGACGAGCACCCAAGGAAACGCCCCGAAAGCAGCGACGCACACGGCACCAAGAACGACGATGCGCGCATTGTCGGGAAACAGGGTTTTTACGAGCATGAACACAGCGGAAGGGAACGCGATCGCAACCAGGATGAAGTTGACCGAATTCACAACCACCGGAAGATCAACGCTCGAAGCACCGATAACCATAGCGCACAGCACATGCCAAGCCGCGGGATAATACCCAGCGCCCGGCAACGGGTTGACCGCCCTGCCCGCTTCGTCAAGGTACAGCGACGTATGCAGAAGCGACCAATCCCCCGAATCGACGAAGCTTCGCACCAATCCGAAGTGATGGACGTTATCGTATGTTTGCACGAGCGAAGCCGGGCCGTCCAAAGGCAGCACAAAGAGAAGCGACGCAGCCACCACGCCCACGCCAATATAAAGCGAGCACCTCGCCATGCTCCCAAGATCGCCATCGCAAGCAGGACGCCACAAGCTCTTCACCGATCGCCTAATCCCTAAAGCGACGGCATAAGCTCCTACTACAACGCCAAGGGCAAGGACACCGACCGAAACGACGCTAGAATGAATTCCGAGCGAATAGTTGAACGCGCCCATCGCGCAGTACATCGTCAAAGACACCACGGGAGCATAGACGAAAGACGTCACGTTCGAAGATGCAACCAGCCGCACGAACAAGAAGCCCGGCAGGTAAAGAAGCGCGACCCCCACCAAAACAGCAAGTACGAAATCAGACCACATGCGCTGCCTTCGACTTTCTACGACTTGACGCTAAACCTCGATCACGTTCGGCGCGAAACCGCCCTGGGATCATTGCTCCAACTCCTGATTTTGCGGCAAGGCAAAGTACAGACTATCCCTATCGAGGCATGGGTTCATGAAAGGATCGCCCTTCTCGAAATAGTCCGGCCACTTGCTCATCATACGAGCGCGCTCGCGCCTCCAACGCTCCGTCTTCACCGGGTCGCCCTCTTCGCGACCACGCGATACGAATTCGTTATGATACAGCTTGGCATAGGGGGTAAACACCACGCTATAGCCAGCCTTTCGAACCTTGCAGCAGAAATCGGCGTCGTTGTACCCTACCGCGAACTCTTCAGAATAGCCGCCGACCTCTTCGAATACCGCTCGACGCACCATCTGGCACGCGCCGGTCACGCTCGAGAAATTACCAGGACGCACCGCACGGCCCAAATACGCCCCCCATGAGTCGGGAACGTTCTGGTTCACGTGAACGACCGTATCATGAGGGCCTATCAGCATGCCCGCATGCTGAACGAGTCCGTCGTAGTAGAACAGCTTCGCGCCCACCACCCCCACATCGGAGCGCTGCAAATAACCAGCCATCTCCTCGATGAAGTCGGGGGCGATCACCTCGGTGTCGTTGTTAAGCAAAAGCAGCAGGTCGGCATCGGTGCTTGCCGCACCGAAATTCATGATTTTCGAATAATTGAACTCACCGGGCCATTCAATCACTCGAACACGAGAGCTTCGCTGCTCAAGCTCACGATAATAGGCGAACGTCGCCTCGTCGATGCTATTGTTCTCGATAATCGTTATGCGATAAGCAGAGTACGTCGACTTCTCCAAGATGGAAGCCACGCAGCGATCGAGAACGTCCACGTGATCTTTGCTGGGGATGAGCACCTCTACCGAGGGCGGCGGCGACGGCAATTCGTAGCGCACGCGGTAAACAAACGGGCCATCGCCATCTTCAACGACAGCCGAAATGCCAAGCCGCTCAAAATGACCGCTCAGAGCAGCCTTCCCGGCAATATGAGCATACGGCTTGCTCTCCAGGTTGTCCCCAGCCGTCGAACCTGCATGACGCCGCCAGTGGTACAAGAGCTTCGGAACATGCACGATCTCGCGACCAGTCTCCAACACCCGCAGTACCATATCGTAATCCTGCGCCCCGTTCATCTCCGGAGCGGACAGGCCAATCTCGTCGAGCACCGCCTTCTTCACCATAAGCCAATGCGTCACGCAGTTGTGCGCATAGAGCAAATCCCTGTTGAAGTCGGTCTTGAATACCGGATCGCAATAAACGCCCAGCGTTTCGAACGCATCCTCGTCACAATACAATGCGCCGGCATCCGGATGCCCGTTGATAGCGCGCACGTATTCGTACAGCGCATCGGGCTCCAGAACATCATCATAGTCCAAAAAGGCCACATAGTCGCCCGCGGCATGCTCGACGCCAAGATTCGTATTGCCCACGATGCCCCCGTTGTCGACAACGGGCACCACGACTATGCGACCATCGGCGAACTCCTCGGCAACGCAAGACACGCGGGATGATTCGCACTCCGAATCAACAAGCACCAACTCCCATTTCGCATAGGTTTGCCCCATGACGGAATTCATCATGTCTTTGAGGTATCGCTCATTGCAGCGATAACAGGGAACCACAATGCTCACGAGCGGCTCGATATCGAACGTGCCGGCACGCCATGCTTGAGCGCCCTGCATCGAAGCCAGGTGAGCCTTGCACCAATGCTCGTAATCTTGGGCGTCTGCCGCCGTGCGCACGCGATAGAGCGCCCCCTGCAACTCGCCTTGAAAGGCGTCCGGATCGAAGCCGATCATGCCGGGCAGCGACCCGCCCGACGCGTCCCGCGCGAGCACGCAGAAGCCATCCACGCCTGCAGGAATGCGAAGCGAAACGACTACGCGAGCTTTAATGCCGCCTTCCATTCCCTCGGGAACACGCTGATCCTCGAAAAGCATTGGGGTGATGTCGAGACGCCTTCCGTCAGACCCCGTTACGGAAAACGCAATATCCGCATCGAGCATTGGCGATTCGGCAGCGATGCGCCAAACCGACTCATCGCCATCAGGCATGCACCTGAACAAGGAGAGCTTCAAACGACCGCCATCGCGCTCGTCAACGCCTCGCATGGAAGCACACAGCGAAGGGCGCATGCGATAGTTCAATCGAGACAGCCACTTCAGCTTGCAAGGCGCAATGCGAATCGAGAAGGCTTCGCAACCTCCTCGCTTGCGCGCAACAATATCGAAAGCCGCATTGTGGAGCAACGGAAAAACGAGCGTCCCTTCGTGCGGGGACGCCCCATCAGGCATCCACAAAGACGGAACCTCAACGCCATCACCAAGCAAAGCGCACATATCCACGTCGTCGAGCGATGCGCCTTCGACGCGAATCCTGGCGTACCCCTTGCCGTCTCCGCGGCATAACCCCAAGCACTTTATGCGCATGGCAGGCTACGCAAGGTCGCGCAAGGCGGCATTCACCTTGTCTTTGTCGCTCAGCACCACTTTGGACGGATCGAAGACCTCGTCACCCCGGAGCGCCGGCCAGTCGATCCCAACCTCCGGATCGTCCCACATAAGGCCGCCCTCGTCTCCCGGACGGTAGATATCGTCGCACTTGTAGCAGAACTCCGCCGTCTCGCTCAGCACCAGGAACCCGTGCGCGAAGCCGCGGGGGACGAAGAACTGGCGCCGGTTCTCGGCCGACAGGACCACGCCCTCCCACTTGCCCCAGGTGGGGCTGCCCGGGCGCAGGTCGACCGCGACGTCGAACACTTCGCCGGACACCACGCGCACGAGCTTCGACTGCGGATGCTCGATCTGGAAATGAAGGCCCCGGAGCACGCCCTTGGTCGACGAGGACTGGTTATCCTGCACGAATTCCACGTCGATGCCGCCCGCCACGAAATCGGGGCGCTTGTACGTCTCCATGAAGTAGCCGCGAGCGTCGCCGTACGACTTGACGTCGACGACCTTCACGCCTTCGATGGACGTGTCGGCAAAGGTGAAGTTGCCGGATTCCACGATATTCCCTGTTGCCATGCCGTCCCCCTACTGCCCCTGCTTCGCGTACTTCGCCTCGGTGGCCTCCTTGGCGGGGCGCCACCATGCCTCGTTGTCGCGGTACCACCGGATGGTGTCGGCCAAGCCCTCGGCGAAGTCCGTGTGCTTGGGCTCCCAGCCCAGCTCGCGGCGCAGCTTCGAGGAGTCGATGGCGTAGCGGCGGTCGTGGCCGGGGCGGTCGCGCACCCAGTCGAACTCGTCGGCGGGGCGGCCCATGCCCTCCAGGATGGCGCGCAGCACGTCGATGTTGTTCTTCTCGCCGTCGGCGCCGATCAGGTAGGTCTCGCCCATGCGGCCCTTCTCGAGGATCGTCCACACCGCGCTCGAGTGGTCCTCGGTGTGTATCCAGTCGCGCACGTTCAGGCCGTCGCCGTAGAGCTTCGGCTTGACGCCGCAGATGACGTTCGTGATCTGGCGCGGGATGAACTTCTCCACGTGCTGGTAGGGCCCGTAGTTGTTGGAGCAGTTGGATATGGTGGCGCGCACGCCGTAGGTGCGGTGCCACGCCCGCACCAGCATGTCCGACGACGCCTTGGTGGAGCTGTACGGGGAGCTGGGGCGGTACGGGGTGTCCTCAGTGAAGCGCGCCGGGTCGTCCAGGGCGAGGTCGCCGTACACCTCGTCGGTCGAGATGTGGTGGAAGCGCACGTCGTGCTTGCGCGCGGCCTCCAGAAGCGTGTAGGTGCCCTGCACGTTCGTGCGGACGAAGGGGGCCGGGTCGGCGATGGAGTTGTCGTTGTGGCTCTCGGCCGCGAAGTGCACGCACGCGTCGGCGCGTGCGAACAGGCCGTCCACCAGGTCGGCGTCGCAGACGTCGCCGTGGACGAACTCCATGCGGTCGGCGGGAATGCCCGCGAGGTTCTCGCGGTTGCCGGCGTAGGTGAGCGCGTCCAGGACGATCACGCGCGCCTCGGGCCGGTTCTCCACCACCCAGTGGACGAAGTTGCTGCCGATGAAGCCGGCTCCGCCGGTCACGAGATAGGTTTTCATAGCCATCCTTATATACGACTGTACGTGCAATTGCCTCAAATGCATAAGATTATAAGCGCATAGCCCGCCAGCGTCACCGTTTCCATGCAAAGTGCTTTTATACAGGGTACTCGCCGAACGCCGGCTGTCGGGCGCGATGAGGCCAAGCAAATCAAGGCCACGCAGCCTCCGATGCGTTGCGCGAAAGTAATGAAAACGTCAGAGACTTCTCCCCTGCGTGATATCATGCAGGGATTGCGATTAATTGGACGCAATTCTGAAGTGAAGAAGAGAGGGCTCGAATCCGAATGAGTTTTTCCAAAGATTCGCTGCAGCGCAACATGTTCATATTGAAGTCCCTCGTTTCGAAAGACTTCAAACTCAAATACCGCCGCAGCGTGCTGGGCGTCGCCTGGTCAGTACTCAATCCCTTGCTCATGATGATAGTGCTGGCGGCAGTCTTCTCCGTCGTGTTTCGCGGAGGAGTCGAGCCTTTCCCCGTGTACTTGATCCTCGGCATGACGTTGTTTACCTTCATGTCGGATGCCACTTCAGGGGCAATGAGCTCAATTATCGACTCCGCGCCCCTCATCAAGAAGATTCGCATCAACAAGATGCTCTTCCCGCTTGAGAAGGTCGTCTTCGCGCTTCTGAACTTTGCCATATCGCTTGTTGCCGTAGCCATCGTCATGGTGTTTTTCCGCGTAGTGCCCACGTTCAACATCCTGCTCCTGCCTGTGCTTCTCGCTTACTTGTTCATGTTCAGCTTGGGGCTCGGCCTTCTGCTTGCCGCTCTTTCGGTGTTCTTCCGCGACATCATGCATCTATGGGGCGTCATCCTGACAGCATGGACCTACGCCACGCCGCTGTTCTACTCCATCGACATCCTTCCCGAGTGGATGGTTCCCGTCATGCAGCTCAACCCCATGTACTACTACGTTAGCTATTTCCGTGACATAGCTATGTGGGGCGTCACGCCGGGCCTTATGGACAACCTCATTTGCTTCGGCTGCGGAGCAATCGCTCTTTTGCTGGGAGTCCTCGTATTCCGCAAGCAGCAAAAGAAGTTCATCCTGTACGTTTAGAGACGAAGGTGCACCATGCCCGAAAACGTTAACACCTCTGCCCTGTCGATCGGCGACTCCGAAAGCATCGAGGCAGACGACAATCGCCAAACCATGATCAAGGTTGATCACGTATCGATGATCTTCAATATGGCATCCGAACAGCTGAACAGCTTGAAGGAATACGCCATCAAGATTGCTCGCCGCGAATTGTTCTTCGAAGGGTTCACGGCACTCGACGATATATCGTTCGAGGTGAAGAAAGGCGATGTATTCGGCATCATAGGAACGAACGGTTCGGGCAAATCGACGCTCCTTAAAATCATTGCGGGCGTTCTAGAGCCCACCGAAGGTGCGTGCGAGATCAATGGCAACATTGCCCCGTTGATCGAACTGGGAGCAGGTTTCGATACGGAGCTTTCCGCACGGGAGAACATTTACCTTAACGGAGCGCTTTTGGGCTACTCAAAAAAGTTCATCGACGACCACTTCGACGAGATTGTCGAATTCGCCGAAATCGAAAAGTTCCTGGACATGCCGCTCAAGAATTATTCATCCGGCATGGTTGCACGCATCGCATTTGCCATCGCCACCGTTATCGTGCCGGAGATTCTGGTCGTAGACGAAGTCCTTTCTGTAGGCGACTTCATGTTCCAGAAAAAGTGCGAGGATCGCATCAACGAGCTGATCGAAAAATATGGCGTAACCGTCCTCATCGTATCGCACAGCAATGCGCAGATCGAGCGCATGTGCAACAAGGCGATATGGATTGAAAAGGGCCACGTTCGCATGAGCGGAGACGCCACCATGCTCTGCCACATGTACGGAGGTCTTGGAGGACGAACGGGCACCAAGGAAGCGGAGCAACGTGTTTTCGACGCCCTTCGCGAAACATTGAAGTCAAGCAGCCCCGCACCGCAGTTTCACAGAGTCTATGGGGAAAACTCCGACAGCACCAACGTCAAACTTGCGCTCAAAGGATACCGCGACCACCACGCCGACACCGTAATCATCACATCCGGTACGTCCCACATAAATGCAATTATGGGAAATTCTCTTGGCGGAGCTCTTGAAGCGCCAGTGGTGTCAACTAAACCGGATGCACTATCCGAGGCCGTCGAGAGACTTCTTTTTGACTACAAACCAAACAAGATATTCACCATCGACTGCGGAAAATGCGCCACAAGAGCACTCGAAGCACTCGACGATCTACCATGGGATCCCGCTATTCATCACTTTGCAAACGAAGGCGATGTCTGGAGCATGTCGAATGAAATATTCCAATACGGATTCGATAAGGGCTACTGGAGCAACCAAGCAGCGTTTGTGCGATTCGACAACAATCCAGAGTCCCTCGTCGCTTCTCCTTACCTCTACCGCAAAGCTTGTCCGATTTTTGCGGCCTTCAACGATCAGAATATCGACCCTGCAAGATTTGCTGGTTTTTTGCAAAAAAGTAACGTCAATGAAGTCCTCTGCTTCGGAAACGTGCCAGCTGATGCAAAGTGCCTCGACTCGGTTTTGATGAGCAACAATATAAATGTAAGGCGTTTCGCCGCGGAAACGCCTTTCGAAACATGCTTGGCTATTGCATCCTGGATCATCGAATCACCCGAAGATGAACTTGAACCATATAACCTATGCATAGCGTCGCTTTCCCTCGCGCAGTGGCCCGAACTCCTTGCCTGCGGATGCTACTCGGCGCATCATCCAAGCGCCTTGCTCCTCCAAGACAGCACAAGCCTCGACAGCATCGCCGCTTGTCTCGACTTCATCGAGGAGCATAAAGAACGTATCTCATCAGTACTAGCCATCGGAAACCATCTGGGTCCAAACGATGGGGAAATGCGAATACTCTGCAACCAGCTCACGTAGCAGCCGTCGCAAGAAAGCAGCGGTCAGAATCGCTTGCTTTCACCAAGGAGGAACCCGCGTGAAAGTATACATAGCATCCCATAAGCACATAGACCTTATGGTCCCTAGCGATTATCAACCAATTTATGCCGGAGCTGTAAAGTATACCGGTGAGCGACATGCCGACTGGGCCTACGACGACTCGACAGAAAGCAACATTTCACTTAAGAATCCATTTTTTTGCGAGCTCACCGCACTCCACTGGATTTGGAAAAACGACAAGAGCGATATTTCCGGCCTCGTCCATTACAGACGCTATGCAAAAAGTGAGGAAACCGGGTTGCCGCTATCCAAAAGCGAAGTCGAGTACATTCTTGCCACTCATGATTGCATAGTCGCCCGTAGATCTTATTTATTTAGCAAATTCGATAATCGATTATGTTCCGTAGCGGAGCAATACCGCACTATCCACTCCTCGACCGACCTTGCTTTGATGGAGCGCGTCATCAAACGACACTTTAATGCATACTACCCCGCCTTCAAGCGATGCGTTATACGAAACTATTTGTTCCCCTGTAATATAATCATCTGCAAAAGGGAAATCCTCGATAAATACTGTCATTGGCTATTTAACGTAGAGAGCATCTTGGAGCAGTATATCGACCCTATCAAAGGCCGCGATTCGTACCAAAAACGTGTTTTCGGATTTCTCGCCGAAAGGCTTTTGAACGTATTCATAGAGGCCCATCAACTGAACATATTCGAAGCGTCCGTCTACGACCCCGCACATCCAATCGAAGAACCATCGTACTCATTTAAAACCGAAGACCTCCGGCCCAAGCTCACCATACGGCAGTCAAACAAGCGGCCCATTGTAGGCAACAGAAACTATTCTCGCGTTTTTGACTACCGTTTCTACCTGGAGCATTATGCTGATCTTACTTACGATTCAATACCCGACGAAGACACCGCTCTTTGGCACTTTCTAGAATACGGAATTCCCGAACGCCGAATGGCTCATCCCAGTTTCTCTATTGCCTCCTACATGTCAGGGCATCCAGAGTTGAAAGACTCCTGCGGAGAGGATCCTCGTCTTTATCTCGAGCACTACCTCAATCACCCCAAAGACAATGCACACCGCGTCGGTTTTGAAAACCTCTCGCTGTCAGATGCAGAGCAAACTACCGCAGAAGCGATTGAATGCGCCGCCTGCGAAAAGACTTGCTTAGGCAACAAAATCAAGTCGAGGCGACTTGATTCGGGGTTCAAGAAAGCTGAACTGTTGCCTGTGATCGACTAAACAAGATCACACGCGCAAAACGTCTATACAGCCTCAGACCCCTTATGCTCCCAAATTGGACAAATAGTCATCAAGAGCTTCTCTCCAAGGTCTCATTTCATTCCCGATAGTCTCCTCTAGATGCTTATTGCGCAAACTCGAGTATGCAGGACGACTAGCAGCCTGAGGGAAACGTTTCTTGTACTCGTCGGACGTCAGGCTCTCTTTTTCACATGGTATATTCGCACTGTCTACAATGGCGCTTGCAAAATCAAACCACGAGCAAGTTCCTTCATTGGTGCAGTGATAGGTCCCGTAATTCGAAGTCTCTGCAATCCTTAAAACTTCATAAGCAAGATCATTCGCAGAAGTCGGATTACCAAACTGATCAGCCACTACGCTAATTTTGCCGCATTCCCGTGCTAGCTGCATCATAGTTTTCACAAAGTTTTTCCCAGAATAACCATAGAGCCACGCGGTTCGTATCACAAACGCCCGGCTGCAAACATCCGAAACCAAGACTTCACCCGCCCACTTAGTCCGACCATAGGCGCTAATAGGGCGAGCTTGGTCACCTTCCTCACGAGGCTCGGGATCATCGCCTGGAAACACGTAGTCGGTAGATATATGCACAAACTTCGCCTTACAAGACTCGCATGCACGAGCAAGGTACTCAGCTCCATGAGCATTCACACGATAAGCGCCAGCCTCATTGCGTTCGCAACCGTCCACATTCGTGATTGCCGCACAATTTACCACCAAATTATAAGGCCCTCGTTTGTCGAACCATGCGTTGACTGATCGAATATCGGAAATATCAAGTGTTTGATAGTCCGCATAGTCAACCCGAGCATTGCTGTAGCACGCACCGATCGGACCGATTTCAGCCTCCATTGTCTCCAAACAACGGCGCAACTCACTTCCAAGCTGACCTTCACTTCCCGTAACCAAAATCTTCATTCCACTCAACCTCTCTTTACGGGATGATTTTTCCCTCGGCTACGCGCTTCAAATGCTGACCGTAGGCAGATTTACCGTAGCTTCTAGCAGCCTCGAGCAGTCGTTCTTTTGCGATCCATCCATTATTGAAAGCAATTTCCTCGAGTACCGACACGGAAAGCCCTTGGGACCTCTCAACAGCCCGAACAAATTCTGACGCTTCAAAAAGCGATTCCATCGTCCCTGTATCGAGCCAAGCATAGCCGCGCCCAAGTGTGACTACATTGAGGGACCCGTCTTCCAGGTACATTTGATTGAGAGTCGTGATCTCAAGCTCCCCACGCTCGGAGGGCTCGACCTTCTTCGCGAACTCGCAAACGCGGTTGTCATAGAAATACAAACCGGTAACCGCGTAATTCGACTTAGGACGAGCGGGTTTTTCCTCAATTGAAACGGCATTGTAGTCTTCATCAAATTCAACAACACCGAAACGCTCCGGGTCGTCCACATGATACCCGAACACGGTCGCACCGCCCTGCCGCTCGGAAACCTCTACTGCATGACGCAGATGATCGCTCAACCCGTTGCCGTAGAAGATATTGTCGCCGAGCACAAGAGCGCAGCTCTCGCCGGCAACGAATTCCTCGCCGATAATGAAAGCCTGCGCAAGACCATCGGGAGAAGGCTGCTCTGCATAGGATAGGCTTACCCCGTAATCAGAACCGTCTTTAAGCAGACGCTCGAAATTGGGCAGATCCTGAGGGGTAGATATAATCAGGATATCGCGAATCCCCGCCATCATGAGCACGCTCAGAGGGTAGTAGATCATAGGCTTGTCGTAGACCGGAAGCAACTGCTTGCTCGTCACGGTCGTCAGTGGATAGAGGCGCGTGCCCGAGCCTCCCGCTAGAATAATACCCTTCATTCGATATTCTCTTTCTCTTCACTCCTGATGGACTCACCCACAAGAAACACGTCATCGGTACAGGTCGAGCACTTGCTCCTTTATCGATGTCCAATCCCTTGCCCGCGCCGTCGCGATCCCCCCTTCATATAGAGAATCCCTTAGTTCACGGTCGTCGTAAATACGATGGATAGCAGCGATCGCATCGTCGATCTTGCCCGCGGAATACAGCAGGCAGTTCTCTTCATGAACAAGATACTCGCTATTGCCGCCATTCGGAACGGCTACCACATAACCTCCTGTCGCCATCATCTCCAGAGGAGGATACGAAAAACTCTCCAGGATGCTCGTCTTAAGCAAGATGTCGCATTGACGATACACATCCCCCACCTCCTCATGGGCTACCGCACCAAGGTTACGATCGATCCTGTAAAATGGCTTCGTGGTCCCCGTATACGACATGTACCATATTTCGAACTTCTCAGAGTCGAGCCGATTGGTGATCTCGAAGCTTTCGTCAACGTTCTTGTATTCGGAACCGCAATCGCCTTCGATAAGGATTCGGCAGCGTCTATCCTGAAAATCGCGCTTCTGAGAATAGAATCGTTCCACATCGATGCCGTTCGGGGCAAATCGAGGAACCACTCCGTATTCCTGCTTAAGCCACTCGGAGCACCACGGCGAGATCGTCAGATAAACGACGTCGTCGTATCGTGCAGCATAAGTTGCATTAGCGTGCTGCCGAAGGGGGTCACCAGGCTCGTAGAAATCCGTTTCGAAGTTCTGAACGATATAAGACTTCTTGCCGACGTTGGGATAGCGACGCAAGAAGTCCAGCGTATCCCAAAGCGTGGCCACTCCGTTGTCGATCCGACCGGAAAACGGGCACCTGTCCAGCATTCCGGAAGGGACGCACCTGTTCAGCACAGGGAATCGGCGCCCTTCGAAATCCGCCCATTCAAGGGTGTCGTCCGTATTCACGAACAGCACATCGTAACCGGCCTCTTGCAGCATCGCCCCATGTTTGAGGACGACGAGAACCCCGCCGCTCGTATTCAAACTCGGCATGACCATCGCAATGTTTGGCATTTGATGGGCTCGAATGAAGTCCGCGACGCGATGGCCGGTGTTGATTGTCGTGCAATAGCGCACGCAGTACGCGTGCGCGTTCGCCGCAATCCGCTCCCGATCGTCGACGGAATCGACCAAGCGAAGCAACTCTCTTTCCCAATCCTCCTCGGAACCGCAGAGGACTCCGGTTTCATCGTGCTCGATCATGCGGGAAAACGCACCGACGTTGCTTGCAACCGTTACAACTTTCACAAGAGAAGCCTCGACCCATTTGTTCTCCGATTTGGCCCGATTGAACAGGGTGTCTTGCAAAGGAGCAAGATTGATGTCAACACCAGCTATCAAATAAGGCAGGCGCTTCCAATCGCAGAACGGAACGAACTCTATCCGATCACGCAGCGATTCAAGTTCGCTCGGCACGTCGAGCTCGCCGACCAGAACCAGCTTCACGTTGTCTCGGGCTTTCATTACTGCCGCAACCGTGCGCATGATGATCTCGAAATCCGCATTATGCGTGATGCTGCCGCTAAAATACCCCATCTTGACGACACCCTGCCGCTCGCACCGTCTCCTTACCGCAAGAGAGTGCTTTTTTCTATCCCCCTTGCATAGCTTCGATTCTTCGAAAAGCGGCAACTCGTCGCGACGGAACACAGCATCGTTAGACAGCATGAGCATATCGTCCGAAGCCGTATTCCTGTTCACGAACACAAGCGGAACGTACCTAGCAAGCTCTTCAGCCAACGCCTCGGTCGTCGTTATGGCACCCTCGCACAGGCTCAGCGTCTTGCCCATACGAACCACGCCCTCGTCGTACAACGCCCGATCATCTCCGGTCAGCGACTGCACATAGGGGATCGTGTCTGTATAACACGTATCGAAGACCAGATCGTCGATATCGTAAAGAACCCGCTTGTTAAGGCGCTTGGCTTCCCCGATGAAACGTTCCACCTCGTCAGTAACCGGACATCGAAAGAAAATGAATGTACGGGCATGTCGCAGGTGATCGTCCCTTAAATTCCAAGCGTCAACGACGCCGCAGGACAACCCTGCCGCGCGAAGCTGCTCAACCTGATGCCCCACGCGGTACCGAACCGGATGAGGAACGGAGTAGTCGCACCCGTTGACGAACATGACGTCGAAAAACGAGTTGTCCGGAGCATCGCTGCCCCTTCTTAACGCGATCACCTCGCGCAAGTTATTCCTGGTCTTCTCTACGACCGAACGCCACCCGTCCTCACGATACGTATATCGTGCGGCATCGAGAAAGTACTGCATCTTCGACATACAATTCCCGCAATCAATTGGATATCCGAGCTGCGAATCGAATCACAGCCGACTGGTTTTTGACTTGTATTATACGTGAAGCGAAGCGACCGAGCTGGCTTACCAAAAGTATCGCACAACTGAAGCCAACCCACTCGCTATGATCACCGACATGGCAACCGAATAACCGTACAGGCAGTTGGGACGTGTGATAGTGGATTTCGGACCCACGAAGCACAGCAACGGAAGCAGGAACAGAGGAATAAAGTAGCGGCCCTGAACGCCCATTATGATATCGAAGCGCTTATCAACGTTGATAGTCCATTCCCTGAACGCAAGGATGATCAGCACCACCGTTCCCGCTATCAACAAGCCGATGAAGATCTTTTGGCCCCGCTTGAACGAGTGCTTCTCCCCTAAGCTATACAGCACAGCAACAGCCAAAAGGACGAAGTACGCCCACAAGCAGGGAGTCCAAACGCTGATCGTCAGAGGACCGAGATTGGCCCCTCCGAACGAAGAAAGCCAAAACGGACCCATGACGGATAGAGAACGCGACAATACCGAAACGAACTCACCAGGAGACCTAACAAGGTCGAGCGCGTCTTTGAAAGCGGCCCCGTTATAGATGAAGAGGGCAAAGAGCACAGCAGCCAAGGATACCGCGGCAACTGCAGCGTAAATCGCAACTATAGCCTTCTTTTTGCGCACGACCTTCGGTACCAGGAGCAGCAGCATCAACGCAAGCGGAGCATAAGCATATTTCGATATGCAGGTGAAGAGCAGCAGGCAGGCCAGCACCGCCCACTCCTTCTTGTTGATATCCTCCTGAAACAAGAGCTTAAGGAAGTAGGCTACGAACAGAAGGGACACTGCGTTGAGAAAGGCGTCGGCAGAACACGATGCCTCTTGCTGCAGCAAGATCGGGTTGAGAAGGTATACGAACGTCACCGTCTTCCCAAGCGGAATTATCCGCAGTACCCAGAAAGCGGCGACGAGGAACAGGGCGATGTTCGCCATTCGAGCCATGTAGACCACGACAAACGGGTTGAGGTTCATGAGCTTTCCAAGCGCGGCGACCACTCCAGGTGCGGCATACAGATGGCTGAGATACGACGACATGTCCCTGTCAACCATATGGGTGCTTCCCCAGTCAGGCGAGGCTGCAAGGGCATAGAACATCGCTTCGTAGCTGCGCGGAGTCTGCATGTACGCCAGGGAGTCAGGCGAGATCATGCCTCCGTTGCCAGATCCTGTGAAATTCAAGACTCGGTATATGTGCCAGATCTCATCCGGCACCTGATCGGGGAGGACGAACAAGCCGAAGCCGAGCAGAGCGGGAGTGCCGACAAGAAGGAATACGAAGCCCGCGTCCTCCTTATTTCTTCTCAGCAGTACGCAAAAGAGGGCGAGCAAGCCTGCGAATAGCAGCAACGAAAGCAAGATCTCGTAAGAGGACAGCACTTCGGCCCGCTGTCGCAGCACCGCGCTGAACAACGAAACAACCGCTCCAAGCGCCACGCAGGCATACGCAAAAAAGAAGGCCCATTTCGACCCCGCAACACGATCCGTTATCCGCTGCACCGATTTAGCCCTCTCTCCCATGCTGCTCTTCACCTTCGATCCGCTTCTCCAGCAAAGCTTGCCTCTGCACAAGGTTCTTCATGCGCATAGCTTGCTTGCTCACCACGACGCTCAACGACAAGCAAATCGCCAAAAGAAAGAACAGCGCGGCAAAGAACACGAAATTCGAAGGGGTGTCGAATCCGAAGAATCGCGAAATCCAATAGACGGGTTCCGGAAAGACAGAAGCCAAAATCGTAACGAAAGCAAGAGTCAACCACAACAACGAGTATTTGAGAAGCAGGCGTCCGGCAGACACTTGCTTGCAGACAAGAAGCATGAACGCGACACACGCAACGACAACCATAATTCTCAGTATTATCATTGTTTTTCCTTGCTGAAATAGCCGAACACTCCCATGATCGCAATCGCAAGCGTTACCTTGATCATATAGTACGCGCTCGACGAAGCGCCGATTGAAGACGCCCCGCCTTGCCGTTCATGCATGACGACCGGTCGCTCTTCAACAGACAAACCAGCCCCAATGGCCACCACAATGGATTCCGGTTCAGGATAGTCAATGGGATATTCACGGCAAAACAGCTGCAGCGCCTTACGGCTGCAGGCTCGAAAGCCCGAAGTAGGATCAGCTACGCGCCCGCCGAAAAGGCGAATCACGCGAGACAGCCATTGTATACCTACTCGCCTCATGAACGTGGACTTAAACTGATTATCGCCACCAAGGAAGCGAGAGCCAATCACTAAGTCTCCGCCGTCTACAATACCGTCAACCAATTGCTCGATGCACGCGGCATCATGCTGTCCATCGCCGTCGAACTGGACGGCTACATCGTACCCTGCTTCCAAGGCATACTTGTATCCGGCCTGAACAGCTCCGCCTATCCCCAGGTTCTCGCTCAGGTTCAACACATTGAAGCCACTCGACCGACAGATGTCCAAGGTCGCGTCGCGAGACCCGTCGTTCACGACCAGGTAATCATACCCTGTCCCAACTACGCTTGAAACAGCGGCCACTATGCTCTCTTGCTCGTTGTAAGCAGGTATTATGACAAGTACTTTCATTCAGTTGCCCCTTGTATAAAATGCATCGGTACTACCCTTGATGCAAAAGTACGGAAACCCACAGCCGATGCGACCGCTTGCATCCGCAGCAATAACCGTACCTATAATATCCTTTGCTCGCAAATATTTCTCTCGGTCACTCTACCAGCACCGATCACCGCTTCCAACAGCGTACCCAAGAAATGCACGCTTGCTAGCCTTTCGTTTCAAAAAAGACAGACGAAGCACCCCTGTGTTACTTATTGCTCTTCTGACTAAACGCATAAGCTTTTCCGAGAAGCTGAGCTATGGGCTTAGGCCAGAAGTGCTCTAGCATATACAGATCTTCCCTCGTTCTTGTATCATCTCGAATCGAAGCGGTCGTCTCCGAATCTTCGTGTATACGATGGCGCATCATAATAGCGGAGTCGTACAGAAAATCCCCCTCCAACCGCGACAATCGCTCCCATGCTTGCCAATCGAGATCGCACTTCAGCTCATCAGAGAATATCGGCGCCGGCAAATTTTGGGTGGCCATAGTTACCGAAGGACAACAAATTGCCGACCCAAGTGACAAAACCCTTCGCCGTACAAAACGCGAACCACGGAACATCTTGCTCCTAAGAGGAAACAGCATGACGCGCTTTACCTTCAAAATGACATTGCTATCCACTTGGACCCCATTGCGCAACTCCCCATAGTTTGTAAAATACAAAAGGGGCTTCTTTGACGAATTAACCGCATCCAACATGCGCCTCGAATACTGCGGCTCATATACGTCATCCTGATGAGCAATAGTAACCAACGAGGTTTTCGCGCATGACATAGCGAAATTCCAATCGGACGATATACCCGGCTCAGAAGGATTAATGAATAGAGGAACTGCATACGCTTCGCACAAACTCTTAATATGATCATTAGGGGTAGCCGTTGCGACCAGAACACGACTAGCGACTTCCTGGCTCGTCAAAGACTGAAGGCACTCCTCAAGAAAGAGGCTCTCTTTGTATGCACAAAGGGCGAATGTATGATTGTCGGCTGAGTACATGGCTTCTTCCTAGATCAACGTATTTGGCAACCGTATTGTACCAGCATCTTAAGACCTGAAACGACATCTCATGTTTCAAACAAAACAGCATTGCCGCGCTTAAACGCCGGTTGAATACCTGAATTTCTATATTTCGCCGATACGGGGGCTACTAGCCCCCGTATCGGCGACTAGTAGCCCCGTTTGACGCTGGAGGTCAGCTCTTTTGGTGCCACGAATCAGTACGGTTGGTACCACTCCTCGCCATGCATAGAGCCCTCACACGCACCTGATCAGGGATGCCCGACACGGAGAGGGCGATGCCCATGTCGAAGTTCAAGAAGATCGCTGGCCCTTGCGAAGGGAGGACCAAGCCAGGCGGACGTCGCCAGGGCGCTGTACGCCAGCAAGCGCGACGCGTCCGCAGCGGCGAAAGCGCTGAAAGAGCATCGACCACCTACGACGACGCCTTCGCCATGGATGCGCAGGCGGTCGAAGAGCTGATCTTCCCCGGTCGGCGGGTGGATCCCGAGAGCCACTGCTTGCAGCTCGACCATCCCGCGCTGATCGAGTGCAAAAAGAGGCCCAGGGAGATCCTGGTGAAGCCGTCCTGGATGGAGCACCGCAGGATTCAGAAAAACACTTCGTCCGACGCGATCACGCAGATCGCCTCGATCATCTTCCCGATCACCGCCTTCAGCACCTCGCCGTGGCACATGCCGTGTCGCGGCAGCGGAGGCAGTAGTCGCCGAAGCGCTTCTTGCCCCAGCCAGGGGATTACATAAGAAGACGAACAGATTCTTGAGCCTTTTGCCGCCGCGCCTAGACAGCCGACCGACGATAAAGAGGCGTCCGCCTAGCGGCCTCTCGGAGCCACGCCTCAACAGGATGCCGGGTGGCAACGGTTCGGGAAGCCGTCGATGTCCACACTGATGACGACGAGTTCGAATGCAGTCCGCAGGCCGACGCCCAGGACGTTAGGCGAGCCCCCGCACACATCGTCGTCCACGAGCGCTAGTTATGCGCACGTCGAGGGACTCGGCTTCCGTCGCAGCCTCTCTGATGCGCTTGCAGGCATCATGACCCGGGGCTCTCCGCCCCGACCACGCACTCGGACAACCTGGTCGAGCCCGCTATCGCCTTCCACACACTATCAATCCCCCCCTGTCGACTCCCCCGGTCGCGGTCCATGGCGGCTTCCCCTGCGTCGACGATCTCCCATAGGTCACCGAACCACTCGAGCATGTTGACACAACGCGGACTCAAGAGGCCGGCAAGAGCCTCGAAGGGCAGGCGCGTTTCGAGCAAGATGCCCCACAACCTGCTTTCGTCACCGATTTTCGTTTTAGCCTCAATAAGCGCAAATGGCAATAGGCACTATGCATTCGATGGTCTTAGCCCGAAAAACAAGGTGACTCGTTGAGTGCCAATTTGAGTGCAAAACACTTTGCGCTAAGTCTGACAGGCCGTAAGGTCGCGGCAAACCCGAGGGCCATCCGGCCCGAGGGTTTGCCGCAAAGAACCCGACGAACTATCATTCTCTTTCCTTTTCGCATGCGCCTCGCCAAGAACGACAGGCGGAGACATGGCTACAAGCACTTGGAACTAAGCGACAGGACCGCCATCGAGAACTCGGTTGTGGAAGGAAGACCGACTTGCGAGACGACTGGAAAACTCGACGTGTCCGCCACGACGGTGTCGCGCGAGCTCAACCGCAACAGGCGCGACGACAGCCACCGCGGCGGAAAGGCGAACCACAACAGGTGCATCCACTGAAAGACGTGCTCGAGAAAGAAGCTCTGCGACCCGGACCGCAAGAAGAGGCGTTCGATCCGCGCTAAGGTGCGCTGCAACAACTTGCGCGAAGACTACGAGAGGAACGGGTGCAGGCACACTTCCAAGACCCCTTGGGTGTGCAGCGGCTGCCACGAGCGCTACGCCTGCCCGCTTCGGCATTGCACGTAATCAGCGAAGGCGGCGCAAGCCAAGGCCGACGCCCGGCTCGTCGAGTCCGGGGAGGGCCTCGACATGACCGGGCACGAGATCGAACGCTCGGGAAAGACGATGAAGAAATGCCTGGCGAAGAGGCAGCTCGTCCACCATATCTTCGTCACCCATCCAGAGCATCCCTGTTCGGAAAGATCGTTTTACCGTGATGTCGAAGCCGAGGCGATAGCGGCGCGCAAGATAGATCCGAGAAAGAAGGTCAAGTACAAGGAGAGAAACAAGAAGCACCCCCATGAAGAGGGCTTCTACGAGGGAAGGATCTACAGCGACTACCCTGCCCTCGATGAGGGGATTCGGGCGACGGTCGTGCAGATAGACTGCGTGGAAGGGGGGCGGAGGGGGATGTACAAGTGCTTTTGACGCTGCATTTCGTCGCCTTGTGCTTTCAGACATACGTTCTGCTCGGGCACAAGGAAGGCACACGTCATCGCAGCCCCGAACTGGATCGACGACCTTTGCGAGAGCCGCTTCCGAGAGTTGTTCGGGGTGGTGCTCACCGACAGGGGGTGCGAGATCGACGACATCCTCAGCATCGAGCGCTTCCTGGACGGCAGGAAAAGGCGCAATATCCACTACACCAATCCCCAGCGCCTCGATCAGAAGGGGGCTGCTGAGAAAAACCACGTCGAGCTACACAAGATCATGCCCAAGGGCACGTCCATCGACGGACTTTGCCTTGACCAGCGAATCATGTCGGACATCTGCTCTCACGCCAACTCGAGCATATGGCTTTCGATAGGCAACACGAGCCCGGCGGCGCTTGCCAAGCTAAGCCCGTCCGAAAGCCTGCTTGAAGGGCTGGGGATCGACGTCGTCGGCCCCCGCCGACGTCGATAGGACAAGCGGCGTGAGCGAAAAGCTAAAAGACAAACAGGCCCGAAACCAAAACTAAACCGAGCACGCGAGCGAGACAAGCGAGAAGGAAGAAAAGGACCCCGGAAACCTTGCACTAAGTCTGACGCAGGCCAGAGCAGGGGCGCCTCTTCATGTCTAAAACCACGCTCCCGAAACCGAGAAAATGCACCTGCCCTGCCAAAAGAATCAGAAACCCACGATCATTCCGACAAATCAGTTGCACTAAATCAGACTGTGCACTTACCTTGCCGAAATTACACTAAAGTTGGCAATCGACCAGATAAGGAGACTGACAGAAGGGGTACTAGACACACCTGGTTCTTAGCCTGATTATCGTCTCATTAATAGATTCTTGGCATAATCCGAAATGCCTGACTGCGTCGATGTGGGTCTCTATAGCGCATTTACCGACTCCTTTTTCATAATGCGGCAGACCGAGACACCAAACGAAAAACTCTTCTTCCGTCAATTCAGAGAAATCCCTTTTAAACAGTTGTTGGAAGGTTGAATTTCCTGTCTCAGGATAGCGAACGATATCGTCGATTTTGATCGAGACGAGGTTCAGGTAACAGCGCAGAATCCATTTCTTGATGTTCTTTCTTGCTTGCGAGTTTTTGCTCAGGTGATTGATATAGCTATTAAACACGGCTTGGGTGAATATCAGCTCGAACAGTTTTCTCCTTGCCGTCAGGCGATAAGAACCGAAATCTAGCCCCACATTCCTGATGATTTGCATCTCAATGGTGCCATAGCCGCGGATATGGCGGCGAAGAGCGTCGAAGCTGCTTAAACTGTTTCCGACTAGCGCAAGCCTATCTCTTTTCTGACGGAGAAAAACCCTCGAAGCCAAGTATCTTGCTGTAACTATATGGGTCTTTTCATTTCTATTAAGAAAATTTTCGTCTTCCATATAGATAAGAATCTGCAATTTCCGATCATCTTCGCCGTCAAATGAGCAACTTGCGGGATCTCCTCCCAATGCTTCAAGCTCCTCGATAATGCGCGATATCGGTTTAGTTGAAAAGTGCCGCCTGGAGGTGATCGCTGCCAAGGCAACGACGAATATCAGGAAGACAATCTGGGCAAAAACAGATTCCTTTACAAGCGGGGTTGCTGAGAAAAGAAGAATGAGGTAGAAAAATGCTCCGTAGAATTCTAACAATAATCGGTATAAAAAATCGAGGCACTTATATTTGAATGAAAATAGATGCACCAGCATCTCGTCGCTGCTGAACACTTCAAAAATCAAGAAGAGCACGATCAAGGATCCAAAAACGATTGAACAAAAACCAATGTAATTAAAATATGAGACAATCAAGCAGTACAAATACACCAGCGCGACTCTTTGTCCGGGCTCCATTTTCTGACCACTACTCGCGGAAAAAAACAAAGCGACCGCAAAGACCAATAACTCGTTTCCGTTGACTGATTGCTGCAGCAGTTCCGGCATGATCCTCCTTCAAATATCGGGTATTTTAAATAACAAGAGCTTGATAGCAACTTACAGTGCTTACTAATGGGTCGCTCCATTTTGAACAGCTTAATCTCTTTAGGTGCTCAGACTCCTGTCAAAGAGCTTTGAGCCGAGCGCCGATGGTAACCTCTTCGCGCCTCCGCCACCCTCTCCTTAGCGCTGCGGCCTTCCGGCATAGAGCGAACCGTTTCTCGCTCCTCCTCAATCAGAAGCTTCGTCATGAGCTGCATCCCTCTTCATTCGCTCGAGACTCATCTTGGCCTTGCCCCAATCGAAATGACTGCTGGCTTCCCCGCCGGCGCTCCGCTTGCTCGCGCCTGCGGACTCGCAGGACGCCCTCCAGCGAAGGCGATCCTCTTTATTGACCTTCTCGAAACGCCAGTCGCACTCGCGCTCAACCCATTCCTGGACGCCATCCTCCGGATTCGCCTAAACCGGAATCACGTAGATTACGCAGTCTATTAGGGCAGACCCAGAAAGTCCATGCCCTCCACCTCCATGAGGAAGTAGACAACCTCGCTCTCGCGGCACCCGTCGCGCTTCCGCAGGTAGTTCGCGGACACGCCCAGCACCCTGGCAATCACCTCGTAGTGCGCGTCCTTGAGGCTGCAATCACCAGCTCGGGTACGAATCGTGGAATCTGAAAACCCCGTCTTTTCCGCCAGGTCAAACCGTTGTTCCCAACTCCCGACGTCTTCGTCTGACCCTCGCGCCACAGGCAGTGCTCCCGCTTGTCCGCAGCTGCGCTCGGTGGCAATTATCGCCCCTCGAGCTAAAAAGATTAACGAAATGACCTTATGTTTTTGCATAGGCTTGTTTGACAGTGCAGATACGTCAGGTTAGTTCGAGGACAATGGCACGGAAAAGTGCTGATTGCCGATCAAACGCGAAGAGAAAACGACAGGCAGCAAGCTGCTCAACGCGGGCGAGATTACCGAACCGATTGCCGTATCGCGATCATATGCACACTGCACCATTCGTGGGCTAAACGAAGGGCTGACGGCAGCAAGGCACTACACCGCTCCCGACAGGGTGAACCGAGTATATCTAAAGCAGGCTTCGGTATGCCTGAAGGCCGCTCCAACGGCAAAAAAGGAAACCCTATCCCACTTCTCAACGTTGCTCCCACCTCGAGAAATGCAGAATTTCTGCGTCTATTGCAACTGCTTTGCAAAGTGACCACAGTCAGATCATTCCCACAATCAATCATGCGACCTACGAAGCGTATCGAGGCACCAAAAACTCAACTCTTGGCTTTACGCCAATATAGTCATATCCTTGGCCCATGATGGAGCTAATAGTCCTTGCCCAGTTGGGATCAGTGGCATACTGATGTCCAATACCGCCGTATTTATCAGAATAGGCGGGATTCCACCTCATGTCATACAACGTGCTTTGCCCGCTGTATATGTAGTTTCGCGCCAGCTGTTGAGCTGCTCCATTCAGAGCGTTTTCAATACTATTCCAACCGTAATAGCGAGCGAAATCATAAGCAGTATCAGGCCTACCGTCGTAGGCTCCCCACCCAATGAAGTTATAATAACGTCCCGCAGGAGCCTCTTTGCTGAAATAGAGGCCATTAAGTTTAATCGTAGCAGTGCCCGCCTCAAAGTACTTCCCCTGAGCCATAAGAGACGTACCCCAACCCGTCTCCGTTACCATATGACTAAGAAGGTACATCTCGTTGATGTCAGCACTTTTCGCAGCAGCCAAAATAGCAGCTCCCTTCCCCGCAAACACTCCACTACGTCCAGAAGATGTGCTGGAAATAAAGCGATTCATCTGCTCGACAGTAATATCTCCCTGATACTTTCGCAGATCAGCAAACTGATAATACGCCCGCGTCCCGTACGCATGCGAATTTGGATTGATGGTTTCAGGTGAAACTCCGTTCAAAGCGGCCATCTTTGCGAGCGTTATTCCATAAGACTGATGATGAACATTTGTCGCAGACTGCTTCAGAATCCACTTTTGCGAGATCGAACCCGTAGCAACGGCGTCACCCACTGCACCCGTACTAGCCGCAACGCCTGCCAGCACCGTCATAGCCCTCTTTGTCGCCCGGTTTAGCAACATATACGAGCCATCCGCATTCGAACGTATTACGAACCTACTTGCATCGCTTTCTGGCTTACTCGATTGCTGTAGTTCCCCAGAACTTACCACACCCAGCTTCTTGCCCGAATTCACATTGGTGACAGTATAATATCCGGCCGTCCACTCGAGCTGAAACAGCTGAGCCAGAGTATCGTTTCCGCTGTAGAGCCATGCTTTCGCCCCATCCTCAAGAGACGCCCCGTGCATATCAAGCTGATAGAGAGGATTCAAAGCGGCATGAATCGTGTAATATCCTGAAGGAACAATTTCCTGACAACCCGGTATATCAAAAATCCAGGTCTGGGCAGGAGTGCCGTTTGCGGAGTGGAGCCAGATGTTATTCTGGTTAGTCGCATTGCCCCCGTACAGATCAAGCACGAGCGAATCGTTGAGAGCGGAGACAAGCTTGTAGCCTGAACCTTGCTTGACCGCCACCCACTTCTGGGCCCACGATCCGTTCGGTGCGTATTGCACGACGTTCGTACCGGCAACGCCGCTCCCGCCGTACACGTCAAGCGCCTTGCCCGATCCCTCATTGACGATCGTCAGATACCCAGCCTCGTCGTGGCTTACCCGCCAGGTCTGAGCAGGCGTGCCGTTAGCGGAAAAGAGCCACACGTTCGCAAGGTCCTCCTTGCTCCCCCCGTACACATCGAGGGCAAACCCGCCGTTGACTCCTGAAGACATCTGATACGTCCCGTCCGCGATCATGCCGGCGTTGTCCTTAGCCAGCGCGTCAAGCCTGTCCCTCATGTCCTGAGCGCGATTGAAGCACCAGGTCTGGGCAGGAGTGCCGTTTGCGGAGTGGAGCCAGATGTTATTCTGGTTAGTCGCATTGCCCCCGTACAGATCAAGCACGAGCGAATCGTTGAGAGCGGAGACAAGCTTGTAGCCTGAACCTTGCTTGACCGCCACCCACTTCTGGGCCCACGATCCGTTCGGTGCGTATTGCACGACGTTCGTACCGGCAACGCCGCTCCCGCCGTACACGTCAAGCGCCTTGCCCGATCCCTCATTGACGATCGTCAGATACCCAGCCTCGTCGTGGCTTACCCGCCAGGTCTGAGCAGGCGTGCCGTTAGCGGAAAAGAGCCACACGTTCGCAAGGTCCTCCTTGCTCCCCCCGTACACATCGAGGGCAAACCCGCCGTTGACTCCTGAAGACATCTGATACGTCCCGTCCGCGATCATGCCGGCGTTGTCCTTAGCCAGCGCGTCAAGCTTATCCCTCATGTCCTGAGCGCGATTAAAGCACCAGGTCTGGGCAGGAGTGCCGTTTGCGTCCCACAATCTCACAGGTGCTCCGTTGGCATCGGAGCCACCCTCCACATCAAACACAAGCGAAGAGTCTGCCGCAGATGCGATAGCAAAGCCACCCCCGTTCGCTTTAATCACCCACTCCTGTGATTTAGCCCCAGACTGGTAGGGCCGTTGCACAATCTCCGTTCCTGCCCGAAGATTCCCTCCCGTGTTCGACACTGTAAGGTATTGCCCCGACTTGGAATTCATAATTGTATAGTAACCATTTTGCTGCCTCGCAATACGAAACAACTGGGCTTCGGTTTGGTTGGCATCGTACAACTGAATCCCTGCGCCCGAGGCAACGGAGCCTCCGACCACGTCGACCACGCGTCCGGACGGAAGTCGCGAGCCAATCTCATACACTCCATCCGTCACCGCTCCAGGAACAAAGATGTCAAACGACCGCGTAAGAGCCTGTCCCGCATAGATCCCCATCCCCGTTACAGTCACCTGAGCCCGCCCTACCTGAACATTATTTGCATAGCTCAGCGTGTAATCCGTTCCTTCGTTCAGAACGGAACCAGCCACAATCACAGCTGGACGAGGAGTAAGAGCCGCGCCCGTATAAGGCTGATCAGCTATCTGCACCTTCGCCAACGTAAAATCAAGAACCGTATTTTGGAGTGTAACCAAGCGACCATAAAGGCGTTTGGCCTCTTGACCTTGAACATTTTTGACCGAAGAAACCGGATCATAACCAATAGGATCACCTGCGTTGATCATAATCCCATTGCCGCAGTATATTCCCACGTGAGATATGTAATTAAGATCACTGCCATACGTACCCGTAAAGAACACGATGTCACCCGGTCGCGCTTCGCTCTCGGATATAGGAGTGCACCAGTTGTAGTACAGCGACGCTGCATTAGTGTAATCCGAATTGATTCCTAGGCCGCAAACCTGATTATAAACCCAGTTCACGTATCCCGAACAATCGAATCCGCCATCGCGACTCGGATTTTTACCGCCCCATACATAGGGCAACCCAAGATACTGCTCAGCAAACAGAAGAACATCCGCAAAGGTTCTGCTTGAATAATCTTGAGCACTCCGCAGCATAGCTCGCCCGTACGCAGCATCGATCTCTTCTTTCGTCAGAAGATCTTCCATAGAGATGTCAAGATGGGTTGATGCATCAGTAGGAGAAACGGGCCCATCTGCACCCGGTACAGGAAGTGCCTCCTTGGAAGCCGAAGGACTCTGCTCTAAATTCCGAGAAAGATCCCCATTATCTGGATTCGAAGAAGCACCTTGCCGATCGTCCTCTTTAGCCTTCGGAAAAACATCATGGACGGAAGTGGAAGGATCGGATTGGGGAAACACCTCTGATCCCTGAGACTCAGAGATCGCGAACGCAGGCAGGGCGGATGCAACGAAAAGCTGCGCGCTAAGCAAAACAGCTAGAGTTATCGAGCACATTTTTGCGAATCGGGTATTTCTTTGCATTGGTACGCTCCTGCGTCGCAATCGCCTTAGTTTTAACCTTGTCAAATTATTCCATAACATATAGCGGCATTCCACCTTCCGCCCCCACAACGCCCATCATTTTGAGTCCACCACACCACGCGGCTGCACTCTCAAACAGGCTCAGCCGAGGACAACACTCGCCCTCGATAATCCCTCCATAAAATCCCAGCGCTGCCCATGATAAAAAAGATCAACGCAGCGATGAACACGAAGCTAGCCCCATTCATTCCGCACAACTGGATAAGCGGCACGCTGCCAGTTAATACAATGGCGAACGAAAGTACGCTCACCGCTAGCAAAGCGCCAAGCTTCCGGACGACTACCAACACCGTCGAAAGAAACCATGCAAGGGCAACGAGGATCGAGCACACCACCAACGGCATAAGCAAGAATTGATAACCGTCGATAGAATCTCCAAACAAAAGTGCGAGAAGCCAATCGCCCCAAAGCATGAATCCCACAATTGAGACAACCGACAAAGACCCCAGAACAAGAAGCACTTTTCCTATTAGTTTGTGAAACCTCCCAATATCACCCGCCTGCAAATGCTCAGCCAGAGGTGTCGTCAAGGGCGCAAATATAAAACTAGCAGAAACCTGAACGATCACAACAGGCATAGCAACTGAAGCGTATACCCCCAAAGCTGTAGTCCCTATCTGAGCCTCGAGGAAATACCTCGGAGCCTGACCCATCGTGTTGAAAAGCAAGCCGAACATAGCCAATGGCAAGCACGTCTTGAGCAATGACTTTACGCACGCAAAGGAAGACCAAGACGAAGCGTCTAATGTCACCGAAGACGCCAGACGGCGATCATAGAAAGCAACAATCAAAAACGAAGTCACGCAGAGCCCAAGAACCGCAAAGAGCAGCGTGTCGGTAGTCACTAAGAGCACAAAGAAAACTATCGGCTCGACAATTCCCTTTACTATAAAAGATCGACCGACGTAGTCCAGTCTCATGTTCTTTTGCAGCATCCCCTGATAAACATCCGACCACGCTTCTGATATCTTGAACAGCATATACGTAACCACGCACAAAGCCGTCATAGGCTCATAGCCATTAGCCAGAACAAATACCGCGCACACAAGCAGCGCAAGCGCAGATGTCAGCACGCGCGTCACAAGGTAGGTACCGCTAGAGAATCGCCCTTCAATATCAGATACCTGGTAATTTCTTATCGAATACAAAGCAATGGAAACTAGGGAGCCTCCGACAGTAATCGCCAGAGAAAAAACGCCCGCCTCTTCGTATCCCAGCACGCGCACAACGAAATAGGTGAGTAGCCACTGGGAGAATAGGTATACGATATTTCCTATCGAATTCCAAAGCACGTTGGCCTTAATGCTTAAGGGATGCCTGCTCACGAAGTCGCCTTCCAAACTCCCGCAACCTCATCGAAGCGCTTAATCACCCGCGCTGGAGATCCCACGGCTATCGAATGCGCTGGGATGCTTTTTGTTACAACTGAGTTCGCACCAACAATACAACCGTCACCGATGGAGACGCCTTTCAGAATGCAGACATTCTCGCCCAACCACACATTCTCCCCGATGCTCACGGGAGATGTTACTAAATCACGTGTATTCGGATCGGAAGTCGGTAAAGAGGGAGAGGATCCCGTATAGATACCATGGTCAAGATCGCTGATGAATATCTTGGACGCGAACAAGCAGTTATCCCCAATACTCACTCGCTCCGCCGCAGCAATGTGCACGTTATCACCAATGTGCACATTTTCCCCAATAAAAAGCTTCCTGCTTCGATCCCCTTTGTCTCCGAACACTTCAATGCGGCAGTTATAACCCGTAGTGAAACCTTTCCCATACTTCATACGCACTCCGCCGCGCACATAAAACGGACGTCGAATCAACGTAGCGTCCCGATACCACAGGCGCGTCATCACGAACGAATAACCAAGTTTGACAAATTCTGAGAGCGAATAGTAATTGTCATAAAAGTACATACAGAACCTTTCCTTCGACGCCTGCGCAACCACCGACAAGACTGTCTCTACGCATCAGGCAGACAACGGCGGAGAAAATCGTTTGGACTCACAGAGACATCATCGCATTGCTGGCGCGCATAGGATTCCACTAATCTTTTGCGGAAAAATGAGTACCATGGTGTACTAAGAGCGATAAATTTTTTAATACCGAATAGTGCCTTGGGGAAAACAAGGGACAGCCCGAGGGGCTTTTCGCGAGCCAAGGCTTTATACAGGCAATCATGATCTCGATACAATCGCTCGCGCGACTTCTTGCTGTCGCCCGTGGAAATGCCCACCCCCCATTCGTACCATTCAACCGGCGCGGGGTAAAACGCCACATCCGATAATTCCAAAGCAAGCGTGGCGGCAAAATCCTCGCAATAGCGCACCCCGTAAGCGCTCAACCGCTCAAGAAGCATTACAAAAAGCTCCTTTTCGAAGAACTGCGCACCTGCCGGAATCCAATCTCCGCGCACCAATTGTCGCTTCAGAAGCGTTCGTCCATCTCGCTGCCGGTCAAACGCGTAGTCTCCTGCGTTAAGCGGCGCGTTGTATTCAGAGACTTGACAGCAGTCGTCCCGGTGCTCGAATCTCAGAATTTTTCCAAACCCCGCTTTTACCTCATGCTGGTGACTCCATGCAAGCAGACTCTCTAGCGTTGTCTTATCGTAGAGCAAATCTCCAGCGCCGATAACCTTGACGTACGCACCCTCCGCTTGCCGCAACGCTCTGAGAATATTGCGCACGGTCTGCACATTCTCATTGGCCTGGATTATCCGATAGTTCTTATAGCCGTTACACGCAAAAAAGTCTCTAATATCTTGCTCAAAGAAATCATCCGAGCAATCGTCTGCTACAAGTATTTCCGGTTCAACATTTTGCTGATAGATAATGGATCTCAACGTAGCCAGAACCGCCTCGAGTGGCTGATTGTAAACCGTCACAATGACCGACATACTTTGCAAGGCCAAATCCCTTCCTTCGCCGTACAATCATCAAAGCAAGATAGCTTACGCAGGCACTCGCCCGCATAAGCTATCACATGCAAAACCGTACGGCTTCTCAATACGATGCGCTCGGTATCCTAATTGCAGAGTACCGATCCACACCGCCATCGTATCATTTCCAAGCGAGCTCTATCCAGCACCGACGTCAAATTCGACATGTGTCCATTATTATAATGGCTTTTGGTTGAATTACTGATTGAACCGACACCAGAACGGATTCGAGCTTCTCGGGTGTTGTTCGGGGTTGCTCGGGTTTCTCGTGAGGGGTAGAAGCGAGTTCCAATAAAAACCTGCTGAGTACGTTCAGCTGAGTAAGAAAAACCTGACGAGGCATCAATATGGGGATGCGGCACAGATCACGGTCGCTCGCATAGAGGCCGCGGAGAAGGGTCAGGCATCCTGGCTCAAAGCAGTCTACGCTTGAGGAAGCCGAAGCTGGTGTGGGAGAACGAGCAACACCCTGCGCCAGAGCTCGTCGGCCAGAGGGCGTGAATCAGCGACCATCAACTTCGCCTTTACACAAAACGCAAACTGCACGGCAGTCGCAAGCAGTGGACCCCGTTGAAGATCACGAAGATGAAGGCGATCAAGGTTTCAGGGACTCCGGACAGCAACAGGCTCAGCGCCCGATAAACCCGGAAGCGAAAGCTCTAGCTTATCGCCCTATAGCGCTGGTTTCTGCTCGAAGGCTTGTCGGGTAAGGTCATCTCGACCAGTCCGGAGTCCAAAGCCGGCTTCAAGTAGGCTTCCCTGAAGTTCTTACGGTCCGTCAGACCCATCCTGCTCATCAGCTCCGCGAGGCTCATTTCACTGTTCCCAAGCGCTTCCCGCACGGCTGCAACTTGGGGGGGTATCTTGGGGGGTATCTTGGGGGGTATCAGGTGCTGAGTCGCGATTCATGTTCCAAAGCACCACCTTGAAGAACCTGCCGTTGTCGATGAACTGCGGAATAAACCGTTCTTCGTAGTTCGGGGCGAGCGCAGTGCGCTCCCGAATGAGCTTGAGGCCGCTCCCCTTGCGCTCCATGAAACGCATCCGTTGAAACAAGTCGGCTATCACGGGATTCCTGCGAATGCTCTCGACGGCACCGAGATCGGCGTCTTCTGGCAGGGCCCCGTCAACCTTACTGCCGGGCGACGTGATCTCCAAGCGGTCATCGTAGACGAACGCCGTGACCTCGGCACCGCCGATCTCGTATTGGCGGTGGATCAGCGCGTTGACGATCGCTTCTTCCACCGCGCGCATAACATAGCTCGGCGTCTCGATGCGATCGTCGTCCGTCTTCGCCCAAGCAACGCGGTTATGCCGGCCAACGAAGTCCATGGCCTCACGCAGCAGCCTGACGAGACATCCAGAGTACTCATGGTCGTCGAGGACCTCGCCGTCGGCTTTCGCCTTATCCAGCCCGTTCCAACGCGTGCAGAACACGCGATTCTGACGCAAGACAGGCTGATCAGCAAGCAAGACGCCGGCGTTGGTGAGAAATCCGTCAGATTTGGCAAGGCCAAACGACACGAAGTCCGTATCCTCCCAACGTTCCCCTGTGCGCTCGGAATACGTGGCCCTCAAGACCTCAAAACTGCAGTCGTCTTTGCGAAAGGCTGTCTCTATTTCGTCGAAGTGGGTGTGCGACCCCCGCATGGACAGGCTTCTGAGCTGAGCCGATGACGCAGGCAGCGATTGGTTCCCAGAGCGCACGTACACAATCTCGTAAAACGAGCCTCACGGCAACAGCGCCCAATTGGAAGCGACGGAAATCAGCCAAGCGCGCTAACAGCGTAAGCTCGCGCATGACGAATCCCACCGTACCCAGAGCATCGCAGGGAAGATCGAAGCCTCTGCCGCCCCCCGAACGCGAAGAGGGCCCCGGAGCCTCTCCCGGCTCCGGGGCCCTCCCGCCCTCGGCGGAAACGCCGAGCGCCCTGCGCGAGCGCGACGTCCTATCCTCCCACAGCCTTGCGCTGCAGTACTTTCGGCGATGGCGGTCTTAACTTCCGGGTTCGGAATGGGACCGGGTGATCCCCGCCTC
>NZ_JAJNOQ010000011.1:0-96231 GCF_021044775.1 Paraeggerthella hominis
GCCTAGTCCTCGGCCGAATCGCCGAAGAAGAGCCCTGCCGCCGGGGTTTGCGCGAGCATGCCCGAATCAAACGGCCCGATCCCGAAAAAGCAATTGACAAAACCATAGAAACACCCCCCCCCATCGCGCAATCCGTGCGCACGACGTCGAATATTACGCAGTCCGTGCGCACGACGTCGAATTTCGCGCAGTCCTGTCAAAACGATCGAGTTTTGCGGCGATTTTCCGCCTTTTTATGATTGCTCGCCAACACACGATTTTCATTGTCCCAGTTCAGAAGCTTATCCGCTTGCTTTATCCTGGTTTGAGGACCAGCAAAACTCGTCCGTTTTGACAGATGGGCCCTACGCGTCCGAAAACCGATCGAAAGTCGGCAGCGTCCCGAAAGCCCTTCACGGCAACTCACAGCACTGCGGCTCTCAGCATGCGGCACGCTTGCGCGAAACCATCGTACGGACGAACCCGCTCGCCTAAAGCAGCAGCAAGCTGACGCGCCGCCTTGTCGAAGCGAGCAAGATCCATGATCTGGTGATTCGTCATCGTGCGCACCGACACCCCCAGATGGGACAAGTCATCGCGACGTTCCGAATCCCTTGCGATCCGAGAAGGACCGGTATGGTACTCGTCGCTTTCGTACTCAACGTCGAGCTTCGCTTGCGACCAGTACAGATCGCATAAGTAGTATCCCTTTTCGGTGCAATCTCGCCGCGCGTCCGGCACATCCATTCGATAATTCAATTCGGGATGCGAAAGCGCATAGCCGCCCATTCTTCGCGGAAGGCAAAGCAGCAACGTCAAAGCCGTCTCGCGCGGCGAAGCGGAACAGGCGACCAAATGCTTGAGGACTCTTCGAGCCGCAGCCGCGCCAGGAATTCCCCGTGCAGATTCGACGTATCGAGCAAGGGCCGACGCCGTGGTCAAAAGCATGGGCCTCCCGTACCGCGTGCGCCCATCGCAGTTGCGCGCGTACGTTCCGCACAACTCGAATCCCAAGGCAAGAAGCTCCAACGCAGGCAAGACGGAAGCCATCTGCACGAAGCACAGCTCCGGCGAGCTCGCGTACAGATCTTCGTCCAATCGCACGAATGATCCAGGAGGAAACGGGCGCGCATGAACATGGCAGCGCACGCCGACGCGGTCGATCCGATCGCACGTACAGGGCACGACCACATGCACGGGCGATTCGCGAGAAACGCGCCCGAGCGGCAATCCGCTTTCAAGAAGCAGGGAATCCCCGCGAGCGCGATCGACATCTACGGCCTTGCGGCCCTGGAAAAACGCCGCGGTATCGGCATCGCGGCTGCGAGCCCGCGCCGCCTTGTCCGCATCGCCGATAAGCTCCGACGATCCGACGGGATGCCGAACGCGTTTTCCAGAGCAGGGCACCCGAAGGCGGGCGTCGAACCTTCCCGACCGCCAACATTCCAACGCTGTTATATGGCTGATGTATATAGTCATATATTAAGACTAGCAAGGGCAACGCCCCTCATGTTCGCGGACAATCGTTTCGTTATCTTCACGTTATCTTGCGCTGGATTCCTGCTAGATTCCCGCTAGACCCGTGCTAGATTCCTGCAAGGTTTTCGCAAAACCACGCCCAGAAGACGGCAGGCGTGCATCCGCGCCGATGCACGCGCAGGCAAAGGCGAAAGCGGGATCGCGGCTGAAAGCAAACGGCGAACGGGCGGGCCGAGACGAGCGCGCAGCTAGAGGAAGGCACGCGGGTCAAAGTGGACGCACGGCTGGAAGCAGGTACGCAAGCTGAAGCAGGCGCGCAAGCTGAAGCAGGTCCGCAGGCTGAAGCAGGCGCGCAAGCCGAGGCGAGCGCACCGGCTGAAACAACCGTGCGGACCGAAGCGGAGCACGCAGACCGGCGGAACGGACAGCTTGCAGGAACGCGTGCAGTAGCAGAATGTATTCGACACGGTCCGCTGTCAAAACGATCGAGTTTTGCGGCGATTTTCCGCCTTCTCGAGGTTGTTCGCTGATGCGTGATTTTCATTATCCCAGTTCAGAAGCTTACCGGCTTGCTTTATCCTGGTTTGAGGACCAGCAAAACTCGTCCGTTTTGACAAAACTTCGAACTGAAGATGGGGTCAGCGAGGACTGCAAGTCCCCGAAGCGCAAGACGGAGCCGGGCACGTCGCAAGCCCCCGAAACTGGAACGGAACCGGGTACGCGGGCAGCGCCCGTCCTCGCCGCGCGACCGCCTCCTAAAACAACACGGGACCCGGCGCGAAGCCGGGTCCCGAAACGTGCAAGCTTTTCGAACGAGCGCTTACATCATCGTCTGAATCGCGACGAACAGCGGGGTGAACGTCAGCGAAACGATGGTCATCAGGTTGATGAGGATGTTCATGGACGGACCAGAGGTGTCCTTGAACGGATCGCCCACGGTGTCGCCGACAACGGCGGCCTTGTGAGCATCGGATCCCTTACCGCCATGATAGCCCTGCTCGATGTACTTCTTCGCGTTGTCCCACGCGCCACCGGCGTTGGACATGAAGATGGCCATGAGCATACCCGTGGCAACGGCGCCGGCCAAAAAGCCGCCCAGCATAGCCGGGTTGAAGCAACCGATCGCGACCGGCACGATAATGGCAAGGCAACCGGGAAGCATCATCTCGCGCAGCGCGGAGCTGGTGGAGATGGCCACGCACTTGTCGTACTCGGGCTCGGCCTCGTACTCCATGATGCCCTTGATCTCACGGAACTGGCGACGCACTTCCTCGACCATGGCATGAGCAGCGCGGGACACGGCGCCCATGGTGAGGGCCGCGAACATGAACGGCATCATGGCGCCGATGAAGATACCGGCAACGATCAGAGGATCGGTGAGCGTCAGCTCGAAGTTCGGAATAGCATGGTGCATCGTGGCCTGGTAGGACACGAACAGCGAGATAGCGGACAGGCCCGCAGAGGCAATGGCGAAGCCCTTCGCGATGGCAGCGGTGGTGTTGCCCACGGCGTCCAGCGCGTCGGTGCGATCACGCACTTCCTCGGGAAGTCCGGCCATCTCGGCGATGCCGCCCGCGTTGTCGGCAACAGGGCCGTACGCGTCGACGCCAATGGTGATAGCGGTGTTGGAAAGCATGCCAGTTGCGGCAAGACCCACGCCGAACAGGCCGACGGCAATGCCGCCCTCAGCCGAGGCGAGCGGGAACGCAAGGTTGCCGAACGTGTACGCGCCGATGATAGCCAAAGCAACCAGCACGATCGGAGCGATGGTGGACAGCATGCCCGTGCCGATGCCCTCGATGATGACCGTGGCGGCACCGGTGTCGGCAGCCTCGGCGATCTTGTGGACCGGCTTGTACTTGTCGGAGCAGAAGTACTCGGTGATCTTGCCGATGGCAAGGCCGGCCACCAGGCCGCACAGCACCGAGCCGAACAGCCACAGCGGCTGCGCCTCGACGGACTGGGAGTTCCAGATGGAGAACAGGCAGAAGATCACGACGATCTCGATGCCGGCAGCCAGGTACGTGCCGCGGTTGAGCGCCTTGTGCAGGGCAGCGCCTTCCTTGGTGCGCACGGCGAACAGGCCGATGATGGACGTGAGGATACCGGTTGCCGCGATGATGAGCGGCGTCACCAGGGCCCACACGAGGTCGCCCGTGGCGAAGTACCCGCCCAGCGCGCCGAAAGTGGCGGCCAGGATGGTGGGGGCCAGGATGGCGCCCGTGTAGGACTCGAACAGGTCGGCGCCCATGCCGGCCACGTCGCCTACGTTGTCGCCTACGTTGTCGGCGATGGTGGCGGGGTTGCGGGGATCGTCCTCGGGAATGCCCGCTTCCACCTTGCCCACGAGGTCAGCGCCAACGTCGGCGGCCTTCGTGTAGATGCCGCCGCCCACACGGGCGAACAGCGCAACAGCAGAAGCGCCGGTGGCGAAGCCTTCGACCATGCCGATGTTGGTGTGCATCTGAGCAACCTCGACGATGTCGATGCCGAACACCAGCAGGATAAGCCACAGCGACAGGCCCAGCAGGGCGAACGACGCCACGCACAGGCCCATGGTGAGGCCGGACTTGAAGCTGATGTTCAGGGCCTTGGCAACCGACTCCTCGGCAGCGTGAGCGGTACGCGTGTTCGCGCGCGTTGCCACGTGCATGCCAACGTAGCCGGCCGCCGCAGACATCACGCCGCCCGTGACGAACGCAAGCGCCGTGATCGGCGACAGGAATACCGCCATAACAACGGCCACGATCACCATGAAGATCACGAGCAGCTTGTACTCGCTCATCAAAAACGCCTTAGCGCCCTGCTGGATCTTCAGGGAGATGTTATTCATCTTGTCCGGACCCGGGTCCTGCTTCAGAACCCACGTTCCGAGGTAGGCTGCCATGCAAATGCCGATGAGGGCGCACACGGGAGCCATCCATGCGACTGCAGTAGTCACGTGTCTCCTCCTTTTTTCGACCAATACGATATGCGACCTTTTCGCCGGGCATTCGAGCGAGAAAGTCGCAACCGCTTTATTCTAGAGGATTTGCAGATAATGTGAACCCGTAATCGAGTTTTTTTGGATACATGAAATTGCAAGCGTTTCACCAGGAATCAGGCCGCGCATCGACAATCAGGGCGGATTCAAGCTGCAAACGAAGCGATATCCGGTATACTTCGCCTTTTCACATCACCGACGATGCATGCATCTGAACCACGCGAGGAGCACGTTATGCCCGGTATACGCCACGCACGCGCCGCACAAGACGCGGTGCGTGCGCTTTTCGCCCTGATCGCGGGCGCCGTCGATCGCTTCCGATCCCTGCCGTCCGCGAAAAAGGCGCGTCCCTTCGTTCTTGCGCTTGCCGTGCCAACGGCTTTCCTGCTGCTCGAAGTGCCCTACAACGCGAACCTGCTTTCCATGGATCCTTATTATGCGGGGTTGAACCTCGTCCTCTTGGCGATCCTTTTCGGCATCTGCTACTTCGTCGGGCAGCGCTCCCGCGCGGCTGTTGCGGCGTTTCTGCTGGCTTGTCTGGCGGCCGGAACGGCAAACCACTTCGTCATCATGTTCAAAGGCCAGCCCGTCGTGCCTGCCGACCTGTTCGCCCTGTCCACGGCCGCGTCGGTGGGATCGGGCTACTCCTTCGAGCTTGACGCGAGCCTGCTTGCGAGCATCATGCTGTTCTTGGGGTACTGCGCCGTGCTGTTCCTGATGCCGAAGCAGCGGCTCTCGTTCCGACGCGGCTTGACCAACGCCACGTGCGCGCTTGTGCTGGTTGGAGGCTTCGGCTGGTCGCTAGCCGCCGTCGACATCGAAAAAGCCTTCGATTGCACGGTGGACGTATGGGGCGTCAAGGAATCGTACGCCGAGCAAGGATCGGCGCTTTGCTTTCTCAAGCGCGTCCAAGACCTGAGCCCTGCCGAACCCGACGGATACGCAACCGCGGCCATCGAGGACATGCTGGACTCGTACGCAGACGCCACGGCCATCCCGGAAGCGCATGCCGGCGAACTTGTCGAACAGCCCACGGTCATCGCCATCATGAACGAGACGTTCTCCGACCTGTCGCGCTACCCCGGCCTTGCCGACACCGAGGCCCGCCCCGCCCGGTTCCACGAGCTTGCCGCCGAAGCGCTCGAGGCCGGCGAAGCCTACGCCTCGGCCATGGGAGGCGGCACCTGCAACAGCGAGTTCGAGTTTCTGACCGGGTCGAGCATGGCGCACCTGGGCGGAGGCGTGTATCCGTACGTGCTTTACGACCTGGACAAAGCCGAAAGCCTGGTGTCGTACTTCTCATCGATGGGCTACGCCACGCACGCGCTGCATCCGGCCGAGGGCACGAACTGGAGGCGCGACCGAATCTACGCGCAGCTGGGATTCGACCGATTCAGCGACATAGCCTCCTTCGACGGCGCGGACACGTTGCGCGGCCTGGTCACCGATCGCGCCACCTACGACTACGTGCTGAACCTGTTGGCGGAAAACGAGCAGCCCCAGTTCATCTTCGACGTGACCATGCAAAACCACGGCGGCTACGACGTGGGCGGCCTTTCCGAAGAGATGAGCGTGAGCGTTCCGCTTCCCGACGGAACCACGTCGCTCGAGCTGAACGAGTACGCAAGCGTCATCCGCCAGGCAGACCAGGATCTGGCGTATCTGACAGAGCAGCTGAACGCGCTTGAGAGGCCGGTGGTCCTCTGCTTCTTCGGCGATCATCAACCCGGTTTCAGCGACTGGCTGTTCGAAGCCACGCACGAAGGCGTGTCCGCAGACGATCTGGGGCTCGATGCCGTGCAGTCGCGCTACGCTGTACCCTACCTCATCTGGGAAAACGACGCCGCACGCGCAATCAAGCAACAGCGTGGAAACCCTGTCGAGGACGAAGCCGACGCCCTCGCCACAGGACCGGTCGAGCAACGGTCGAGCCTGAACTACCTGGGCGCCAAGCTGGTGGACTCAGCAGGCCTTCCCACCACGAACTACCAGCGCTTTTTGCTGTCGATCAGCGAATCCATACCCGCCGTCAACCTCAACGGCTACCTGAGCGCCGACGGCACCTGGCACTGGCTCGACGAGGAAGCGGACGCCGAAAACCTGCTAGACGCCTACGCCTGGATACAGTACGACAACCTGTTCGGCTAAGGCCGAGACAACGAACAAGGCGGGAGACGATACCGTCCCCCGCCTTGCGCCATTCCCCGTTTTGCGCGCACAACCCTACAGGTTATCCCTCACCCATTGGATGTTGCCCTGCACGGTGGCTATGAGCTCTTCGAGGTCGTCGAACTTGCGCATGGGTCGCAACCAGTGCAGGAACTCCACCTTGATGGGCTTTCCGTACAAGTCGCCCGAGAAATCGAGCAGATGCACTTCGCAGGTGGCCGTCGCGCGATCGGCGAACGTAGCCGCCACGCCCACGTTGACCGCAGCCTTGTAGCGAGCGCCGTCGACCACGGCCCACGCGGCGTACACGCCGTCGCCTAGCGGGCGCAGCTGATCGTCCACCACCAGGTTCGCCGTCCGAAATCCCAGGTCCGCACCCTCTCCGCGCCCGGGCATTACCGTTCCCGTCATGAAGTACGCGCGTCCTAGAAGCCGGTTCGCTTCCTCGATGGCGCCGTCGGCCAAAAGCAGGCGGATGCGCGTGGCCGTTATGGGCGCGCCGTCTTCGCTCTTCAGGCTATGGGCGCGCACGTGCGTGCCCTCGACAGAGCCCCACGCATCCAGGTCGTCCACGGTTCCTGCCGCGCGAGCTCCGAACTTGAAGTCGAACCCCACGTGTAGAAACGCCGGCGGCGTACCGTCGAACGTCTGCACGAGAAAGCGCTCGGGCGAAGACGCCGCGAATTCCCGCGTGAAAGGAAGCGCCACCACCGCGTCCACGCCGGTTTGCGCCAGCATGGCCAAGCGCTCGTCGTTCGTCATGAGCTTCTTGAGCCGATCGGGGTGAAACACCTCGTCAGGATCGATGTCGAACGTCAGCGCCACGCTGCGTCCGCCGCTTTCGCGCGCCGTCTCGCGCGCGCAGTCAAGCAGGAACCGATGCCCGCGATGCACGCCGTCGAACACGCCGAACGCGCACGACGCGCCGGAGAAGAACGCATGGTCGAAAGATTCGTCCGCCCTATAGATCTTTGCCACGAGACACCCCCGTCTGAAACACGCAGCGCGCCTGATACGCAGCGCGCGCCTGATCGTAACCGTACAGCGCAACCAATTTGTTGTCGGCAATCACCGCAACCGTCTCCCCGTCCTTCGGACCCGTGCAGCTTTCGCGCACGCCCGAGGTGCACGCGCACAGCTCAAGGTCGGCCGTCGAGCGACGCCGCTCGTACAGGGGATGCGCCGAAGCAGGCAACGGAGAGCCGTTCGCCACCTTCGGGACAGCCGCATCCTGCGCGAACAGGAAGCGCCCGCCCAAAAGCCGAATGGGATCGAGCGCGGCGCGGTCCTTGAGCTCCGCGAGCACGTCCAAGCTGACGCACTCTTCCAAGTCGAGCGTCCCCAGGCGCGTCCGCTCCAACGCGGCAACGTGAGCCGGGCAGCCGAGCGCCACCCCCACGTCGCGCGCCAATGCGCGAATATAGGTGCCCTTCGACACGTGGAACGCCACGTCCCAGGTGGGAAGCTCGTCGCCGCGGCCCTCGCGCACCTCGAGCAAGCGCGCCTCGTACACCTCGATGTCGCGCGGAGCCAGGTCGATGATATTGCCCGCACGCGCAGCTTCGTAGGATTTCTTCCCGTTCACCTTGATGGCGGAATACGCCGGCGGCAGCTGCTTGCTAGCCCCCACCAGTCCCTCCACAAACGAAGCGGCGAAGACGGGGTCGGTCACGCAAGCCGGAACGTCGCCCGTCCGCGTCACGCGGCCCTCGGCATCGTCGGTATCGGTCCCCACGCCGAACGCGATGGTCACGCGGTAGTGCTTGTCGTGCGCGGTCAAATACGACCCGAGCCTGGTGGCGGGGCCGATACAGATGGGAAGCACCCCGGTTGCCATGGGATCGAGCGTGCCCGTGTGCCCCACGCGACGCTCCCCGAATATGGTCCGGCATCGATTCACCACGTCATGCGAACTCATGCCGCCGGGCTTGTTGACCCCTACGACCAGCGAAAGCCCCGATGTTCCCCGCTTCACCCCGTGCACGCCCCTTCGCCAGCCTTGGCCCCAACCGTCTTCTCCAATGCGGCGTCCACCAAGGCCACCGCTTCGTCCAAGGAGCATTCGAGCGTGAATCCCGCAGCAGCCCGATGCCCTCCCCCGCCGAACGTGCGAGCGAGCGTCGCAACGTCGGTGTCGTCCTTCGCGCGCAGGCTTCCGCGCACGACGTCTCCCTGCTCGCGCAGCATGCAGGCAACGCGCACGCCCGACACTGCGCGCAGCGCGTCGATGATGGGCTCGGCGTCGGCCTTCACCGCGCCTGCCGACTCGAAATCGTCAAGGGACAGCCAGCTCATGGCGTACGCGCCGCCGGCTCCAAACCGCATGCGGCCCACGGCGACGCCTTCAAGGCGCACCGAGGGGAGCGAGCGATTCTGGAAGATGGCCCGCGAAACGAACGCCGGGTCGGCGCCCGCTTCGACCATCTGAGCCGCGGCGCGCATGGCGGCCGCGTCGGTGTTCTGATACTGGAAGCGCCCCGTGTCCGTGACCAGCCCCGTGTAGCAGCACAGGGCGACGTCTCCCGAACGGTCGACGCCGAGCAGCCCCGCCACGTCCCACACGAGCACGGTGGTAGACGCCGCGTCCGGATCCACGTACACCAGATCGGTCATCGTGGTATCCACCGCATGGTGATCGATGGTGACCGCAAGGTCGCATTGGTCGCGCAGCGCGGCCGCAGCCTCGGCGATGCGCTCGCGCGTGGGCACGTCCACGGCCACGAACGTGCGCGCAGGCCCTTCGTACAGCTCGGCCGGGACAAGGTCGTCGGCACCAGGCAGAAACCGCAAGCGCTCGTCGATCGGCTCGTTTTTGGCAAGCACGCACGTCACGCGCTTGCCAAGCTGCCGCAATGCGGCAGCGAGCGCAAGCTGCGACCCGATGCAATCCCCGTCGGGACTCACGTGCCCGCACAGCACGAAGTCATCGCGCTGCTTGAACGCCGCGGCAAGCGCCGCAAGATCGGTATTCGTTTGGGGGGTAACGGACATACGGTCTCCCTGCTATTCGTCGGCCGATTCCGCCACCTGCGCGCGGGCGCGCTCGTCTGCAAGGGGGTCGGCGTCGGCGGGCACGTCCGCATCGGTCGGCTCGTCCACCTTGTTGCGCGCGGCATCGCGCTCGAGCGCCGTAGCAATGCGCTCGGCCTGGTCGACGCTGCGATCCAGCAAGAAGCGCAGCTCGGGAGCGATGCGCCACGACAGTTTGCGAGCCATGAGCGAGCGGATGCGGCCCGACGCCTTGGAAAACGCCGCCGCCACGTCCTCGTAGCGCTCGGGCTCGGTGGTGTAGAACACGTTGCACACGCTGCGGTCGTAGCTGACCTCGCAGCCCGTGATGGTCACGAGCTCAAGGCGGGGATCGGATATCTCGAACAAAAGGATGCTCGCGATGACCTCGCGGGCCTGCTCGTTCACCTTGCGGTTGGAAGAACTCTGTTTCATGATGCCATCTCCTTCCGAAGAGGGGTTATGCGCAAAACGCGCTCGTCAAGCCCAGTGTAACGTGGAACGTTTGACGAGCGCGCAGATTATTGCAGTGACGGAGAACGGTTACTCGGTCCGCTCGACTTCCTTGATCTGGTAGCCTTCGATGTGGTCGCCCACCTTGAGGTCCTGGAACTTCTCGATGCCGATGCCGCACTCGTAGCCCTGCTTCACGGACTTCACGTCGTCCTTGAAGCGACGCAGCGAAGCCATGACGCCCTCGAAGATCACCGTGCCGTCGCGGACGATGCGCACCTTGTCGTCGCGGTTGATCTCGCCCTCGATGATGTAGCAGCCGGCGATCGTGCCCACCTTCGGCACCTTGAACGTGTCGCGCACCTCGGCGATGCCGGTGTCCTCTTCCACGATGTCCGGGGACAGCAGGCCCACGCGCGCCGCATTGATCTCCTCGATAGCCTGGTAGATGATGCGATACAGGCGGATGTCCACCTTCTCCTTCTCGGCTTGCTGCTTGGACTTGCCGGTCGGGCGCACGTTGAAGCCGATGATGATGGCGTCGGAGGCCGAGGCCAGCGTAACGTCGGTCTCGGTGATGCCGCCCACGGCCGAGTGCACGATGTTGATGCGCACCTCGGACTGGTCCATCTTCTCGAACGCGTCGCGCAGCGCCTCGATGGAGCCCTGCACGTCGGCCTTCACGATGAGGTTCAGGTCGGTCTGCTTGCCCTCCTCGATGCGGCTGAACAGATCGTCCAGGCTCATGTGGGACTTGGCGTCCTGCTCGGCCAGGCGGGCGCGCAGCGCGCGCTCCTCAGCCAGCTTGCGCGCATCGCGCTCGTCGGCGAACACGCGGAACTCGTCGCCGGCGGTGGGAACGCTGTTCAGACCCAGAATCTCCACCGGATCCGCCGGAAGCGCCTCGTCGACGTGCTTGCCGCGCGGGTCGACCAGCGCACGGACGCGGCCGTGCGACGTGCCGGCCACCACGACGTCGCCCGGATGGAGCGTGCCGCGCTGGACGAGGACGGTGGCCACGGGGCCGCGGCCCTTGTCGAGGTTCGCCTCGATGACGAAGCCGGAAGCCTCGGCGTTGGGGTTCGCCTTGAGTTCGAGCACATCGGCCTGCAGCAGGATGGTTTCAAGCACGTCGTCGATGTGCAGGCGCTTCTTGGCCGACACCTCCACGAACATGTTGGAACCGCCCCACTCCTCGGGGATGATGCCGTATTCGGTAAGCTCCTGGCGCACGCGATCGGGGTTGGCGCCCGGCTTGTCGATCTTGTTCACGGCCACCACGACGGGGACCTCGGCGGCCTTGGCGTGGTTGATAGCCTCGATGGTCTGCGGCATGACGCCGTCGTCAGCGGCAACCACCAGGACGATAACGTCAGTGACCTGGGCGCCGCGAGCGCGCATGGCCGTGAACGCCTCGTGGCCCGGCGTGTCGATGAACGTGATCTGACGGCCGTCGATCTCAACGACGGACGCACCGATGTGCTGCGTGATGCCGCCGGCCTCGCTGGCCACCACGCCGGTGTCGCGGATGGCGTCCAGAAGCGACGTCTTGCCGTGGTCGACGTGGCCCATGACGGTGACCACGGGCGGACGCGACTTGAGGTCCTCGTCCTTGTCGTGGTACACCACCGCGTACTCCTCTTCGGGAGACACGACGCGCACCTTGCGGCCCATGTCGTCGGCGATAAGCTCCACCAGGTCGTCGCTCATGGACTGCGTCAGCGTGAGCACCTGGCCCAGCATGAACAGGCGCTTGATGATGTCGTTAGGCTGCACGCCCAGCAGCTCGGCGAACTTGCCGACGGTCGAGCCCTGCGGGATCTCCACCACGGAGTCGTCGAGCACCAGCTCGGGGTCGAGGCCCTTCTCGATGGCCTCCAGCTCCAAGCGCTCGCGCGTCTCGGCCTCGCGCTTCTGCTTGCGCTTCTTGCGGCGGCCTTCGCCCTCGCTCGACGTGGTGGCGGCGGCAACGGCGGCGCGGGCCTCGGCCAGCACCTTGTCGCGCTGCAGCTTCTCGGCCTGCACGGCCATCTGGGCATAGCGGTCCTCGGGCTGGGTCTGCTGCGCCTCCAGCTCGGGAACGATCTGCTCCACGTGGCCGCCCTTGCGGCCGTGCTTCTTGGGAGCGCGGTCGGGCTTGCCCGACTTGCGCGCGGAGGACGCTTCCTGCTTCTGCGCCTCGATGCGCTGCTTCTCGGCCTCGATCTGCGAAAGCAGCGAGTCGAAGCCAGACGCCTTCTTGGCGCCCAGCACCGGAGCGGGCTTCTTGGGGGCCGGAGCGGACTTGCCGCCCTTGCCGCTGCGCTGGCGCAGCGCTTCCTCGACGGCCTGCTTCTTGGCCACCTCGGCGGCCATCTTGGCCTGACGGGCGCGAGCGCGGGCTTCCGCAGCCTCGCGGGCTACGCGCTCCTTCTCGCTCTCGATCTGGCTGGCCAGGCTCTCGAACGGCGACGACGCCGGCGCTTTGCGCGGATGGTCGCCCTCGTCGTGGGAGCCGCCCTCGTCGGACGGGCCCTCTTCGGCGCGGCGGGCACGCTCGGCCTCGCGGGCGGCGCGCTCCTGCTCCACGGCTTCGCGGCGGGCGCGCTCTTCCTCGGCGCGCTTGCGCTCGGCCTCGGCGCGCTCTTCCGCCAGCTTCCTGGCCTCTTCGTCCTCGAGCTGGCCCGCGCGCTGCTTGATCTCGGGCTCGAGGTTCTTGCGGATCTTCTCAACGTAGGCGTCGGCGAGCATGCTCGCATGGCTCTTCGCAGGGATCTTCATCTGTTGCAGCTTGTCGAGCAGCTCTTTGCTCGACATATCGAATTCCTTCGCCAACTCATGTACGCGCATGCTGGCCATATACCACTCCTCTACTTCTTAATTCGCTTCGCGCGAGGCCGTTGCGACGTCGGCAGCGATCCGTTCGTACTCATCGCCGCCGAGCGTCGTCTTGAGCGCCCGGTCGAGCTTTTTCTTCTTGCATGCGGCGGCGAAGCATTCTGCGGAGCAAACGTACGCCCCCCTGCCCGGCGCACGGCCGGTCCCGTCGAACGACACGGTGCCCGAAGGATCGCGCACGATGCGCAGAAGACCGGCTTTCGCCGCCGGCGTTCCGCATGCGATGCAGCTGCGCTGCCCCTTAGTCGTCGTCGTGTTCATTCGCAAGGCCGCCTACCTGGTAACTCTTAAGCCTCGTCGAGGTCCGCGTGGACGCCGCAGTAGCGGCTGCCCGGACGAGCGTGGTTGCGGCAGCGAACGCCGTCCTCGCCCACGTACGAGCACAAGCCCGCCTCGTCGTCCACGTCTTCCTCGTCGATCAGCATATTGCCCTCGGAGGGAAGCTGCTCGCTTGTAAAGCTTGCGCTCTTGATGTCGATGTGCCAGCCTGTCAAGCGCGCGGCAAGGCGGGCGTTCTGGCCCTCTTTGCCGATAGCCAGCGACAGCTGGTCGTCGGGCACGACCACCGTGGCGTAGTGGTTGTCCTCGTCGATTATGACGCGCGTCACCTTGGCGGGCGACAAAGCGTTGGCCACGTACACGGCCGGATCCTCTGCCCACTGGATGACGTCGACGCGCTCGTTGCGCAGCTCTTCGACCACCATGCGCACGCGGCTGCCCTTGGGGCCGACGCACGCGCCCACCGGGTCGAGGTTCGCCTCGCGCGAAGCCACGGCGATCTTGGAACGGGCGCCCGGCTCGCGCGCGATCGACTTGATCTCCACCATGCCGTCGTAGATCTCGGGGACCTCGATCTCGAACAGGCGACGGATCAGATCGGGATGCGTGCGGGACACGACGATAGCCGGACGGGCCTGCTCGCCGCGCATCTTCGGCGCATCGGAGTTCGGGTCGCGCACTTCGATGATAAGCACCTTGAGGCGCTGGTTGTGACGGTAGTGCTCGCCCGCCGGGCGCTCGTTGCGCTCGTTGGGGCTGCGCTTGACGTCGTAGTGCGGAAGCTCCGCCTCCACGCCGTCGCGAATCTTGATAATGGTGAACTCGGGCGTGCCCTGCAGCACCGTGCCCGTGACCAGGTCGCCCACGCGGCTGGAGAACTCCTCGTAGATGGACTGACGACCCGCTTCGCGCACGATGGAGGCGATGACGCCCTTGGCGTTCTGCGCGGCGATGCGGCTCACGTCGGCCGGCGTGACGTCGCGCTCCTCGAACTCAAGGTACTCGCCGGTTTCCTCGTCGGGCTCTCCCACCGGAACCAGCTCGTACACGTAGATGTGCCCCGTCTGGCGATCGATGGTCACGCGAGCGTCCCACTCGAGGTCAAGAATGCGCTCGTAGCTCTTCGCCAGAGACACCTCCAGGCGCTCGATGAGATAGAACTCGTCGATCTTGCGTTCGTGGGCCAGCGCCTGCAAAGCCTCGATCAATTCTGAACTTGCCACGTCTTCGCTTCCTTTCCTCTTAAGCTCAAGCCTTCGAGCTGAAATCGATCATGCCCTTGAGATGGGCGCGCTTGATGGTGTCGAGCGGGATCTGCACGGAGGAGCCGTCCACGTCGAGCGTCACGACGCCCTCGCCAGCCCCCTGGATGGTGCCCGTCCACGTGCCGCGGCCGTCGAGCGGCTGCGCCTTGACCACGGCCGTCTGCCCCGCATAGCGCGCGAAGTGCTCGATCGTGCGCAGCGGGCGGTCGATGCCGGGCGAGGACACCTCGAGCGTGTAAGCCCCGGGAAACGGGTCCAGCTCGTCCATGATGTCGTTGATCCACGCCTGCGCGGAGGACAGCTCGTCAAAGCTCACGCCCTCGGGCGTGTCTATGAACACGCGAATGGTCGGAGCCTTCTTGGCGCCGACGACCTCCACGGTCACGACCTCCACGCCCTCCTGAGCCGCACGGGGTTCCAGCGCGTCAAGCAGCTGTTGTTCCTTTTTGCTGAGCACGCCTTCTCCTTTCTGTGCCCTAACATACAAAGAAAGCGGGTGAAACCCACTTTCTCGTCTGCGAAAGTATGGTGCGCGCCGTCGCGCGCTTGCTGTTCTGCAATGCGCGAATATTTATACCATACGGCCCGCGTTTTGCCTAGTCTTGCCAAGAAGCTGCCCGCAAGTTCCCCACATTTTGCGCGAGGGCCGCGCGAAGGGGCCCGCGCAGCCGAATCCGGACCCCTGCCGGCGAAATCGCCGAGGGACCGGCCGTTTGGGCGCAGGCACGGCGTACCCGTCATCCTGCAATTCAAACGGACGAGCCCCGGCAGCGATTCCGCCGGGGCTCGAAGCCCGGCTACACGTCCGCGCGAGCGGAATCCTCCACGTTCATGTCCATGGTCTGGAATCGGTTCTGCATGTACTCGTTGTCGAAGTGCTTGGCGTAGAACTGCTCGATGGGCGTCTCGGGAGCCTTCCCCGCCATGCGCTGGTACCAGCAGTCGATGGACTGGATGCTCATGATGCCGTCCACCAGCATGAGCGCCGCGCACACGGCCGTCACGCCGTAGCGCCAGTTCCACGGGATCATGTTGATCAGCTTGAGCAGCTGCGGCAACAAGAGCTTGATCCACGCCATGCCCAAAACGCCCCACATCACCATGAACACGAAGTTCGTGCGCCCGTCGATGGACAGGAACGATCCCGTGTAATCCCATGCGCGGATGCCGAAGGCGAACTCCATGATCCAGCTGGTGAAGAACTCGAACGCACCGCCGATGACGGCGCTCACCAAAAAGACCACCCAGATAGGCTTGTCATGGAAGCGGTTGAGCGCGATGGTCATGAGCAGCGCGCCGAAGCCGTAGATGGGCGAGAACGGCCCGAACAGCATGCCGGCGCGGTCCTGGTACTCGTGGAACAGAATGAAATGGTAGATCGTCTCGATGACAAGACCCAGGATGCAGCACACCACGAAGATCCAGAACAGGTTGAAGAAGTTCAGCGTGATGAATCCTTTTTTGGGCTTGCGCTGTCGCGCGACCTTGCGCTCCTGGGCGCGCTGCTCCTTGTCCATCTTCTTGAGCTTGTGCTGCAGCCGACGCTCCTCTACCAGTTGCGGGTCGAGGTACGCGGTCACCGCAATGAGGATGACCAGCTGGATCAGGTACCCGATGTGATGGGCGGAAAGGCCGAACAGCATCATGGTGCCGATGATGGACAGCACTGTCAAAGCAACCAGCGTGTTGGCCGCGGCCGCCGCATGCTCGCGCCGGTTGCGGATCAGGCGGTAGCCCAAGAACACGAAGAGCACGGCGGTGACCACGAGCACCACCATGAGGGCGGAGAAGATGATCACCGACGCCATGCGGTAGCCTTCGCCGCCGATGCCCTGGACGAACGCCAGGACCACCGGGATCAGATCGCCCAGCGACGTCAGGCCGCCCAGCATGCACAGCACGCCGAACAGCTTCAAAAGCCAGGGCATGCGCCCGTCTTCCTTGTTGTTCCCCTCTTGCATTCCCATTCCTTTCGATCGAGCGGCGCCGCCGTCTTCGACGGTCGGGCACGCAGCCTTCTTTCTACTGTGCAGCCGCTTCACGCTTGCGTTGCAGGGTCCTCGGAAGCCGAGGCGCCGGCAAGCACGCGACGAAGACGCTTGAACCCTCTGAAGAACCGATAGTTCAGTATATCAACCGCGCCGTCCACCAGCCCCATGTCGACGCCCGACATGGCAAGCGTGCGAAGCGGCGTGTCCATGACCATGCGCTCGGCCGCCGCGCGCGCCGCAGGGTCGCTGCGCGCGAGCAGCTTCAGCTCGTGGCGCAGAATCCAATGCACGGCGCATCCCACGAGCGACGCCTTGAGATCCCCTACCGTCGCATTGGGCGTGTAGGGGCGCATGGCAACGATGACCTTGGGATACGGCTTGGCGTACAGCGCCCTGAACGCCTCGTCGGCAAATCCCGAGGCATGCACCGCGCGATACGCCTGCGGCACCGCTTGCCCCGCGCGGGGAACGCCCGCCACGTCAAGGGTGACGCGCAGCCGCACGTCTTGGCTGGAAGCGGACACCCGCACATCGTAAGCGCCCTCGAACACCTCCCAAGAGGACGTTTCAGGATCGTAATGCGCGAACGCCCGTCGAGGAAGCGCCAGTTCGACACGGCGCTCCTCGCCCGGCTCAAGCGCTACCTTCGCGAACGCCTTGAGTTGCTGAACAGGGCGGATTCCCGCGTCGTCGAGCGGCGCCACGTACAGTTGCACGGCCTCCCTGCCGAACCGATCCCCTACGTTTCGAACCGTGCAAGACACGGCGAACCCATCGTCGACCGCCTCGATATGCAGGCTCTCGTACGAGAAGCGGGTGTAGGACAGCCCGTGCCCGAACGGGTAGGCCACCTCCACGCCGGCGGCATCGTAGTACCGGTAGCCGGAGAACACGCTCTCCCGATAATGCGCCTGCCTTCCGGTAGCCGGGAAGAAGTCCGCGCACGGCGTGTCGACCAGGCACACGGGCCAGGTTTCCGCAAGCTTGCCCGAAGGGTTCGCGCGACCGAGCAGCACGTCGGCAGTCGCCTTCCCGCCGCAGCAGCCCGCCAAGTAGCTCAGCAGGATGGCGTTCGGACGGTCGCGCCAAGGAAGCTCTACGGGCGACCCACCCTGCAGAACCACCACGGTGTTCGGGTTGGCCGCGCACACGCGCTCGACCAGGCTGTCATGGCCTTCGGGCAGACCCATGTGGGAGCGGTCGGCTCCTTCCGACTCCGATGCGTCCGGCAGCCCGACGAACACCACAGCCGCATCGCAGCGCCGCGCGACCGCGGCGGCCTCCTCAAGCTGAGCCTCGGTTGCCGCGCCCGTTTCGCGATCGTAGCCTTCAGCGTACGAGCATGCGGCTTGGGCGGCGACCAGCTCGTCGAACGCGCAGTCGAGCGAAACGGGGTTGATCTTGGACGACCCCGCCCCCTGGTAGCGCGGGTGCTTTGCGAACGCGCCGATCACCGCGATGCGCGCGCCCAGCTCAAGCGGCAGGGCGCCCTCGTTCTTCAAGAGCACCGCCGACTGCTCGGCAACCTCGCGCGCAACCTCGAGGCGCGCGTCAAGGTCGCGGATCCGGACGATGTCGCGCGCACGCTCGTGCTTGTCGTGCAGCTGAAGCACGCGGCGCACGGCGTCGTCCAAGCGCTCGCGGGATATGCGGCCCGCGCGCACGGCGTCAGCCACGTCAAGGCGATAATCGGGGCGAACCCCGGGCATGACCAGGTCCAATCCCGCCGGCAGGCTGTCGGCGTTCGAGCTTTCGGCGCCCCAGTCGCACACGTAAGCGCCGTCGAAGCCCCACGCCTTGCGGCCAACCTCTTCCATAAGCCAAGGGTTCTCGGAGCAATACGTGCCGTTGATCAGGTTGTACGCGGTCATAATGGTCCAGGGCTTGCCCTGTTCCACAGCCAGCCGGAACGGCTCCAGGTACAGCTCGTGCAACGCCCGCTCGTCCACCACCGAATCGGAGATGAGCCGGTGCGTTTCCTGGTTGTTGCACGCGAAGTGCTTGAGCGACGCGCCCACGCCGCGGCTCTGCACGCCTTGGATGTAAGCCGCGCCCAGCGTGCCGGCCAGAAAGGGGTCCTCGCTGAAATACTCGAAGTTGCGACCGCACAACGGGCTGCGCTTCATGTTCACGCCGGGGCCCAGCACCACGGCCACGCCCTGTTCGCGCGCCTCGTCGCCTATGGCCTCCCCCATGCGCCGCAGCAGGTCGACGTCGAACGAGCACGCCGAGGCGCTGGCCGTGGGAAAGCACACGGCGGGATCGCTTTGGGAAAGCCCCAGGTTGTCGGCCGCGCCCGACTGGTGACGCAAGCCGTGCGGGCCGTCGGACACCTCGATAGGGGCAACGCCCAGCCGAGGGCAGCCGCCGAGGACCCAGTAGCCCTCGCCGGTCAGGCATGCGCACTTCTCTTCGAGCGTCATCTGCTCGAGCACCGATTCGACGTCCATAAGGCATCCTCTCCTTGCGCCCTGCTACGACAGCGGTTCCGGACCGGCGTCAAGGCCGCCGTGGGCCAGCGCATCGACGAACACGCGGTAATCAGCTTCGTTCTGGTCGGCGTAGGCGCGCGCGAAATCAGCTACGGCCCGGTCGAACGAACCCGATGTTCCCAGGTAGCCTGCGATGGCGCACCGATCGCCCGTGCGCGCATGAGCGCGTGCGAGCGTCCAGCCGCACAAACGGCCCGTGGCCTCGATCTCGGCGGCGGGCGCCGTTTCAAGATCGGTCGACGTCTTCCAATCCCAAAGCTGCCGTACGTAGTAATCGCGCTTGCGGCCCGTCTCGTCCGGCGCGCTCGTCCATCCGAGCAGCACGTCCCCCGCAGCCTGCATGAGCCGCTGCCCCTGCACCACGCGCTGGCCGTGGGACGCCCATCCGCTGGGTCCGCAATAACGCTCGAGCACCGAAGCCTGCGCTTCTTTCACCTGCAGCACAAGCGGATCGCGCACGTCTCGACCCACAAGCGCGATAATCCACGCTCGCGTGCCCACGCTTCCCACGCCCACCACCTTTTGGGCGGCGTCAAGGTATTCGTACTGATCGAACAGGCAGCATCGCTCGGGCGCAAGGCTTTCACGGTACCCCTCCAGAAGCTCGATGAGCGAGGCGGCCACGCGATCGGCCTCGGCAACGGACGAGAACCGATCGAGCGGAACCACGTTGGGGGGATCGAACGCGATGGTCGCTCCTGCTTCGCCCACCTGCACGAACCGGCCAAACGCACGGGCGCTCGTCTTCGAGAAGGCGCGTTCGAGCTGCTTGCGCACGCGGCGCTCCTCCTTTGCGGAAGCGCCCTGCAAGGCATGCGACAGCACCTCTTCCACATCGAGGCGCGCGCTGTGCACGTCAAGGGCCCCTTTGCGCGCGAACGAGGCCATGGCCTCGCGGTAGGCCGCCGTCGCAGAGCGCACCGCAGCGCGACGCCAACTGGGCTTGAAGCCGCGGTTGCGCCCGCATATTTCGATGCTTGCAGCCAGGCGCTTGACATCCCACTCCCACGGCGCGGGCGCGGTTTCGTCGAAATCGTTGACGTCGAACACAAGGCGCCGATCAGGTGCCGCGAAACCGCCGAAGTTCGCTATATGCGCATCGCCGCACGCCTGCACCGCCAAGCCGGTGGAAGGAGTGCGCGCAAGGTCGGCCGCCATGCCCGCCGCGTTGCCGCGGAAGAAGGCGAACGGAGACGCGCTCATGCGCAGATGGCGCTCGGGCAGCAGGTAGCGCAAGCGATCCGCCTCTTGCTCCCTCAAAAGGTCGATGACCTGGGAGCGACCCGCCTGCACGGACCAGGCGGCATGGGATGCGCGCGGAACGGCGCCGCGCAGGGCCTTGCCGCGGGAAAGCCCGCTTCCGACGGCCGCGCTGCAATCGCAATCAAGCTTCATGGGACCATCCCTTCCGAGCGCGCGAAGCGCTCTGACCGCATACTGCCGCTTCGTGCAAGGCGCAGTGGAGAGTACAGTATAGGCGAGCGGCGCTCTGCCGGCCGCCTTCCGCGAAACAGGGCGGATCAACCGCGAAATCGGTCACTTCGGCAACGTGGAGCCCGACCCCCTTCCCCCGCAGGCGGCATCTACGAAATACCGATGGTACGCCTCGTGCATCTTGCGCTTCTCTTTAACGCGCACAGGAACGCGAGTGCCGTCGCGCAGGACGAAGTCGTCGCGCACGTCGGCGATGTAGTCCATGTTGACCAGGCAACTGCGATGGCAGCGCAGGAAGCGGCCGTCGTCGAGCTGATCCTGTACGTCGCCAAGCTTGGCGAAACCACGATAGCAAGCGCCGTCCACCGTATGCAGCAAGACCGCATGATCGCGGCTTTCCAAATACAGGATGTCGCCGTAGGGAATGTAGCGACGTCCGGTTCCCACGCGAAACGCCAAGCGGGGAACGGAAGACGGCAGCACTCGGTCGAGCACGCGCTCGATCCCCTGCTCGCTTACGGGCTTGATCAGGTAATCGGTTGCGCGCACCTCGTAGCTGTCCACGGCGTGTTCGCGCGATACAGTCAAAAAGACGATATTCGTGCTCGCACCGGCGCTGCGCAAGGCGCGCGCAACGGACAGGCCGTTCTCTTGCTCCAGGTACACGTCCAAGAACACGAGATCGAAAGGCTGCTTCGCGGAATCCGCGATCAATTCCCGACCTGTGGCGTATTCTTCGCAGCTTGCGCGGGCGCCACGCGCCGACAAAACGCGATCGAGAACCGTGCGCAGCTCGGTGCGGCACACGTCCTCATCGTCGCAGATCGCTATCCTCAACTCGCCTTCCCGCCTTCCTTGCAAAGATGCAGCCGCCTGGCTTTTCCTATGAACAGTTTACTCGCAATTTAGCGGCACACCACTATTGACATGCGGCTATCGGCAACGAATCCGCCGCGATAGAGCATGCGGGAACCGGCACGGCAAGATCGAAACGGGTCACAGGCCGCGTTCTTTCGCCCCATTCCCAAGCTTCAATACAAGGCGCACGACGACCGCGTCCTCGCCCGAATCGATGACCAGCGCGCCGTCGTGCGCCTCGACGATCTGCCGCATAGCGGGCAGGCCCCATCCGTGATCGCCCCCGTCGGACTTGCTCGTGGCATCGAACGATGCATCGGCGGGCATGACGTTCTCGCACCGTGCAACCAGTCGGTCGCCTTCGACGCACATGGCGAAGTCCACGTAGGGACGCCGGCACCCCGCAAGGCGCGCGCGATCGCACGCCTCCACTGCGTTCGACAGCAGGTTGGACAGCAGCACCGCAAGCTCGGTGTCGCGCAGCGGCAGCTCCTCGGGGACGCGCACGTCGCACCGCACTTCAACGCCGCGCTCCTGAGCAGGCGCCAAATACCCCGTCAGAGCCGCGTTCACCACCAGGTTGCCCGAATAGCGAACCGGAGCCGCGGCGTCATGGCCGGAAGTGAGCTCGTCCAGATAGGATCGGCACCGATCCAAAGCGCCCTCTTCAAGCAGGCGCCGCAACGTCTCCACGTGATGGCGCAGATCGTGACGGGCCATCCGGGTAGCCTCCTCGGCACGACGCATATGCAGCAAGCTGTCCTTCGCCGCACGCGCCTGCACGGACAGATCCCGCACCCGCTCCTGCGCGGCGCTCATCCTTCTCACGCGAACGACCAGCATGCAGGCGAACACGGCTACCATGGCCAGCGCCGCGTATTCCTGCTGCCAAAGGCCGTACAACGGCTCGTACGCGTTGTTGTCCAGCAGATTCGCCCCCAAAGAAGCGCCCAGGACCGCGCATGCGCACAGGACGTAGCGCGCTTCGGGGCTGCGCGACCCCAGGCCAATCGCGGCGCAGACCGTCAGCATGACCCAGCAGGCCAGCCTGAGCAGGGTCTGATACGCGCCGTACGCTTCGATGGTGACCGGCCAAAGCGGAATGACCGCAGCCACCCACACGAGCGTGACCAGCGGCAAGAAGAGCATCGCTCGACGCGCAACGCGTGCCCACGACCGATCGAGCGCCCCCGTCGAGCGCGCCGCCACCGACGCCGCGCACACGAACACCGCCGTCCAGGCCGCATCCTCGACGGCGTAGACCCACGGATCCCCCAAGCCCAAGCGCCACGCGATCCCCCGCCAGCCCGCAACGGACAGCGCAAGGCACAGCAGGCCGAAATCCCGTACGACCGGGTCTTCCCCGCGGCGCCCGTACACAGCGAACGCGAACAGCGCCGAGACGAGCGGAAACAGCACGAGCACGCCCGATAGCAGGGAGTTCGCCAGCTCAACCTGCGCGATAGCCTGCGCCGAACCGATAAGGGGCGGGTACACAAGACCGCTGTAGTAATGGGATTGGTTGCGAACCTCCAGCACAAGCTCGGTGTGCTCGCCCACGATCAAGGCCGCTTCCGGACCCGTCTTGTCCGACGCCACCGAAATCCCGTTCGCGTACAGCGTGTAGTCGGTGAACACTTCGGGCAGCAGAATGACGAGAGAGCGCTCGGCGCGCGGCCCTTCGTAGCGCACGTCCAAACGGTACGTCGCGCTGCCGAACGCCGACGTGCCATTCGGCAGGTACGAGAAGTTCGAGTACTGCCCGATGAACGTCTCGATCGGAGCGGATCCGTCCATGGAAACAAGCCAGCCGTCCACGAGCGGGACGGACCGAGCCACGTCGTCGTCGGAAAGCGCGATCGAACCGTCGTCCCCGTACGGCGGAGGCGCAGCGTATTTGTTATCATGGAAATACGTAAACGAAAGCAAGCAGCCAACCGCAAGGAACACGACCGCAGCAGGGACGAGCGCACGGACGATAGCGCGAACCGACATGGTGCCCCTCCCCCGAGACGACAGGATCCTCGTGCCACATCATACCAGAAGCGAATCGAAGGCGGCGGCGTTCGGTTGCTGCGCCCTTGCCGCATGCGCGGCGCTCGCGATAGGATGCGCATGCCCGAGCGCAAATCAAGCCTGGGCGCACGAGGGCGTCGCGCTCTCGGATCGCTCGTTGGGAGGAAGCGGCGGGGTTCTCGGCGGCGGGATCTCGGGGAACGGCACCGCATCCCCGACCGTCGAGCAGCCGTACGGCCAGATTGTCAGGATCATACCGGGAAGGGGCATGACGACCGTCTTGTTTCTGCCGGCGCTCCCCATCGATCCCGGATGGGGGCAGGTGAAGCACCCCGACCTGCAGGTTCTGTACCTGGATCGCCGCTACGCCGACGAACCTGAAGACTCCTGGGAGCGCTGGGGCGTCTACACGTGGAACGAAGACCACCTGATGTACGAAACGCCTGAAGGGGATGGCATCAGGGCCGTGTACGACGACAACTTCGCCAATCCGTCCATTCGGCATTGCGCAGTCTTCCATCGCTCCGAAACCGTCGACTACCGCGACTTCTACCTTCGCGCCACGGCCGTCGTGCTCCAAGACGGCGAAACCGTGGAGACGGTCTTCGAGCCCGCGCTCATCACCTACCCCGAAGGCTCGCGTCCCTCCGACGACGAGAACGGCCTCACGCCGCCTCCTTCGGTCGTCAATCCGCCCGAAACCGATTCGGGAGGCACGGGCGGAAACATTGGAGGCGTAGGACAGGGCGAAAGCGAGCGCGTCCATCCCGAAGGCGGGCCCGAAGCGCCGGAGAGCAACGGGCCTGCCGCGCAGGAGGCATCTGAGCCGACGGGCGCAGGCGGCGTTCGCGCGAGCGACGCGCCCCAGGAGCGCACCGCGTCCGAGCCTGCGCAACCGTCGGTCGCCCCGGCACCCGAAAAAGCCTACGCCGCACAGGAACCAACCGTCGAGCCTGGCGCCGCCGCAACCCAAAAGCCAACCGTCGAGTCCGACGCCGCCGCAAGCGAGGTCGCGGACGAGCCCGCCGGCCTGCCCGGATTCGCCTGGGCCTTGGGCCTGACGGCCGGGGTCGTGGGCATAGCCGGCGGCGCGATCGCCGTCATGCGCGCCAAGCGCCGCTAAACGCCGACGCCCTCCGCGAACGCGCAGCACGCGCCCTCGGCAACCTCCACGATACCAAGGTAGTAGCCTTCGGGGGCGGCGCTTTCCACCGCCTCGCGCAGCGCCGTCGCCCAAGAAGCCGGGTGCTCGCTTGCGAAACGCGCCAAACGGCGCCCGTCGCCCGCGGGGCGCTGGCCCGTCGCCATCTCCCTGCAAGCCGCAGCCAAGTAGAGCAGCTCCAGGCCAAGGTGGTCGGGGTACTGGTTGCTCGGCCCGCGCACGGCAAGGCCCGCGTCGCGCAGCAAAGCGCGCATCTCGAAGGCCGCATCGCCGAAGCCCGCCTCCCCTACGCGCCCGCGCACGGCGTACATGGTTTCCCAAGGCGGCGCCGCAGGCTTGGGCGGGCCGATGAACAACCGCGCGTACTCCACGTCCACGCGCTCGACGGCGGCATCGCGGCACGAGGAAGCGCCGCGCGCATAGCGCTTCAGCCGATCGACCCCCAAAGCAGCCCGATCATGACAGCGAAAAGCGCTGCTCAGCTGCTGGGAAAACGCATCCCAGAACGATTCGTGCAGTCCGATCGACGTTTCGGTGGTCATGGGCCGCAGCAAGCTGTTGCCAAGAAACGCGAACGTTTCCGCCCGGCTACGCCATACGTCCCGCCAGGTCGAGGTTGCCGCAAGCACCGACGCCGGCCACTCGGCGCATTCCATCATAGCTACTCCTCTGCTCCTAAACTACGCTCCCAAGCCTTGTCGTCGGCCTCGGCGGGAGCGGGGTCGTAGCGCAAGAACACTTTCGCCAGCAGCAAAAACGCCATGACGCCCACGGCCACCATGCCCACGACGATCAGGATCTCGGGCAGCGTAGGAGCGTACGAGCTGGTCACGGCCCAACCGTCCATGCCGTACAGGCCCCTTGACGAGCTGGACCCGCTCACCAGGCCCGGAGCGCCCGACACGTTCGGGAATATGAAGCTGGTGAACAAAAGCCAGATGCGCTTGCAAAACACGCCGACCACAACGCCTGCCGCCGCCAACGCGACCAAACCGGGGCGTCGGCGATTGCGCGCGAACACGAGGATGCAGAACGGAACGACCACGCCCACGATAACCTCGATCCAGAAGAAGGGAGCGGTTGCGCCCCACACCATCTGGCCGAACACCTCCATGCCGTGCTCGGTGCCGGGATAGGCCATGGTCAGCACCTCGCATCCCACCATATAGCCGTCCACTGCGATGCACACGGCAAGAAGGCCCGCCAGGTTCGCGATAAGCTTGCGCGACGTGGCGAACACGCGCTGCCGGTTCATCCACAGAAGCGACAGCAGCAAAAGCGCCAAGCCCGAATCCATGGCCGACGCCACGAACAGCGGGGCCATGATGGTGGAGTACCAGCCTTCGCGCGCAATCTGCAATCCGAAGATCCACGCCGTCACCGAGTGCACCAGGATAGCCACCGGCAGGGCGAAGCGCGATACGATGGCCACCTTGTCCTTCGCACCGGGCTTGCGCGACGTCATGAAGTACAGGTAGACCAGGTTGATGACCAGATACGTGCTGATCACGCATATATCCCATAGAAGCGGCGAAACGAAGTTGGGCGTTACCAGCAAGTTGAGCAGGCGCACGATGCCGCCCAGGTCGATCAAAACGAACGAGCCCGCGATGCAGATGCACACGAGCGATACCAAGATGGCGGGAAGGGCCACCTTCTTGTACTCCGCCACGTGGAAGATCGACGCCGACGAAGCCACGATAAGGCCGCCCGCGGACAGCCCCACGAAAAACATGAAGCAGGCGATGTACAGGCCCCATGACGTGCCGTTCGACATGCCCGTGACGCCCAACCCGCCGACGAACTGGTACGCATACGCGCCCACGCCGACGGCCGCAAGGGCGGCCAACACGGCGAAGGCGATTTTATAGGTTCTTGTTAACTGCATGTAGGTTTCTCCTTAACGCACGGATCTGCGCAGCCGCTCGGGCGGCGCGACGCCGCAACGTCGCGCCGCCCGGCCAAGCGATGCGATCTAAAGTCCGATATAGAAAAGCTGCGGGCGCGTGCCCTTTTCTTCGAGCAGATGATGGGCTTCGGGCGAACACGCCAACTTCGAGATGTCGCTGTCGGGATCGTCAAGGTCGCCGAACGTGCGAGCGCGCGCCGGGCACACGCGCACGCACATGGGAATGTCCCCGTCGTCGGTGCGCTCCTTGCACAGCGTGCATTTTTCCATCACGCCCTTGGCGCGTACGGGAACCCGCGCGTCACCGTAGTTGAAGGCAGGCTCGCGCACCGGCTCGTCCCAGTTGAACACGCGAGCGTTGAACGGGCAGGCCGCCATGCACATGCGGCAGCCGATGCACTTGTCGTAGTCGATTTCCACGCGCCCCGAAGCATCCTTGTAGGTTGCGCCCGTGGGGCACACCTTCTGGCAGGCGGCGTTCTCGCAATGCTGGCACTGCACGGGCAGGTAGACGCGCGTCAAGTTGGGGTACTGCCCCACCGCGCCGTCGATGACGTCGCAATCCTTCGTCAGGATGCGGTTCCACAGCATTCCCATGGGCACGTTGTTCTGCATCTTGCAGGCGTTCGCGCAGGTATGGCAGCCTACGCAACGGTTCAGGTTGATGGCGATAGCCAGTTTCGTCATGGTTGCCCCCTTACGCTTTTCTGATCTCGACGAGCGTGTCGGAGAACGGGATGACCGGGCCGCACAGCAGCTCGTCGCCGCGCTCTACCGCAGCATCGTTGGTAACGGATTGCAGGTTGCCGCGCGCCAGGTAATCGGCCGTAGCGCCCTCCACCAGGCGAACCGACCCCGATCGAATGGCAGGATTGCCGTGAACGCGCACCTCGAAGCTGCCGCGGTCGTTGAACACCTCCACGACGTCGCCCGTAGCCAGGCCGCGCGCGGAAAGATCGGCGGGATTCGCGTCCAGCGTGGGCTCGAAGTACTGCTGGATCCACTTCGCGTCGTTGAACTGGTTGTGGATGTGAAAGCGCGTGCGAACGTTGGCCAGCTGAAACGGGAACTCGCTGCGCAAAGGGTTCTGCGCGTTCGCCTCGAGCGTCGGCTCCCATTGGGGAAGCCCCTGCCCGAAAGGCACGAGGTTCTGGTAGTACAGGTCCAGCCTTCCCGAAACCGTGTCGAACGCGAAGTCGGCGTACTCCTGGCGCGGCTTCTCGATGCCGGGCAGGGGCCACGTGCCGTGGTGCTCGTTGATCTGGTCGATGGTAAGGGAGGCGATCCGCGGATCCTCGGCGCCCGAGAGAATCACCGACGCCAGCTCGGTCGAGTCCTTCGGCAGCGCGTCCTCGCAGCCGAGCCGCTTCGCGAACTCCTTCTGGATCCAGAAATCGGTGCGCGCTTCGAAAAGCGGGTCGATCACCTTGTTTTGCAGCACGATCTGGTTGTACCCCACCTTCACGGCGCCCACTTCGGCATCGAGCTCGAAGCGCGTCGTGGCGGGCAGCACGTAGTCGGCCCACTTGGCGCCTTCGGTGAAGTACGGATCGATCGACACGATCAGGTCGAGCGTGCGCGCCCAGTCCTCGGTTTTGGACATGTTGGCGAAGTGCTGGGCCATGAAGTCGCCGCAGCAGATGTAGGCTCTCACGCTGTTGGGCTTCGTGCGCATGTCGTAAGCCGCCATCTCGTCTTCAGAGGGAGCCAGGGAATCCGGCAGCTTCCACGATCCCAGCGTTGTGGAATGGCCGTTCCAGCATCCGCCCACGAACACGCCGACATTCGCGCCGGGCTTGCAGATGTTCCCGGTCACGCCAGCTAGCACTGCTGCGGCATGACCTGCGATATCGGCGTTGCCCATCTTGTCGTTGCCGCCCCATCCTAGCGCAAGCGACGACGGTCCTTTGGCGTACGCGCGCGCAAGCGACTCGATCTTTTCAGCGGGAACGCCCGTGACGCCCTCGGCCCATGCCGCCGTGAACTCCTTCTGGGTTTCGACCAGCACGTCGTAGGCGGTCCGGGCGCGCACGCCGTCGATCACGACCTCGCCGGACAAAGCCGCCGAGACGCCCGGCTGGTCATAGGGAGCGGGCCGGCCCGTAGCCGAATCGATGACGAAGAACGGGTTTTCAGCGCCCGTCTGGGGCTTTTCCACCTGAGGGTCTTCCGCATGCTGGCGCACGAGCTGCCCCGTCGAAGCATCCACCAGGAAGGGCAGCGACGTGTGGGCGGCCATGAACGCCCGATCCGCCAGCCCTTCGTCGAGGATCACCGACGTCATGGCAAGGAACAGGGCCGCGTCGGTGCCCGGCTCGATAGGCACCCACTCGTCGGCCTTGCCGGCCGTGGTCGAGAAATGAGGGTCCACCGACACGATGCGCGCGCCGGCCTCCTTCGCCTCGAAGAACAGGCGAACCTGGGGCAAGCTGGACTCGCAGAAGTTGCATCCCACCATGAGCACCATGCGGGAGTTCACCCAATCGCGCGCCTCGCCCGTGGCCATGGCGAAACCGCCTCCGTAGCCGATGGCGGGGTCCAAGCCGTTGCCCATCCCCACGTCGATGCCGGCATTGCCGCCGGTCTGCGCGCCCAGCAGCGACGCGAGAAACGGCATGCTCGCCTCGCTCGACGAGGTGACCATGACCGCCTGCTTGCCGTGATCGCGCTGGATGTCCTTGATGCGCGAAACGATGTCGTCGAGCGCTTCGTCCCAGCTTACTTGCACGAATTCGTTCGATCCCCGCTCGCCTACCCGCTTGAGGGGCGTCTGCACGCGCCCTGCCCCGTATATATGCTGCACCTCGGAGATGCCCTTCAAGCAGATCGTTTCGTAACGATCGTCCACGCATGTGTTCGGTTCCACCTTCACCAGACGGCCGTCGCGCACCGTGCATTTGAGCGGGCACATGCCGCCGCAATGCTCCTGATGGTACGTGCAAGCCGTATGCTCTTCGCCCGCCGCCGCGCGCTCGGCGCCCGACGGGCCGATGCCCGCGTACGCCGCTGCGGGCGAAAGCCAGCTATCGGGCGTGAACATGTCGGCCCCTGCCGCGACCAAGCCGCAGGCGGCGAGGGACCCCGCGAGGAAACCGCGCCTCGTCAACTCCATGTACTTCTCCTATCGTCTTGCTTGCATTCGGGTTGCGCCAAGCCCTTCGCACGCCGTGCCGTCCCCCTGGCCCTCGTCCGTCGCGCAACCCGCACCAGGCCGCAGTGTAGGAAACATGAGGGAACGCGTCTTTATTCCATCCGCCGAAATACGCGGCCCAAGCTTTGTGCATAGTGAACAAAGGGGAGTATCATCCCAGGTGAAAAGATGCTGTAGCAAAGAGCGGGCAGCGAATCGCACCGCGTTTCACCGAGCGATCCGCAAGCCTTGAACCCCGTTCGAAGGGCGGAAAAGACCGGTCGCCCGGCAGCGCTTCGGCTCGAAGGAGGCACTATGCGCTTCAACCTTGACCTTGTGCGGGACGAACTGGCCGACCTCTCCCCCGTCGCGTTGTTCGACCACTCGACGCACCTTGACCTCGATCGAATAGAACTGCTCGAAAAAGCCAGCGGGCCTCGGGCGGGAAGCTTGTTCATCGCAGAGGCGGAAACGCTCGCTCAGGTCGATCTCGAAGCGTTCGACAAGGGGGCGCTTTTGATCTTGGGCCCGGACCTGCCGGACACCCATGCGCTGCCGCTGCCTGCCGTGCTGGTGCCCGACCCGTCCCGAACGCTTCAGGCAAGCGCGCTGCTGGCGCGGCTGCTTGAGTTTCGCATGCGCCTCGATGCCTGGTCGGAATCGCTTTTGGAGGCCATGGCGCGCGACGCGTCGCTGCAGGAGGTCATGGACGTGGCGGCCACGGCGTTTCGCAACCCCCTCATGGTGTCCGATTCCGCGCTGTACTACGTGCTGTGCGCCGGGCACCTTCCGAACGACTTCCATGACGAGCTTTGGACGACCGCCATCGAAACGGGCGTGTGCCCCACCGAGCTGTACTTCGACCTTTGGATGAGCAGTTCCGAAAACGCCTTCCACTGCGATCGGGCCTACTTCGTGGAGAACGCGCCCCGAACCGGCCATTCCTACCTGGTTCGCAACCTGCTGCACGACGGCGCGTACCACGGCTGCTTCGAGCTGGTCGACGCGAACGCACCGTTCACCCAAAGCGACCTGGTGCTCGCGGATCACCTGGGACGACTGCTCGTGCTGATCCTCCCCCGGCAGATCTACCCCCAGCTTGACAAGTCCTCGAAGAACCCGATCGACGAACTGCTTGCCGGCAACGCCGTACGCGGGCGCGTGCTGGCCTACGAGCTTTCGAAGTTCGGTTGGTCCGTCGACGACCCGTACTACGTCTGCCGCTTCAGCGGATCGGCGCGAAGCGAGCGCTCGGAAGGGCCCCACCGCCAAACGCTGAGGCGGATCGAGCGGCGGTACCCGCGCGCCCGGTTCCTCGAGGCCGAAGACGATGCCTACCTCATGGTCGCCCGAGAAAAGGACTACCCGCTTGACGAAATGCGCGAGCGCCTGGAGGAACCGGCGGCCGACGACGGATTGCCGGCGCGCTTTCTGGCGGGGTTCTCGTCGGTGTTCTCCGACTTCCACTTCCTGCGCACCGCCGCGCAGCAAGCGAGCTTCGCCCTGAACCTCGTCGAGGACGATCCGTCCACCGGGCGGAATCTTCGCACGGTCACCCGATTCTATGACGATTGCTGGTTCGACGACCTGTCCGATCGCCTGAACCTGACCGGGGACGCCCGTTGGCTGCTCGATGACCGCGTCGTGCAGCTCGCGCGCATCGATGCGCGCGAAGACACGCGGTACGTAGAAACCGCGCGGGCCTACCTTGAAAGCGGATGCGGCGCCACGCATGCCGCCGAGGCCCTGTTCGTCCATAGAAACACGCTTTCGTACCGGCTGAAGAGGATACGAGCCCTCAGCGGGATGGACCTGGAGGACCCCTCGACCGCCGGCACGGATCTGCTCAGGATCCTCCTGTCATGCAGGATCGTCGCTTGAGGTCCCGCGCCGCCTGAGGGACGCACGGGGCGCGCCGCAGCATCGCCCCACGCCGTGCAACCGTGCGCGTGGGCGATGTTTTTACCCAAAAGACGCGAAACGTGGCGATACCGTGGCGGCCCGTATTTCGTGGTATCGTTCACCTGAAACAAATCCCGAAACCGCAAGGAAAGCCATGCACGCCACCCGCATCCGCACGAACCCCGACCTGTTCGAAATCGAAGTTCCGTTCGACAACATCAGCACCAGCGGAACGAACTGCTATCTGGTGCAAGACGGCGACGACTCCCTGGTAGTCGACACGGGAGCCCCCACCGAAGACGGGTACCGCGTGCTTCATGCGGCTCTGGAAGAGCTTGGCGTGAACCCGGCCAGAACCTCGTACTTCCTGACGCACCTGCACTACGACCACGTGGGCCTTGTGGACCGCATCGCCCCGGCGAACGCAACCGTATACCTGAGCGCGGAGGGGTTGCAGATGGCGCGCGACGGCGGCGTGGAAGAGCTTCACGAGGACTTTCGGCGCCTGGTGGAAGAGGGCGTGCCGCGCGCGGATGCGGATGCGCTCGTGCGCTCGGTGTCGGGTCCGCGCGTCATCGACATCGATCGGTGCGCGCCGGTGGTCGTGGGCGACGGGGACGTCATCGACGTTGGAAGCTACCGCCTTCATGTGGTGGCAACGCCCGGACACACGCCCGACCACCTGTCGCTGTACGAGCCGCGAAGCAAAACGCTGATGGGAGGCGATCATGTGCTGTTCGTCGTCTCCCCCGGCGTCACCGTGTTCCCCGACGGATCCGACAGCCTGCAGGCGTACCTGGACAGCCTCGATCGCGTGAGCAACATGGAAATCGAGACGCTGCTGGTATCGCACGGCAAGAACCGCCCCGATTTCCACGAGCGCATCGATTGGCTGAAACGCCATCATCTGGAAAGGCTCGACGAAACCGTCGGCATCATCGAGCGCGAGCCGGGCCTGCTGGGCCAGCAGGTGGTGCGGCGCATTCGCTGGAACGTGCCGCACGAGCGCTGGGACGACATCTCGCTCATGCAGCGCTGGTGCATCCTCATGGAGGGCATCGCCATCCTCGACCACCTCGCCGCCACCGGACGTGTGACGCGATCGAAGGACGGCGACGCCCGCAACGTCTACTTCCCTGCTGCGATCAGCTCCTGAGCCATTTCGCGCAGCTTGAACTTCTGCACCTTCATGGACGGCGTCATGGGGAAGTCATCCACGAAGAACACGTGCTTGGGCACCTTGTAACGCGCGATGCGCGGGATGGCGTAGGCGCGCACGTCCTCTTCGGTCATGTTCTCGTAACCGGGGCGCACGCGAACGAACGCGCCCACCAGCTCGCCGAGCTTCTTGTCGGGAATGCCCACCACCTGCGCATCGAGCACGCCGGGCATGGTGAGCAGGAAGTTCTCCACCTCAAGCGGATAGACGTTCTCGCCGCCGCGGATGATCATGTCCTTGACGCGTCCGGTCACGCGGTAGTAGCCGTCTTCGTCAAGGGTTCCCAGGTCGCCCGAATGAAGGTAGCCGTCCGCGTCGATGGCGCGCGCCGTTTCCTCGGGCATCTTGTAGTAGCCCTTCATGACGTTGTAGCCCTTGCAGCACAGCTCGCCCGGCTGCCCGACGCCGCACTCCTCGCCGGTTTCGGGATCGACGATCTTCACCAGCACGGGCGGATGCTTGCGCCCTACCGTCTCGCACTTGTGCACGATGTCGTCGTCGGCGCTGGTCTGCGTGAACACGGGACTCGTCTCGGTCAAGCCGTAGCAGATGGTGATCTCCTTCACGAACATGCGGTCCATGACCTCGCGCATGGTTTCGGGCGGGCACGGGCTGCCCGCCATGATGCCCGTACGCAAGCTGGTCAGGTCGAAGGAATCGAAATCGGGGTGGTTCAGCTCGGCGATGAACATGGTGGGCACGCCGTACAGCGCGGTGGCGCGCTCCTTGTGGACGGCCTGCAGCACCAGCCCCGCGTCGAACTCCTCCACGATGATCATGGTGGAGCGATGCGTGAGGTTGGCCATCACGCCCAGCACGCAGCCGAAGCAATGGAAGAACGGCACCGGCAGCGTCACGCGGTCCTCGGGGCCGAGCTTCTGGCCTTCGCCGATGTAGAAGCCGTTGTTCAGGATGTTGCGATGCGTGAGCATGACGCCCTTGGGGAAGCCCGTCGTGCCGGAGGTGTACTGCATCATGACCACGTCGTTGTTGTCGAAGTGCTTCTCCGCCTCTTCGAGCGCGCTTTCGGGCACGTGCTGCCCCAGCAAGATGAGCTCGGGCACGCTGTAGCAGCCGCGATGCTTCTCCGGTCCCATGTAGATGATGTTCTTGAGGAACGGATAGTTCTCGGTTTCCAGGTGCCCGCGCTGCTGCGTGAGCGTTTCGGGCACCAGGTCGCGGATGATCTTGAGGTAGTCGACGTCGCGGTACGCATCGATCACGCACAGCGCCTTCATGTCGGACTGCTTCAGCACGTAGTCCAGCTCATGGCTTTTGTACACGGGGTTCACCGTGACCATGACCACGCCGATCTTGGCAGTTGCGTACATGAACGTCAGCCAGTCGGGAATGTTGCGGGCCCAGACGCCCAGGTGATCGCCCGGCTCCATGCCGATGGCCAGCAGGCCGCGCGCCAGGTTGTCCGTGCGCTCGTCGAAATCCTTGTACGTCCAGCGCAGGGAGCGGTCCGGGTACACGACGAACTCGTGGTCGGGGTCGATGGCCACCTGGTCGCGGAAATAGCGGCTGATGGTCTTTTCGGAATGCAAGGGATAATCCGCAGAGCCGGCAAGGGCTTCGGATGCAATGGGTTCAGGCATGCAGGTCACTTCCTTGTTGTAAATCGAGCACGGGCAGCGAAGGCGGCGGGCCTACAGCGGCGTGTACACGACGGCGAGGAACTTGGCGTTCTGCCCGTCGTGCGCGCGCACCTGGTGAGGCACGATAGAGTCGTAGTAGATGCTCTCGCCGGGATGCAGCACGTAGACTTCCTTGCCGTACTCGATCTCGATGCAGCCTTCCATGCCAAACAGCCATTCCTCCCCTTCGTGGCCGACCAGCTCATGGTCGGTCTCGCCGGAGGGCGTGACGGTGATGACGAAGGGATCCATGTGACGCGACGGACGCCCCGCCGCCAAGCTGAAGTAGCTCAAATCGCCGGCATCGCTGGCCGTTTGGAGCGACTTCACGCGCTCGACCTCGATCATCTGCTCGCGATCGATGTACGCCGGGCCCAAGTTCTCGTCATCGTCCATGAGCGTGCCCAAGCGAACGCCCAGCGCGCGGGTGATTTTGATGAGCGGAGCAAGCGAGGGCGGCAGCTTTCCAGCCTCAAGACCTTCGACGATCTCAACGTCGCAGCTGCAACGATCCGCCAGGTCCTGCACGGACAGGTGATGCGCCTCGCGCAGCGTCGTGATCTTGTTTCCCAGCTTGTTCTCATCCATCATGCCAGCTTCCTCTCTTCATGATCGTTTTACCAAGGTAAATGGTAGCCTATGATTCGCTCTCAACCAATCGCGAAATAGGTTTTACGGAAGAACGGACATGCAAAACGGTTTAGCGTCGCAAGCGTCACGGGTCCCGCGCGCGACGCGAGCTCAAAAACTTGGGCGCGGATGGGAGCCGCCATGTTACAGAGAGCTTGCGAAACGCATGGCGCACGCGGCGCATCGTGAAAAAGCCGCCCCTGAAAAGGGCGGCTTCGCGTAGTGCGGAACCAGAGCGGAGCCTAGTTCTTGAACAAGGCGTGCTTGAGCTCTTCCTCGTCTTTGATGGAGAGCGACGTTTGCAGCACGTCGCCGCCGAAGGGCCTGATGGCCTCGACGAACTTGTCGGTGGTCATGCCGCCGACCACCATGAACACGGCGGCGCTGTCGTCGACGGAAAGCAGGTTGCGCACGCGATCCTGGAAATCCTTGTCTACGCCGTGCTTGACAATAGCGCCGGTCAAGGCGCCGATGCCGGCTCCGATAGCCGCGCCGAACACGGGCACGAAGAAGAGCACTCCGAACAGAACGCCCCAGAACAAGCCCCATACCGCAGACGTGCCTATTTTGGAATCGGGAGTGACCACGTCGTACTTGCCATCGGCGCGGCGGGCGACCACCGCCACGGACTGCAAGCTCACGATAAGGTTCTTGTCGAGATCGAGAATCTTCTGGTAAGCGGATTTCGCCTCCATCTCGCTCGGATACCCGAGCACAACGAGCGTACTCATGCTTGATGCTCCTTTCTCTGGCTTTCATCGAGCCCTCACTGTACGCGCATGCGGCACCGCAGCAGCGAACGCTTCGGCTTTGGCACCCGTTCGGAACCGTTGCGAAACGTCGCCGAAACCAGCTGCGCGCCTGCGATCGTCCTTCCCCTCCCTATCGCGCTTGCACCGCGCGAAGCCGAAAAGCAACCGGGCCGCAGCGCGATGCTGCGGCCCGGTCAGGCGAAACGATACGGGGATCGGAGCGGAGATTTCCGATCCTAGCCGAAGCGGTACTCCACGCCCATCGTGGGCTGGGGGTTCTCCCACTTCTTCACGATGGTCGACCCGCAGGCTATGCGGCAGGTGCCGCACTCCAGGCAGCCGGCGTAGTCGAACGACTTCGCGCCCGACTCGTCGACCTTGTAGAGGGCCGCCGGGCACACGCGCACCAGCTTGAGGAACTCCTCGTCGTCAGGGTCGTCCACCAGCTCGATGTGGGCGTTCTCCTCGTCCACCTCGTACTTGTCGAGGGCAAGGAACTCGTCGACGTTGACGGTGATGTCAGCAATAGCACTCATAGGGCCTTCGTCGCTCCTCTCACTTCGCGAGCGAGCTTGAACAGCCCGCGCTTCTTCACGATGGGCATCATGCGCTTCACGAGCGGCTTCTGCGGTGCGCCGTCCACGCTGAACATGGCGTTGAAGATCTCCTTCACCATGACGGGGTAGTCGGTGAACATCGAGTCCCAGTGCTCCATGACGTGGGGCCACTTGCTGAAGGTGCGCAGGTCCTTGATAACGAACGAGTCCTCCATCTTGGCCTTGTAGGAGGACAGCCCCGCCTCGGAGACGTCGCCCTTGTCGATGGCCTCGACCGCGGCCTCGGCCGCCATGCGCCCGCTGGCCACGGCGAAGTCCATGCCGCGCACCTGGTAGCCCATGTTCATGCACAGGCCCGCCGTCTCGCCGGCGATGACGCAGCCGTCGAAGACGTACTTCGGGATCATGTTGTAGCCGCCCTCGGGCACCATGTGGCCGGAGTGCTCGACCAGCTTCGCGCCGCGGATGATGGGCGCCACGGCCGGGTGGTTCTTGAAGTCCTCGAGCATCTGGTACACCGGGTACGGGTTCGACGCGTCGGCCGCCGTGGAGATGGTGGCCACGAGGCCCAGGCTGATCGAGTCCTTGTTGGTGTACAGGAAGCCGCCGCCCACGTTCCCGTGCGTGCAGTCGCCCACGAACAGCATCGCCGCGCCCTCGCCCTCGGGCACGAGGAAGCGGTCCTCGATCTGGGAGGCCGGCAGCTCGAACACCTGCTTGATGCCCACGGCCATCTCGTTCGCCTTCGGGCGCGGGTTGCCCAGGCACTTCTCGGACAAAAGCGGGTTCACGCCCTCGGCCAGGATGACCACCTGCGCGGTGATCTCGTCCTCGCCCGCGCGCACGCCCACCACGCGGCCCGCCTCGTCCTTGATGAGCTCCTCCACGGCGATGCCGCAGATGTACTCGGTGCCCGCGTCCTCGGCCTTGGAGGCCAGCCACTGGTCGAACGGCGCGCGCAGGACGGCGTAGGAGTCCTTGCCTTCCTCCGCCAGTTCGTCGCTCGTGAAGTCGACGGCCATGCTCGAGCGCGCGTCCAGAAGCGCGATGCGCTCGTGGGTGATCTTGCGCTCGAGGGGCGCCTCCTGCTCGAAGTCCGGGAAGACCTCCTTGAGCGAATGCGAGTAGATCCGCCCGCCCGTCATGTTCTTGGCGCCGGCGAAGTTGCCGCGCTCGACCACGAGGACGCTCTTGCCGGCGGACGCGGCCACGTAAGCGGCCACGGCCCCGGCGCACCCGGACCCCACGACGATGATGTCGAAATCGGTCTCAGACACCTTTCATCCTTTCTCGTCTTATGAAAATCAACAACACACCAGCTTCACCGCAAAAGCCCGCTCGCTCGCCTGACCAGCAAGGTTCGAGCTTCTTGAAGCGGGAGGCCTCCATGAGCCCTCCCGCGGATCGAAGCTTTCTACAGTGCCGCTGTCAAAGCCGGCAGTACATCCTTGATGTCTCCCACCAGGCCGAAGTCGCACTGCTTGAAGACCGGCGCGTTCTTGTCCTTGTTGATGGCGAACATCGTGCCGGCGCGATTGCAGCCCACCATGTGCTGCATCTGGCCGGAAATGCCGCAAGCCACGTAGACCTTCGGCGACAGCATGAGGCCGGACACGCCAACGTAGGTCTCGGTGGGAAGCCAGTCCACGCCCTCGGTCAGCGGACGCGAGCAACCCAGGCCGGCGCCCAGCTTTTCGCACAGCGCGCGAGCCAAGTCAAGCTCGGACTCCTCCGCGAAGCCACGGCCCGCAGCCACGACCACGTCAGCCTTACCCAGGTCAACGCCGCTCTTTTCGATGGGCTTGGAGGACACGAGCTTCACCGGATTGGCCGGGGCAACCCAGGCCACGTCCTCGACCGCGTTCGCGCCGCTTGCCTCGGCGCCTTCGAACGCGCCAGCGGAAACCGTATAGATGGCCACGTCGCCCGCAGCCTTCTGCACGCGCTCGGCCACGCCGCCGAAGTACAGGCTCTTCGCGCCGTCGGCGGCGAATTCCATGACGTCGGTGATAACGGCGGCGCCCGCATGCGCGGCCAGGCGGCCGGCGATCGTCTTCATGTGACGCGTGGGCTCGACCAGCACGACGCTCGGCTGCTCGGCGTCGAACACGGCGATCACGGTATCGGCGGCGTCGTCCAAAACGGAGCCTTCGGGTACGGACACCTTCGCCACTTTGTCGGCAACGGCAGCGGGCGCATCGCCAAAGGAAACGAGGACGACCTCATCGGCCATGGTGCGGGCTCCGGCAGCAAGCTCGCGGGCAGCGTCGGCGCGCTCGGCAATAACAAGTGCTTTCATGGGTATGCTAGCCTTTCTCTCAGACAGCGGATTATCGGAAGACGGAACCTACAGGGCGGCCTTGAGGGCTGCAGCGAACTGCTCGATCGCGCCATCAGCCGAAGCGTCGAGGATCTCGAGCTTGCGGTCGGCCTGATCGGGAGCCTTGCAGGAGACAACGTCGATAGCGCCGTCGACAGCCGCCTCGGCACCGGCCACGTTCATCGGCTTCTTGCCGGCGGCCAGGATGTCCTTCATGCCGGGAATGCGGGGCAGCGCGATATCGGGAGACACGGACACAACGGCGGGCAGGGGCACCTCGACGGTTTCGACGACGTCCTCGAGCGTACGCTCGACGATGAGCGACGAGCCCTGCGCCTCGATCTTCGTGGCGCCGTTCACCACAGGAAGGCCCAGCTTCGCAGCCAGCTGCACGTCGACCTGCTGCGCGTAGTTGTCAGCGGAGCCGTCGCCGCACAGGATGAGGTCGAACGCGCCCACCTTGCCGACCAGAGCAGCCAGCGCCTCCGCCGTCGCGCGGGCATCCATGTTCGCGTATGCATCGTCGGCGGCCATGAACAGCTCGTCCACGCCGCGAGCCAGCACGTTCTTCTTCAGCTTGGAGTCGTCGATGGAAGCGGGGCCCGCCGTCATCGCAACCACCGAGGAGCCGTCGTTGGCTGCGGCCAGCTGCGCCGCGGCCTCGAGAGCGTTCAGATCGTACGTGGACACGATGCCCTTGGCCTTGGAGTAATCCAGGGAGCCGTCCGCGGACACCTGGATGTCCTGATCGTCGGGAACCACCTTGAAAGCAGCAACGATTTTCATCCTGTACCTTTCCCTTCTCGTTTGCCTTTATAAAGCGTTCGGACGCGACCCGCCGTCTTCGAGGGGAACATGCGGCGGATTCGGCGCGTTGAGAGCAGTTTGCACCGCTCGCCGCGCGGCGTCATCGCAAGATCGCCGTGAAAGCATCATTACTTACAATTTGACTATGCCTGCGCGCCCGTCCGCGCAGGTTCCATCGCCCGCGCGGCGCCACGGCGCAACGCCGCGCCCCCGCCGTGGGAAGCACTGCGCAAACGCGTTTCATAGCCCCTGATCAATGGCATCATTACGTATCCCTACTACTTTTTTTGCGATGCACCGATTTTTAAGTATCGCCGAATTACCATGCGCCTTGCGATGCAACGGCATAGCTGCGATCGCTAGTATTCAGGGCAGTTGTTCGAGCGAGTAAAACACGACGGCGGCACGCTGCAATCGAGCCGAATCACGTGCGGAACATCGCTCGGCGCCACGCGCGGCTTCGCGCGAAATCGCAACCAGTCAAGGAGGAGCAATGGCAGATTACTATGGTACCGACACCGTCGTATCCGAACTTCGCGAGGACGGTCTGCTGATCATCCGCATCAACCGCCCCGACGTGGCGAACGCCCTTAACGGCGTCACCTCCAAGGCCATGGAGAACATCATGAACAACGCCGAGACCGATCCCGCCGTGCGCGCGATCATCGTCACCGGCACGGGCAAGGTGTTCTGCGCGGGCGAGGATCTTTCCGAGCTGAGCGAAGGCGGCGAGTGCCAGACCGTGACCGAGCATGGCTTCGGCGGCCTGACCGCGCGCCTGTGCTCCAAGCCCGTCATCGCCGCATGCAACGGCTCCGCGGCCGGCGGCGGCATGGAAATCGCCTTGTCCTGCGACATGGTGGTTGCCGCCGAGAACGCCAAGTTCGGCTGCACCGAGGTTGGCCTGGGCATCATCGCTTCCACGGGCGGCATCGTGCGCCTGGCGCGCGACATCAACCGCAAGGATTGCATGGAGCTTCTGCTGACCGGCAAGAAGATCAAGGCTCCCGAGGCCAAGGCTCTCGGCCTGATCAACTACGTCGTGCCGGCCGAAGAGGTCATGGACCGCGCTATCGCGCTGGCCGAAGAGTGCCTGAAGAACGCCCCCCTCGCCCTCAAGTGGACGAAGAACATCGTGCACGCCGCCGACCAGATGTCCGAAGAGGATGCCATGCGCTACTCCGACGCCGCGTACCGCTTCCTGGAGAAGACCGCCGACGGCATCGAAGGCCCGGCCGCTTTCGTCGAGAAGCGCACGCCGGTTTGGCAGGGCAAGTAACTCCCCTTTTTCAATCCACTCGGTCCGCGCGGGCATTCGCGCGGCCATTCGCCACGTGCCCGGACTGCGCAGCCCGGGCACGTTTCATTGGCGGGACGGAGCAAGACGAACGAAACGACCGAAGCGCCAGGGCGGGCAACGGGCGCGCCGCGAGGCGACCGGACGACTACTGGGGCGACGCTTCCTTCGCCCTGTCCTCGCCTCGCCGTCACGCGCCGCCGGGCGCCGGGCGCCGTCAGCTTACTCCACGTTCGACATCACGCCGCCGTACATCTTGTACCCGACGGCCTTCGATTCGCAGTAGACGCTCTCGACGTTCAGAGCAGCCTTGGCCTTTTCGATAAGGTCGATCACCGCTTGGTCGCTTCCGTGCACGCTATCGAACACGAGCGTATCGTTTTGGATAATGGTGCCGTCTTCGGCGGCATAGCCGCCTTCGGCCTCGTACACCGTGTAGCCCGACCCTGCTTCGACGAACAGCGGGATAAGGATGTCCTTCGCCTCGTCCATCGTAAGCACCTGCTTGCCGGCATCCTTGTCGTACAGCCCGAAGTACAGACAGTACACGATCTCCTGCTGGTCGGTCACGCCGTTGACCAGCGACGGCGGCTCGTGCGAAGCTCCCTGCGCGCCCGTGCATCCGGCCATCACCGAAGCGGCGAGCGCCGTTGCGCACACGCACGCGCACAGCTTCCCAAACGTTTTCGTCTTCATAGCAGCCTCCCTTGTCTCGATGCGGCCTATGGTAGCACCGAGCCACGACGGCTGCGACCGAAATCAAGCGAGCGAAGCATTTCGTCCGCAAGAAGGCCGCTACGAGGCCGTTCCGCGTCCGGCGGCATCGTCAAGTTCGCCCGTGAGACGCTCTTTGAGCGTCAGCTTGCGCGGGGCGAACGGATGGGGCAAAGGCACGTCGCGGCCGATGGAGCGCATCGCGATGTCCCACAGCACCCGGTTGCCGCAATAGTACAGGTAGCGTTTTCTTATCTGGGGGATCTTCCGCTCGTCGAAGCACCCCGATTCGGCGAACCCATCGAGGATCGCGTCGCTTTTCTCTTTCGCCACGGCCCTTCGCCACGCGAGCACCGCGTTCGCCACGAACACGCCCACCGTATAGGGCAGCACCAGTGCCCGAACGAGCGCGATCATGTCCTCGCGCCGATAGCTTGAAAGCGCCGCAGCCTGGCCTCCCAAAAGGCTCGCGTCCAGCGCGCGGCCTTCGCTCGAGGCAACCCATTGCTGCACGTCGGACACCCACACCCCCGCGAACACGATGGCCGCGCCCGAGAACACCGCCGCCGCCAGCCCCATTCCCTTGAGCCACCAGCGAACGCTGCCCATCCAGTATTGGGGAACCGTATAGGTGTACAGCAGCAGCAAAAGCGCCGCGAACACGATCGATGCACCCACGATCAGCGGATCCTGCTGCAAGAAGTAGTCAGTAGCCACCTTCAGAACACTTTGAACCTGGTACAGCCAGGAAAACCCGCCCGCCAGCATGGTTTCGGCGGACAGGCCCCAATCCTGCACTACGGACATGACCCAGGAAAGCAGCATGCTGGCAACGGCCACGATGATGAAGAACGCCGGCAACGTGACGGACACGCTGGCCATGCCGCGCAGAAAGGCGCCGTCGAACCGCAGCGCAAGAAAGTAGAGCAGTAAAAACCCGCCCATGAGCACCGCGGCGAACGCCAGGTACGTGGCAAGCGTAGAGGGAATCGCCACGCCCGGGAAAAGCGAGAGCACCGCGCGAACGATCAGCGCGAACACCGTCGCCGCCACGATGGAGCCGCAGCTGAGGACCCACGCTCGCTGCACGCGATCGCGGTCGGTGTCAAGTTCGTCCACCCCGTTGCGCTCCACGACATCGACAAGCTCCAGGTTATGAATGCGCCGCATTGCGCATGCCGTCTTCAGCGAGAGCGCAACCGAAAGCGGCAGGAACAAGGTCAGGCCGACCCAGGCGGGCAGCGCGGCGCAAAACGCCGCGAACAGAAGCACGGGAATCCCCCATCGATACCAGCTGTCGAACGGACGCGCAACCCAGGCGCACATGCGCCGCAGGCACGCCATCGCAACGCGCTCGATGTCTTTGATAGTCGAATTCATACCAGCAGTGTACGATCGGGCGCAAGGGCGAACAAGCAACGCCACGGAAACGACGGAAGGCCGCCCGCGCTGCGACGAGGCAGTCGGCAAGCGCGGGGGATCGCATGCCCACGAGCGCGTGCCGCGCACCCGCGAGCGGGCCGCATGCCCACGGGCGCACCGCATGCCCACAGGCGCACCGCATGCCCACAGGCGCACCGCATGCCCGCGAACGCGAGCCCACGGGCGCGCCCCGCACCCGCGAGAGGGCCGTGCGCTCGCAAAATCGCGTTCGCTGGCGGTTTTTGACGGTTTGAGGTCGTCATGCGACACGTCACAAGTGCATTCCAACATTTACCGCATCAGCGCAAAGCCCTGAACTGGGGTGATACGATGCAAGCTGTTCGTATGCACCCACGAAGGCTCGCCCAACAACCTCAAACCGTGAAAACCTGCCAGCGAACGCCCTATTTGCTGCGCAACCCGGAACGGCCGAGCGAACAGGAGCCCATCGAGCGGAATTCGCCCAAGTGCGACCGGTCGAGAGCGCGCGACGCCGAGCGCGAACGTGCGCCGCCGATCGAGAGTAGTCGCACGCGGGCAACGAAGGTCCGCCCGCGCACGATCGCAAGCGGGCGCACTTGCCGGACGACGCCCGACCAGGCGCGCCCGCTCCGCAAAGGCGCACTTGCCGGACGCAAGCGGGCGGCGCAAGCTCGTGCCTGCGCCGCCCGCGTTTCGCGTCCTCGCATGAAAAGCCGCGCCCGCCCTGAAGACGCGCAGCGCCCCGGGTTAGTGGCGCGCGAACCTGAACATCGAGCGAATGCCCACGCCCACTTCCTCGATCGGAGCATTGCCGTGCTCCATGCGCTGCTCCTGCAGCCACTTCTGGCCGTTCTTGGAATCTTCCATGAACTCGTGCGCGAAGCTGCCGTCCTGGATGCGCGCGAGGATGTCCTTCATCGCGGCCTTCGCCTCGTCGCCGATGACCTGTGGCCCAGCGTAGTAGTCGCCGTACTCGGCCGTGTTCGAGATGGAGTAGCGCATGTTGGACATGCCGCCCTCGTACATGAGGTCCACGATGAGCTTCATCTCGTGGAAGCACTCGAAGTACGCCATCTCAGGCGGATAACCCGCCTCCACCAGCGTCTCGAAGCCGGCGTTGATGAGCGCCGTCACGCCGCCGCAGAGCACGGCCTGCTCGCCGAACAAGTCGGTTTCGGTCTCGTTCTTGAACGTAGTCTCCACCACGCCGGCCCGCGCGCCGCCGATGCCCCACGCGTACGACAGCGCCACGTCCTTGGCCTGCCCCGATGCGTCCTGGTGCACGCAGATAAGGCACGGCACGCCCGCTCCTTCGGTGAACACGCGGCGCACCATGTGGCCCGGACCCTTCGGCGCGATCATGATCACGTCGACGTTCTCGGGTGGCGTGATGTAGCCGTAGTGCACGTTGAAGCCGTGCGCGAACGCCAGCGTGTCGCCCGCCTTGAGATGCGGCGCGATCTCGGCCTCGTACGTAGCCGCCTGAGTCTCGTCGGGCGTGAGGATCATGATGAGATCGGCTTCCTCGGCTGCCTCGGCCACGCTCATCACCTGCAAGCCCGCCGCGACGGCCTTCCCCCGCGAACGAGAATCCTCGCGCAGCCCGATGCGCACGTCGCATCCGGAATCGACCAGGTTCAGCGCATGGGCGTGGCCCTGGCTTCCGTAACCGATGATGGCGATCTTCTTGTCCTGGATGAGCTGCGGATTCGCGTCGTTCTCGTGATAGATCGTAACAGCCATGTTCGTTTTCCTTTCTATTGGCTGATGGTACCTTGCTTGGACTTTCGGAAAAGCTGGGAAAAGCTACACGTCCTTGCTGTTTCGGGACATGGCTATCTTGCCGGTGCGGATGATCTCCTTGATGCCGTAGGCGCGGAAGAGGTCCTCCATGCCCTTGAGCTTGTTCTCGTCGCCGGTGGCTTCGATAGTGAGCGAGCTTCTTCCCACGTCGACGATCTTCGCGCGGAAGACGTTGGCGATCTCGATGATCTCGCTGCGCCGCTCGGGCGATGCGTTCACCTTGAACATCACCAGTTCGCGCTCGATGGCGGCGTCGTTGGTGAGGTCGGTGATCTTATGCACGCTGATCAGCTTGTGAAGCTGCTTGGTAATCTGCTCGAACGCAACCTCGTCGGCTTTGACGATGGCCGTCACGCGCGACATGGTGGGATCTTCGGTGGGACCGACGGACAGCGACTCGATGTTGAAGCCGCGCCGCGAGATGAGCCCCGTCACGCGCGAGAGCACGCCGGGCTTGTTCTCCACGAGAACAGACAGGATGTGCCTCATCGTCCCTCCCCTTTCTGCCCGGCTGCGGGCACGTCGATGCGCACGGCGCCCACCGCCACGTCGATCGCCCCCATGACCTCGTCGAGCGCGCGGCCCGGCGCCACCATGGGATACACGTTCTGATCGCGCGAAATGGCCACATCGAGCAAATAGGGGCCCGGCGCCTCCAGCATGCGCGCAAGCGCCGCATCCAGCTGATCGGGATGCTCCACGCGCTCGCCCTGCCAACCGTACGCGTCGGCCAGCTTCACGAAATCGGGCGTCGCGTCCAGCAGCGTAGCCGAGTAGCGGCCCTCGTAGAACAGCCGCTGCCACTGATGCACCATGCCCAGGCAGCGATTGTCCATGATGAGCACCTTCACCGGCGTGCCGTGCACGGCGGCCGTGGCCATTTCCTGGCTGTTCATTTGGAACGACCCGTCGCCGGCCACGCACACCACGCGCTTTTCGGGGCAGCCGATGGCCGCGCCGATGGCCGCCGGAAAGCCGAATCCCATGGTGCCCAAACCGCCCGACGACAAAAACGTGCGCGGCGCCTCGCGATCGATGCTCTGAGCCGCCCACATCTGATGCTGGCCCACTTCGGTGACCACGATGCTCTTGTGCGGATCCAGCAGAGCGGACAGCTTTCGCATGACCACCTCAGGCACGATTTCTTCGGGATTGTCCCCCAGATCAGGATGGTAGAACGGGTAACGCGAGCGCCACGCCGCTATCTTCTCGACCCAATCGCTCGTCGCAGGCTGGGCGTTCTCCTTCTCGAGCGCCGCCACGATGCCGGCCAAAACGCCCTTGAGGTCGCCCACGATGGGAATCTGCACCTCGCGGACCTTGCCGATCTCGGCAGGGTCGATGTCGATGTGGATCACGTCGGCCCGGGGCGCGAACTCGTCGAGCTTCCCCGTGACGCGGTCCGAGAAACGAGCGCCCGCAGCGATGATCAGGTCGCTTTCCGTCATGGCCAGGTTGGCGTACTTGGAGCCGTGCATGCCCACCGGTCCCAGGTTGAGCTTGTGCGAAGCCGGGAACGCCCCCTTGCCCATAAGCGTGGTGACCGCGGGAATCTGCATGAGCTCGGCCAGGCGGATCAACTCGTCGGAAGCGCCGGACGACACGATGCCGCCGCCCACGTACAGCACGGGGCGCTCGGCCTGCTTGATGCGGGCCACAGCCTGCTTGATCTGCTTGGCGTTGCCGCGATACGTAGGCTTGTAGGACGGCAGGTTCACTTCGTCGGGATAGGAGAACACCATGCCTTCGGAGGCAAGGTCGCTTGGCACGTCGATGAGAACCGGGCCGGGTCGCCCGGTTTTGGCGATATGGAATGCCTCGCGAAACGTGCGGGTCAGCTCGTCGGTCGACTGCAGCAGGTAGCTGTGCTTGACCACCGGCATGGAAATGCCCACGATGTCCGATTCCTGGAACGAGTCCGTGCCGATCACGCCGCGCGGCACCTGGCCCGTGATGACCACGAGCGGCACGCTGTCCATGTAGGCCGTCGCGATGCCCGTGACCGTGTTGGTGGCGCCCGGCCCGCTGGTCACGATGACCACGCCCACGTTACCCGTGGCGCGGGCGTACCCGTCCGCCTCGTGCACCGCGCCTTGTTCGTGCCGGGACAACACGTGCGTGATCTGCTGGGAATCGTACAGCGCGTCGTACATCTTGATGGCCTGGCCGCCCGGATAGCCGAACACCACGTCTACGCCCTCGGCCTCGAGGGAGGCGATCACCGCTTCAGCCGCGATCATCGTGGCCCCCTGCTTGGCGGTGCCGCTTCCCAACCCGCGCGGAGCGCCCACCGCAGCCGCGCTGGCCGCGGCTCGCGGTGCCGACGCTTTCTGCCGACCCGCCGCACCGCACGCGGCAGGCTCGTGCGCATCGCGTTCTTCGATTCGTTCGCTCATGAGACGTACGCCCCCTTGTCCGCAGATGAAACGAGCTTCGCGTATTTCGCGAGCACGCCATGATCGTGTTTCGGCGCGGGAAGGCGAAACGCCTCGCGACGCCGGGAAAGCTCGTCGTCGCTCACGTGCAGGGTGAGCGCGCCGCCTTCGATATCCACCGTCACCTGATCGCCTTCCTTAACGAGCGCGATAGACCCGCCCGCCGCAGCTTCAGGGCTCACGTGCCCGACGGCCGGGCCCTTCGTCGCGCCCGAGAAGCGCCCGTCGGTGATGAGCGCGACGCTCGTGGACAGGCCCATCCCCGAAATGGCCGACGTGGGAGTGAGCATTTCGCGCATGCCCGGGCCGCCCTTGGGGCCCTCGTAGCGAATGACCACGACGTCGCCCGAAACGATCTCGCCCGCGTAGATCGCCGCGCAAGCCGCCTCCTCGCTGTCGAAGCAGCGCGCCGGTCCCGTGTGCTTCATCATGGACGGGTCGACCGCCGACTTCTTGACAACCGCCCCGTCAGGCGCGATGTTGCCGTGCAGCACCCGAAGCGCGCCCACCGGCGAGAACGGGTTGTCGTGCGAACGGCACACCTCGCCGTCGGCCGGCTTCGTGCACGACGCCAGATAGTCGTCCATCGGCCCCATGCACGTCACGGCCGTGCGGTCGAGCAGCCCGAGCTTCGCCAGCTCGCGCATGACCACCGGCACGCCGCCCACCTCGTACAGGTCGCTGAGCGGGCGCGGGCCCGAAGGCTGCAGCTTCACCAGATGCGGAGTGCGCGCGCTTGCAGCGTCCCAGTCGTCCATGGTCACGGGGCATCCCGCTTCGCGCGCGATGGCCGTCAGATGCAGCACCGTGTTCGTGGAGCCGCCGAACGCCATATCGCACTCCATTGCGTTGTGCACGGCGGCGGCGCTCACGATGTCGCGCATGCATACGCCCCGCTCCAGCAGCTCCATCACCTTCATGCCGGCGTGCTTCGCCAGGCGGATGCGCTCGGAATAGACCGCCGGCACCGTGCCGTTGCCCGGCAAGGCGATGCCCAGGGCTTCGCACAAGCAGTTCATGGAATTCGCCGTGAACAGACCCGAGCAGCTGCCGCACGTAGGGCACGCCGTGTCTTCGTAGTGCTTGAGCTCATCAATCGTCATGGATCCCTGCTGAACGGCAGCCGCGCCATCGAACAGCGTGTTGAGATCGGTGGAGGGGCCGCAGCCGCCGGGCTGCTTTCCGGCCAGCATGGGGCCGCCGGACACGAACACCGTGGGAATGTTCACGCGCAGGGCGCCCAGCAGCATGCCCGGCACGATCTTGTCGCAGTTGGGAATGCATACGAGGGCGTCGAAGGCGTGGCCCTGCACGGCACATTCCAGGCTGTCGGCGATGACCTCGCGCGACACGAGCGAGTAGTGCATGCCGTCGTGGTTCATGGCAATGCCGTCGCACACCCCGATGGTCGAAAGCTCAAACGGCACGCCGCCCGCCATGTAGATGCCGGCCTTTACGGCCTCGGCGATTTTATCCAGGTTGTTGTGTCCGGGAATAACGTCGTTTCGGGAGTTGAACACCGCAACGAGCGGGCGCTTCAGCTCCTCGTCGGTGATGCCGTCCGCCTTGAGCAAGCTGCGGTGGGGGGCGCGCGCCACGCCGGCGGTAACGGCTTCGCTTCTCAGCTGCATCTGGCTCCTTCCTTCGAGTCCGACCATAAAAAAATCCTGTTGCACGTAAGCTGCACCAGGACCTCAGAAGGAAAGCGGATACGACGCGACGAAGACGCGCGGCCTATCTCAATCGGACTGATAACGGAGTCGCCGGTTCAGCCTACTTGCCCGCGGGTTCCCGAAGATCGTCCGGGTGAGCCGCGCAACGTTCGAACCGAACTGCTCGGAGGTGGCGTTCAGGCCGCCCACCACCGGCTCGCAGCATCCGCCGGCTCTCTGAAGATGGGTTCGTCCCTACTGTCCTCGTCAACGCATTTCGTTCTATGAAGTTGTTGCAGGCCAGTATACCCCAGCTTGCCGCGCGCACAAGCGAAACTTCGACGGGCGCGCGGCGCGCGCAGGAAATTCACACGAGCCAACTCGGAAATGAGGCGGACAGGACCGAGAGGGCAACGTCGAAGGCGGCCGTACCGCGATTCGATGCCAGAGAGCAACATGCATGCCCAAGATGACAATCCGTCAACCAGTCAGTCAGAACCGGGCAACGGTTTCGCCGGCGAACGCGGCGAAAAGCACCGAAACCGTACACTTTCTTTTTACGTACGCGTCCTGAAGCCGATACGGAACGCGCCACACGCTTGCCGTCGATCGCCTGGCCGCGAAAGGAGGAGCCGCCGTGACGAACCGAAACCTGCCCGACATGCCGTTTCAGGGCACCGGGCCGCAGCCGCACGTCGGCTTGCCGCAAAGCGAGCGGCACCTGCCCAACCGAACGCACGGCATCCGCTTCGACGTCTCGTTGCAACGGCCCTCCGTCGACGAAGCGCGCGATCCCTTCGCCACCGTGCGTCCCGCCACACCCGACCCGCACCGCGGCAATCGCCCGCCATCTGCGGGAACGGCCTCGATGCGGATACTTTCGGCCATCTTCGCCATTGTCGCAGTAGGGGCCGTGGGCACGATCGGAGGCACGCTCGTTTCCCGCGGCATCGCCGCAGCGCCCGAGGCCGACAGCGTCCCAGCTGCCGAATCCGCGCCCAGCCAAAGCGTCGACGCAGCCGGGAACAGCACCGCGCCCGCTTGGAAGAAAGCTTCTGCCCCCGCGCTCTTCCAGAACGATCCCGCCTGGTCATCCGATCCTTACGGATCGGGTACCATCGGCTCATCGAGCGGCGCGCCCCTGTGCTTGGCCATGGCGCGCATCGGCGTCACGGGAGACGCCGACATGGGACCGTCCGTCGTGGCGGCTTTCGCGCGCAGCAACGGCTACGTCGAAAACCCCGACGGCCTGCTTACGGAAGGCGCGCGCCAACTGGGGCTGAAGGTGAACTCGGTGGAGTCGAGCGAGCTGGCCATCAGGAAAGAGATCACCGCGGGACGCCCCGTGATCGCATCGCTCGACAGCGACTCCTCCGCCAGCAAGCCGTCCTACGTCGTGCTGGTCGACATCGATCGGCACGGCATGCTGGTGGTGAACGACCCGAAGCGCCGCGACCACGCCGTCCACAGCCGATCCTTCAACGACGTGGTGCGCCGAGCGAACGCGCTTTGGTCCTACCAGGCCGCACCCGCCTCCAAGCCCGCATCGCCGTAAGCCGCCCCGCGTGCAAGCGGGCGTCGCGGCGCAGCGGGACGACCGACGACAGAGCGCGTGCCTAGGGCATGCACCTGGCCGTGCGCGCCGGTGCATGTGCGCGCACGTGCACCGGCGTATGCGCGAGTCCGACCGCGGGCGCATGTGCGCACCCGACCACCGACGCGCGAATACCGGCCCATTGGGGCATTCCTGTCAAAACGGACGAGTTTTGCTGGTCCTCAAACCAGGATAAAGGTAAGTCGCAACTTCGTGACCTGGGGAAACAAAAATCAAGGTTACTCGGAACCTCCTCCGCAGAGCAAAAACCGCCGCAAAACTCGTTAGTTTTGACAGCGCGAGGGTTTTACGCTCCGCGGGCGCCCGCACGCAACCGAGCGCCAGAGGATTCCCAAGCCCCACCGCGCCCCGCCGCGCTCCCCCACGCAAGCGCCCGCGCCCTCCTTCTTACACTTCCCCTGATTTGAGGGTCCCGCCCGCCGCATTCAACCGCGATCCCCTCGAAACGCAGCGATCCCCTTCCTATAATAAAGTACGAACACGAAGCAGCGAGGCCGAGCGCCCACCGCGCGAACGGCCCGTCACAAGGAGGCCCGCATGGACTACCGTCAACTCGAGATCCATCCCGAAGCGCGCATCGCGCCCAACGCCACCCTCATTGGCAACGTATCCGTCGGCAAAGACGCCGTCATCCTGTTCAACGCCACGCTGCGCGGCGACTACGGATCGAAGATCGTCATCGGCGAGGGAACCAGCGTCCAGGAAAACTGCTGCGTGCATCTGGGCGCCGCAAGCGACTGCGTCATCGGCTCCGGCGTGACCGTCGGCCACGGAGCCATCGTGCACGGCTGCACCATCGGCGACAACACGCTGGTCGGCATGGGTTCCATCATCATGGACGGAGCGAACGTCGGATCGAACTGCATCGTAGGCGCCGGGTCCCTCGTTACCGGCGGAACCCAGATCCCCGACGGCATGCTGGTCATGGGCTCGCCCGCAAAGGTGCGGCGCCCCCTCACCGACGACGAAATCGCGCAAAACCGCGTCGACGCCGAAGGCTACGTCGCCATCGGCAAAGACCTCGTGGAAAACGGCATTATCTACGAAGGAGCGAACCTTCCTCGCGATATCATGACCATCGCCGTCAAGTAGATTCCGTATGCGCGTAAACGCGCAATGGTACAATGGATGCTTACCGCATACGAACCCGAACCATGATCGAGGAACCATCGTGATCTACGACAACGTGCTTGACGCCATGGGGCGCACGCCCCTCATCCGCCTGAACAGCCTCTCCGAAGAAGGATCCGCCCAGATCCTCGCAAAGTACGAAGGCGTGAACGTAGGAGGATCGGTTAAGACCCGCACGGCCTGGCAGATGATCGACCAGGCCGAAAAGCGCGGTCAACTGAAACCTGACAGCATCATCGTGGAGCCGACGAGCGGCAACCAAGGCATCGGGCTTGCGCTCGTGTGCGCCGTCAAGGGATACGCCGCCCGCATCATCATGCCCGACTCCGTGTCCGTCGAGCGCCGCAAGCTCGTACGCCACTACGGAGCCGACGTGATCATCGTGCACGACGACGGGGACATCGGCAAGTGCATCGCCGAATGCATCGCCACCGCCGAGCGCATGGCAGCGGAAGACCCGCGCGTCTACGTTCCCCAGCAGTTCGAGAACGAGGACAACCTGTTCGCCCATAAGTACCACACCGCGCTCGAGATCGTCGAGGACGTCGAAGGCCCCATTCACGGCTTCTGCTCCGGCATCGGCACGGGCGGAACCATCTCCGGCGTCGGACAGATCCTCAAGCGCCTGTACCCCGACGTGGAGATATGGGCGGTCGAGCCCGAAAACGCCGCCATTCTTTCCGGAGGCGGCATCGGCACGCACCTGCAGATGGGCATCGGCGACGGCTTGATCCCCGCCATCCTCGATCAGGAGATCTACGACGACATCTGCATCGTTTCGGACGAAGAGGCCCTCGACACCGCTCGCGCCCTCGCTCGCCAGGAAGGCCTGCTCTGCGGCGTGTCGTCGGGCACGAACGTAGCCGCCGCGCGCCGCCTCGCCCGCAAGCTCGGCGCCGGCAAGACCGTGGTCACGCTTCTGCCCGACACGGGCGAGCGCTACTTCTCCACCGAGCTGTTCGACGGCGAGTAAGCCGCACGAAGCGATCGAGCCGCGGCCGCTGCGCGCCCACCGGCGCAAAGCGGCTGCGGCGAGCGAACCCGTCTACTCCACGCTCACGAGCATTCCCTGGTACGCCGCCTGCACGGTCGCACCATGAGACGCGCGCGACACCACCGCAGCCAAAGACTCCTCGGGCAGACGGTACGTATTGTTGTTCTGCGAGATATGCATGGCAACCACCTGCTCCAACCGCGCGCACAGCAATGCGTCAAGCTCGTCGGCCGCCTGAACGTTCGACAGGTGGCCCACGTCGGACCCGATGCGACGCTTGACCGGATACGGGTACGGCCCCTCTTGCAGCATCCGCACGTCATGGTTGCTCTCCAGCGCCAAAATGCGCACGTTGGACAGGCCCTCGTGCGCCTCGCCCGTCACGATGCCGGTATCGGTCACGAACCCCAGCGCGTCGCCGTCCGAGCTTTCGAAACGAAACCCGCACGACGCAGCCGCATCGTGCGAGGTGGCGAACGCATGCACGCTCATCCCCGCAAGCGAGAGCGCATCGCCGTTCGCCAAAGCGCGCAGGTCGCATGCTCCCTCGAGCGCGCGAATCTCCTTGCTCGCAAGGCGCACAGCGCTGTTCACGTACACGGCAGGAGCAATTCCCTGCTTCGCCAAACCGCGCAGCACCACGCCCAGGCCCTTCGTGTGATCGCCGTGGTCGTGCGTGATCAGGACGGCTGCAAGGTTCGCCGGGTCGAATCCCGCCTCGTCGACGCGCGCGAAGAAGTCGCGCTTGCAGATGCCGCAATCAACCAGCACGCCCGCACCCGTAGCGGCGTCCTCGATCACGGCAGCGTTACCGTAGCTGCCGCTTGCCAGCACATGCAGCTTCAACCGATGGTCCATGGATTCCTTCCAAACGATACGGTGCGCCAAACGCCTGCCCGACGGGTTCCCGCCGAGTTTCCAAAGCGCTTGACGCGCGCAGATTCACTGTTGTTACAACTGTTCGATCACGCCCGTGATCAGACGCGCGAAATCGGCTTCGCGCGTCTTCGCCACATCGAGCACCTCGACGCCGGTGGGGCTTGCGCCCCCGATGCCGCATCCCATGTTCGAGACAAGCGACACGCCCAGCACGCGCATGCCCACATGGCGCGCGGCTATAACCTCTTCGCACACGCTCATAGCAACCGTGTCGGCTCCCCATGATCGGAACATGCGAATCTCGGCCGGCGTCTCGAAGCTTGGGCCGAGCAAGCCCAAATACACGCCTTCCTGCACGCGTATCCCCCGTTCAGCCGCCACATCATGGGCGATGGAACGCAACTGCGGGTCGAACGCGTCGAACATGGAGAAGAATCTATCGGACAGGTTGGCCGGATCGGGTGCGGCAATGGGGTTGCGCCCCGTGAAGTTGATCTGGTCGGACATGATGCAGAAATCGCCCACCTGGTAGTTCACGTTGAGCGCGCCGACGGCGTTGGTGGTGATGAGCGTATCGACGCCGAGACGCTGCATGAGCCACACCGGATACGCCACTTCCTGCGAGGAGTTCCCTTCGTAGCCGTGCAGGCGGCCCTGCATGGCCAGCACGCACTTCCCGCCCAGCGTTCCGCACACGAACCTGCCCACGTGCCCTTCCGCCGTGCTCGTGTTCATGCGCGGAACCTCGACGTAGGGAATCAGCTCCGCATCGGCGATCTCGTTAGCCAGCGGATTCAAGCCCGAGCCCAGAATCAAACCGATGCGCGGGCGCCGATCGCCCAGGCGCTTTCGCATGGTGTACGCCGAAAGCGTAAGATTATCGTCCAAGATGTTTCGTTCCAGCATGGCGACCCCTTCCCTTGGTTTCGCACCATTATAGCGAAGCAGCCGTCTCGCATGCGCGCGCCGCGCTCCGCCGTGCCGCCATGCCGTCGCAGGCTAGCTGCAGGCATCCGCCTTGCGCGCGGTCAAAACGCGGGGGCGTTGCGCCAGGTCGCGCACGATGCGCACATCCTGAAAGCCCGCTTCGCGCGCCAGGGCCGCCGCTTCGTCCAAATGACCCTCGTGCAGCTCGAACGCGAACGCGCCGCCAGGCTTGAGCGCAGCGCCGCACCACGGCAACAACCGGCGCAGCACGTCCAAGCCGTCCGATCCGCCGTCAAGGGCAAGCTCCGGCTCGAAGTCGGCCACCTCGCGCGGAATGTCGGCCAGCACCGCCGTAGGCACGTACGGCGGATTGGAAACCACCAGGTCAAGCGCGCCTATCATGCAAGAAGGAACGCATTCCCCCAGATCGCCCGCAAGCACCTCCACTCGCTCGTCCAAGCCGAGCGCCCGCGCGTTGTCGCCGGCAAGCGCAACGGCTTCGGGCGCGATGTCCGTGGCAACCACGTGCGCAAGCGGATGCTCGAACGCGATGGAGCACGCGATGCAGCCCGACCCCGTGCACAAATCGGCCACCAGCAACTCGGGAGCAGGAACCTGCGCATCGGGCGCATCTTCGGAGGCATCCCGCTCGTCAGCGGAATCGGCAGCAGCTTCGGCAAGAGGGGCTTCAAGCGCTTCTTCCGCCCAAGCATCGGCCGCAACGCGCTTCGGCGCCGGCGGCAGGAGCGACAGCGCCTCGCTCACCAGCACCTCGGTTTCGGGACGCGGGATGAGCACCCCGGGGCGCACCTGCACGGTGATGTGGCGAAACCCCACCTCGCCGGTGATGTACTGCAAGGGCTCTCCGGCGCCGCGACGCGCCACGAAACCGCGCAGCACGTCGCGCTCGTCCAGGGACAAGGGCTGGTCGAAGTTCGCGTACAGCTCGATGCGGCTCAGGCCCGTGGCCTCGGACAGCAGCCATTGCGCGGAGATGCGCGGGTTCTCGTCGCCTTTGCGCTCCAGATAGCCGACCGTCCAATCAAGGGCGGCCTTGATAGTCCAAACGTCGCTCAACCTAAACCGCAGCTTCCAGCTTCTGCGCGCGATCGGCGGCCTGCAACGCGGTGATCACATCGCCCAGGCCGTCGCCGAGCAGCACGCCGTTGTACGTGCCGTTGAAGCCGATGCGGTGATCGGTCACGCGATCCTGCGGGCCGTTGTAGGTGCGGATCTTCTCGGAACGATCGCCCGAGCCGATCTGAGCCAAGCGCTCGGCGCCCTCGGCAGCCTGCTGTTCGGCCAGCATCTTCTCGTACAGGCGCGCGCGCAAAACGGCCATTGCGGCGATCTTGTTCTGCAGCTGCGACTTCTGATCCTGCGACTGCACCACCAAGCCCGACGGCAGGTGCGTGATGCGCACGGCCGAGTCGGTGGTGTTCACGCACTGGCCGCCCGGGCCGCCGGCGCGATACACGTCGATGCGAAGATCGTTCTCGTTGATGTCGACCTCGACCTCGTCGGCTTCGGGAAGAACGGCCACGGTGGCCGTGGACGTATGGATGCGACCTTGGCTCTCGGTCTTGGGGACGCGCTGCACGCGGTGCACGCCGGACTCGAACTTCATGACCGAGTACACCTTGTCGCCCTTGACCTTGAACTGGATCTCCTTGAAGCCGCCGGCCTCCGAAGCCGACACGTCCATGGTCTCGGTCTTCCAGCCCTGCGCAGCAGCGAAGCGCTCGTACATCTTGTAGAGGTCGCCGGCGAAAATGGCCGCCTCGTCGCCGCCCGCGGCAGCGCGGATCTCGACGATGATGTCCTTGTCGTCCGCCGGATCGGCCGGAATGAGCATGAACTTGATGTCCTCTTCAAGAGCGGGAAGCCTGCTCTCGATCTCGGCCATCTCCTCCTGAGCGAACTCCTTCATATCAGGGTCGGAGAGCATCTCCTTGGCGGCGGCCAGATCGTCGGACGCCTGCACGTACTCGCGCGCCTTCTTTGCAAGGGGACCCTGGTTCGCGTATTCCTTGGCCAGGCGGTTGTATTCCTTCTGATCAGCAAGAACGGCCGGATCGCCCATCTTAACCTGAACGTCCTCGTAGGCCTCGATGATCTTGACCAGCTTCTCGCGCATATCGGTATCCTGCATGGTGTGTGCTGTCCTTCGTAACGTGGTTCACCTGATCGCACGCGCCGCGCGCGACGAGTGCCCGCCCCTGTGCAGGAGCGGGCACCACTGCGTAACTGGTTTATGATAGCAGATCGAAAAGCGCTTCGCAGCAACCAGCACTAGATCGCCAAGTACTCCGAAGCCTCTTCAGCGCACACCGCGCCGTCGGCGACGGCGGTGACCACCTGGCGGAGGAACTTCGTGCGCACGTCGCCGGCTACGTACACGCCCGGCACGTCGGTGGCGCCCGACTCGTCGGCCACCACGTACCCGGTTTCGTCCAGCTGCAAGGCCCCCTTCAAGAACTCCGTGTTGGGCTCGGTGCCCACAGCCACGAACAGGCCGCTCACGGGGATGTCGCGAATCTCCCCCGTCTTCAGCATCTCCACGCGCACGCCCGCAAGCGCGCCTTCGTCGGCCATCAGCTTGCGCGGCGCGGCGCTCCAGACGAACTCCAGGTTCTCCAGATCCTCCAAGCGCTTATGGTAGATGGCCGTAGCGCGCAGCTTGTCGCGCCGATGCACCAGGTACACCTTCTTGCAGATGCGCGACAGGTAGATGGCGTCGCCCACGGCCGTGTTGCCGCCGCCCACCACCATGACCTCCTTGTCGCGGAAGAAGTTGCCGTCGCACGTGGCGCAGTACGACACGCCGCGACCCTGCAGCTCATCTTCGAGCTCCAGCCCCAGCTTGCGCGGGCGGGCTCCGGTGGCCACGATGACGCTTTTCGCGCGGTATTCGCCGAACGCGGTGGCCAGCACCTTGGGTTCCTGCGCGAAGTCGACCGACACGACCTCTTCGCCCACGTGGCGCACGCCGAAGCGATCCGCCTGCTGCTTCATGGAAAACGCCAGCTCGAAGCCGTCCGCTCCCTCGGGAAATCCCGGATAGTTTTCCATGTGCTCGGTTTGGGCAAGCTGCCCGCCCGGCGAAATGCGCTCGAACACCACAACGTCGAGCCCTGCGCGAGCCGCGTACAGACCGGCGGTCAGCCCGGCGGGTCCCGCTCCGATCACGGCAACGTCCATAGCCTCAGGATGGGAGCCCTTGCACTCCTGCGAGGTTTCGTTCAAGGGGCGATCTTCGTTCATGTCAAGCCTCCAAACATCGTCTTTTTTCAACGATCAGTATACGGTAGAAGCGATGTGCGTTGCGAGGGCGTTCCTCAACGGCAGCGTTACGGTTTCGTTGTGCGTTCGTGGGAAAACGGCCGCAATGGCAACGATGCGCTAGGATGGGGCGCGACAAAGAGCGCACGGCGGCGCGATAGGAGCCACACTATGGACAAGCAACGCGAAGACCTGCACACTCTCTACCTTGCCGGAGGCTGTTTCTGGGGATTGGAGGCATACCTGAAGCGCCTGCCCGGCGTGCGGCGCACGGTTGCGGGCTACGCGAACGGATCGACCGAAAACCCCAGCTACCGCGACGTATGCCTATGGAATACCGGGCACGCGGAAACCGTTTCCGTCACCTACGATCGCACGATCCTGCCCACCGACCTGCTCCTGGACGCCTTCTTCGAGGCGATAGACCCCACGAGCCTCGACCGGCAGGGCAACGATCGGGGAACCCAGTACCGAAGCGGCATCTACTGGCAAGACGAGGCCGACCTGCCTTCCATAGAGGCCGCCGTGCTGCGGCAGCAGGCTTCCCACATTGAGCCGATCGTCACCGAAGTGGAACCGCTCGACGGCTTCTACCCCGCCGAAGACTACCATCAAGACTACCTGGCCAAGAACCCCGGAGGCTACTGCCATATCCGCCTGGGCGCGGCAGACGAGTTCGCGCGGCGAACCGGCTTGCAGGAAGGACGCCCCTGCATCGAGCACGACGGGCTGTGCGAAGCCGTGGACACCCCGGGCGTGCGCAAGCTCGACCACGACCTATGCGCATCGGCCGGCTGCGATCCGCAAGACGTGCCCTGCGTCGATCCGAACGATCCCGAAACGGCGGCCCAGCTCATCCGAGCGCAAGGCTACGCCGCCCCCGACGATGACCTGCTCAAGCAAACGCTCGACGAATCCCAGTACCGCGTCGTGCGGCGCAACGCCACCGAGCGGCCGTTCTCCCATCCGTACGACCACCTGTTCAAACGCGGAATCTACGTGGACGTAACCAGCGGAGAGCCGCTGTTCTCGTCCGCCGATAAGTTCGACTCCGGTTGCGGTTGGCCGGCGTTTTCGCGCCCCATCGCCCGCAGCGTGGTAACCGAGCACCTTGACCACAGCCTGGGCACCCTGCGCACCGAGGTGCGCAGCAACGCCGGAGACGCCCATCTTGGGCACGTGTTCTCGGACGGCCCCGCGCAAAGCGGCGGGCTTCGCTACTGCATCAACGGCGCAGCTCTTCGCTTCGTCCCCTACGACCGCATGGACGCGGAAGGCTACGGCTACCTCAAGCCACTGGTCTAAAACCGCCGGCCTCGACCAAGCGCGCTAGCAAGAGCTGCAGCTGGGATCCCCGTCCAAGCTGCAGCTGCGCTCGCGCTCGCGGCTGCGGTGCCGGAAGCGCAGGAGTGCGCCCGCGGCAACCGACAGGATCATCTGCACGATGGTGACCGAGATCCAGATGCCGTCCAGCCCGAACGCCCACGCCATGCCGAACACCACGGCAACGACAAGGACGGCTTCACCGTACACGATGGCGTTCGACGCTTTCGCATCGTCCACCGCATAGAAGTAGGACGTGGATGCGTGCGTGAAGCCGTAGAACACGTACGCCGTCGAGAACACGGGCAGCGCCCAGGCGATGAGCCCCGTGGTTTCGGGCGAGGCGCCGAACAGCAGCGGCACCTGATGGCGCAGCAGGTACATGGCGGCCAAGCCGATCACGCCCAAGCTGATGGTGATGAGGTAGTTGGTGTTGCGGAAGCGCCGAACGGCGTCGGCGTCGCCCGACCCGTAGTAGCGCGAGATGAGCGGCTGCGACCCGTCGCCCACGCCCTGGATGAGCATCTGGATCACGCAAGCCGTGTACGACACCACCGCGTACGCCGCGAGCGCCGTCTCGCCGCCGTAGGTTGCCAGGTTCACGTTGATGGCCACAACCGTGGCTTCGGGCAAGAGCGTAAGGCCGAACGGGGCCAATCCCAGCTTGAGGGCATGCGCGGCTATCCTGCCGTCCATACGCAGATCGGCGCGGCTGATGCGGTTCTCTTTGCGCAGGAAGAAACCGGCAACCAGCACGAACGCGGCAATTTGGGACAAAACCGTTGCCTCGGCGGCGCCCGCCGTTCCCATGCTCAGCGCAATCACGAACACGTAGTCGAGCACCACGTTCATGAGCCCTGCCAGCACCTGCACCGCCATGGCGAAGGCGACCTTGCCCTGGTTTCTAATGAGCGGCGTGCAGCCCGTCACCATAATCTGAAACGGCACGCCCCAAGCGATGACCCCGATATAGGAGATGGCCTGGTTGAGCGTTTCGCCGCGCCCACCCAAAAGCTCGCAGACGGGACCCGCGAACAAAAACAGCAGCGCCATGATGGGAATCGAGGCCAGAAGCAGCATGAGAAACGTCGTGCCCACCGCACGCCGCGACTTCTCCTCGTCGCCCGCGCCGCGCGCGATGGAGGATATCACGCCGCCGCCCATGCCCACGCCCGTGCCCACCGCCATGATGAACGCGACCACGGGAAACGCCACGTTGATGCCAGCCAAGCCGGCGTCGCCCACGGCATGCCCCACGAAGATGCCGTCGACGATGCTGTACACGCCCGCCAACGTGAACGTGAGCATCGTAGGGATTATGTACTTAAGGTACTCGCGTACCATGCTTTTCTTGATCATGCCGATTCTCCGCTGCGGATCTTGCCCTGAAATGTTCCGGATGGTACTCTAAACCTTAAAGCTGCTTGAAGGTAAACCCGCCCGAGCAGGATTCTTGGAATCTCCAAACAAACAGGAGCCAGGTCAGGATGGGAGAAGCGCCGTGAACGCAACGCCGCGCTACTACGACATCAAGGACGCAGCGCGCTGTCTGGGCGTTGCCCCTTCCACGCTGCGCTACTGGGAAAGCCAGGGGCTTGTCCGCGCAAGCCGCGACGAGCGCAACGACTACCGGCGATACGCGCTGCACGACGTGCTCGAAGCAGGCGAGATCGCCTTTTACCGCCAGCTGGGCGTGCCGGTGCGCGACCTGGCAAGCTATCGGGCCATGTCCATCAGCGCGCTTGACGATGCGCTCGGACGCACCGAAGACAGCATCGAGCGGCGCATCGCGGAACTTGAGACCATGCGGACGCGCCTCGCCCGTCAACGCTCGCTCAACGCCGTGGCCGAAGAGTTGAGGGTTTCCGGCATGCGCCCGGCAGCACCCGCCATCGAACGTCTGACCAGCATCGACTACAACACGTCCGTACCGTGGAACGCGCTCATAGACGAGCCGTGGTGCTACGCCGTGCTGATACGAGCCGAAGACCCCTCCGTCGTGCACGAAGCCGTGGCCGACGAAGCAGGGGGCGCTTCCCCGCTTTGGGTGCGCACGCCTTCCGACAACGAACGCACCTGTCGGGAATGCCTGCTCAAAACCACGCCGGAGCTTGACGGCAACAACGCAGCCGAGCTGTTCGACGCCGCGACCCGCTCCGGCCTGCGTCCTCGCGCTTTGGTGGGCACGTACCTGGTGACCGCAACCGAACCCGAAGACGGATCCCGTTGGGATTACTACCGGTCTTGGATCGTGACGTAGCCCGACAAGCGGGCAGGCGGCAAAGCCAACCGACGGCGAACCGTCGAGTCGAATTCGCCGTAGCCCGATGCGCCGTCAAGCCGCTATCGGTGCAGCTCCCCATTCCAAGACCGTAAAAGCCTCGCTGGCGTTTCGGAAGGTGGAAGGGGACGTCTGCGCACGGCAGCGTCAGATGCCCTGGTTTTTGCACGATTCTTTCCCCAATGTTGCGTCCGAGAGGCGTACGAAGAGGCGGACATCGACGCGACCGCGCGTTTTGCCTGGTCGCGATCATTCGCCGCCGGCGGACGGGCCTCAACATGCACTCGCGCGCAACATTGGGGAAAGAATCGTGCACGGAGGAACGACCCCGTCGCGCCGCGCAAAAAGGGAGCCGCATGCTGCGGCTCCCTTTGCGATAGCACATTAGGATGCTGGTTTAGCCCAGCATCGCCAGGATGTTCTGCTTCGGCTGCACGCCCACAGCCTGCTGCTTGACCTGGCCATTTTCGAATACGACAAGCGTCGGGACGCTCATCACGCCGTAGCGCTGGGCCACATCCGGGCTCTGGTCGATGTCCACCTTGTAAACGGCCGCCTTGCCGGCCACTTCGCTGGACACCTCGTCAAGCGTGGGGGCGAGCATCTTGCACGGTCCGCACCACGTGGCGAAAAAGTCCACGAGCACCGGTCCCTGCGCGTCGAGCACCTTGGACTGGAAATCAGCAGAAGAGATAACCTCGCTCATAACAACCTCCTTTACTTGGCGACGCCTCCTTCGGGGAAGCCACGCCGCTCGAACCGAGCTTGCGCATCGGCTCTTCGTTCATTTGCGTGTATTCTAACCGGAAGCCGCACATGCTGCATCAAATGTTACCAAATAGGGGATAAATCTAGAGAAACCCGACATATCGGGCCGCAGCAACCTTGAAACGAACCCGCTATAATAATGCGGATCAGAGAAAGGACCCGCATGAGCATCCAATCCTCCGCACGCGAACCCTTCGTTCAGCACGCCGCCCGAGCCAAGTCCAAAGAGCCCGGGGCCAACCCGGACACCGCACCTTCGTCCCTGCACCCTCCCGCTTGGGACGGGCATGCGGCATCGCCGGTCAATCTCGTGCTGGAAGGCGGCGCGATGCGCGGGCAGTTCACCGCCGGCGTCCTGGACTTCTTCATGGACCAAAAGCTGTTCTGCGAGCGCGTGATCGGCGTGTCGGCGGGAGCGCTGTGCGGATACAACTACGTGGCCGGCCAAAACGGGCGAGCATGCTACCTCAACATGAAGTACTGCGATGATTGGCGCTACCTGTCCATGAAAAGCTTCGTGCGCACCGGCAACGCCTGCGGCCGCGCGTTCACGTTCGACGAGATTCCCAACGTGCTCGAACCGTTCAACTACCCCGCCTTCGACCAATCGCCCATGCAGTTGGTGGCGGTTTCCAGCAACTTGAGGACGGGCGAAGCGGACTACCACGAGTTCACCGACTCGGCAGCCGACCTTCCCTACCTTATCGCGTCATCGTCCATGCCCTTGGTCAGCCAGATCGTCGACATCGACGGCAAGCTGCTGCTCGACGGCGGAACCTGCGACAGCGTGCCCATCGTGTACTCCATGCTCACGGGCGCGAAAAAGCACATCGTGGTCCTGACGCAAGCCGCGGACTTCGTAAAAACGCCGAACAAGCTCATGGCCATCCTTCGCCAGCGCTACGCGCTGTACCCGTACTTCCTCGAACGCCTGCAGCATCGCCATTACGACTACAATCGCATGTACCGCGCGCTCCCCCGCTTGCAAGACGAGGGAAAGCTGTTTCTCATACAGCCGCCCGAGCCGGTGACCATAGGAAACATGGAAAAGGATCCGGAAAAGCTGCTGGCCCTGTACGAACAAGGTTACGGCGAGGCGGCCAAGCGCTGGCCCGCGCTTCAAGCGTACCTGGAACGGTAGCGCGCACCGCTAGTCTTCGCAGCCATCGCGATCGTCGGGGTTTTCCAGACGCTCGCCAGCGTCGTGGTTGCGGGCGTCCTGCGCCCGAAACTCAGACACGAACCCGGCCGAGAATATGCCCGCCGGAATGGCCACCACGCCGATGGACAGCACCATGGTGACGAACCCGACGAAGCGTCCCAGCGCCGTAACGGGCACCAGGTCTCCGTACCCGGTCGACGTAATGGTGGTCATGGCCCAGTACATGCCCGTGAGCACGCTGTCAAACTTATCGGGCTGCACCGGGTTCTCCACTTGGTACATGAGCACGCTTGCCGTAACGGTGAGCAGGCCCAGCACCATGAACGACGCGATGATCTCGGATCGGCGCTTGTGAAAGACGCGCGCGATGGAGCGTAGACCCCGCATGTAGCGGGACAGCTTGATGAGGCGGATCAGGCGCACGATGCGCGCGGCGTTAAGCGCCGAAGGCGATACCGGAACAAGAAACACCAGCAAACCGGGCAGAAACGCCAGCAAATCGATAACGCCCATGGGCGAGAACGCGTAGCGGGCGCGGGCGCGCAGCGGCGACAGCCCGGCGTGCGCAAGGTCGGCCACCCACAGCCGTGCAAGGTACTCCACGCCGAAGCATACGCTCGATGCCAGTCCGAACGCCAGGAAAACCTGGGAGAGCGCATAGGGAACCCCGGGGTTCGAGTCGACGAACACCAGCAACGCGTTCAGCACGATCAGGACGAAGAGTCCCACGCCCACGACGCGCGCGAGTCCGTGCGCGCCCGACAAATCTTCGAGCGCCAGGTAAACCTGCTGCTTGAAGCGCGACGTGCGATCGAACCGCGCTTTCCCTTCTCCCGCCATCGCCATCCGCCCCGTTTCGTCCGAGAGGAACGCTACGCCTGCTCGAGCGTGACGGCAGTGCCCGAAGCGGTTACCATCAGCATGTTGCCCTGGCCGAGCACCTCGTAGTCGATGTCGACGCCGACCACCGCATGGGCGCCCATTACCGCGGCGCGCTGCTCAAGCTCTTGAAGCGCTTCGGTGCGCGCCTGAGTAAGCTCCTGCTCGTAGCCTTCGCTGCGCCCGCCTACGATGTTGCGAATCCCCGCGCCGAAGTCGCGCAGGAAGTTGACGCCCGTGATGACCTCTCCGAAAACGACGCCGTAATAACCAGAGATGCGGTACCCATCGACAGAGGGCGTGGTGGTAACGATCATGAAACGCTCCTTCTCGTAACTGCAGTACGTGTACCTTCGAAGCATACCATGTCTGCCGATGTCTCATTGCGATACAATGGCACTTCATCAGGACTGACGAGAACAACGTGGAAGGGTCCTCATGCCGACCGATCTCATATCCTTGTCCATCATCGCGCTCGTCGCGGCGGCATGCCCCATCGCCGCCAAGCTCATCCCCAACAAACTGATCCCCGAAACGGTGTTCCTGCTTATAGCGGGCGCGCTGCTGGGCCCCTACATGGCAGGAGCAATCCAGCCGACCGACTCCGTGGACCTGCTGGCCGACCTGGGACTTGCGTTTCTGTTTTTGCTTGCCGGCTACGAGATCAACCCCAAGAGCCTGACGGGCTCGCAAGGCAAGCGAGGGCTGGTCACCTGGTTCGTATCGTTCGGCGTCGCGTTTTTGGTCATGCGATTCATCCCCGGATTCTCCGGCAATCGCTTCGAAGTCATCGCCATGGCCATCGCCCTGACCACGACGGCGCTCGGCACGCTCATGCCCATCCTAAAAGAGCGCGAGCTGACGGGCACGCGCGTAGGCGAGTCCATCCTGACGTACGGCACCTGGGGAGAGTTGTGCCCCGTGCTGGCGATGGCGCTTCTTCTCTCGTCGCGCGCCGAATGGAAAACCGTGCTGATCCTTGCCGGCTTCGTCGCGCTGTGCGTAGCGGTGGCCGTGGTTCCCGCGAAGGCGAAGAAAACCGGGCATCGGCTGTTTCGGTTCCTGACCGCCAACGCCGACACCACCTCGCAAACCATGATGCGCGTGACCGTGCTGCTGTTGGTCGGCCTCATCACGCTTTCGGCGGTGTTTCACCTGGATATCGTGCTGGGAGCGTTCGCGGCAGGATTCGTGCTTCGCTACGTCATTCCCGAGGGTGACCACAGCCTGGAAACGAAGCTCGACGGCGTTGCCTACGGATTCCTCATTCCCGTGTTCTTCGTGGTCTCCGGCGCCAAGATCGACCTGATGGCCGTATTCGCGCAGCCGATGCTCCTGATCGGGTTCATCGCCATGCTGCTGCTAATCCGCGCGGTTCCCATATTCGTTGCGCTATCCACCGGCAAAGACACGCGCGACGTGTCCTCGCACAACCGCCTGACCGTGGCGCTGTACTGCACCACGGCGCTGCCTATCATCGTCGCGGTCACGTCGGTGGCCGTAAGCGCGCAGGCCATGACGCAGGAGACGGCCAGCGTGCTGGTGGCCGCAGGGGCCGTGACGGTGTTCCTCATGCCGCTGCTCGCCTCCGTCACGTACCGCGTAGCCGACGCGCGACCCCTGGAAGCCGTCAAGGAAATTCGCGAGAACCCACGCGACATCGGCAGCATCCTGCGCGAGCACGTGGAGCTGGAGCGCCTGCTGGCACGCCAAGAAGCAGCCGCGCGCCTTGCCTCGAAGCAGCGCCGCCTTGAGGGACAGGACGCCCGCTGGGAGGACCTTGCCTTCCGCCTGCAGCGCTCTTCGGCCAGAAAGCGCCTGCTCGACGAAGCGCTCGACCTTGCCGCCCAGGAGATCGCCGCGAAGCGCGCGGCAGCAAGCAGCGAGGAGCTCCCCGCGCCCGCGGCGGCCGAGAAGCCCGCGCCCTCCCCTGCCGCAACGCGCGAGGGCGAAAACCTTACAGCCGAGGACTATCGCGCTCGTCGCCGCGAAGAGCGTCGCAGGCGCCTGGCGCAACGCGCCGTGCGCGAGTACCATCGCCGGCTTGACGAGATCGGGCGCGCGGCCGAGCGCATGGGCGCCACGCCGGAAGAAGCCCTCCGCATCATCGAGGATCTGGAACGTCGCGAAGACGAGGACGCGAGCCAGCCCGCAAGCCGCGAGCGCTAGCAGGCCGACCCGCCGATCAGCTAGTCGGCATCTTCGTCCGGGAAGAACACCGCAAGCTTGCTGGACTTCGCATGCCGCGTTGCCAGGGAGCCCGCGATCATGCATGCCCCCGCAACCGCGATGCCGATGACGATCTGGTGCAGGTCGGCAACCTTGAAGCCCAAGGCCATCGAGGCGCAGTACGCCAGCGTCCCGCCTGCCATGGACAGAAGCGCCCCCGTCTTATTGGCGCGCTTCCAGAACAGGCCGCAGACGAGCACCCAGAAAAACGCCGTTTCCAGACCGCCGAACGCGAACATGTTGATCTTCCAGATCAGATCGGGCGGCGTGACGGCCAAGACGAAAGCGAGCACGCCGACGCCCAACGTCACCGCCTGGCTCGAAACCGCCACGCGCCTGTCGGCGGGGCGCTTTCCCGTTTTCTCGCAATGCCGCAGGTACACGTCTTTCACGATGGCCGAGGAGGATGAGATCAAAAGCGACGAAACCGTCGAAATCGATGCGGCGATGGGTCCGATGATGGCCACGCCGGCCAAAACGGGCGGCAACGTGCCCACGATGGACAACGGAATGATGTTGTCCACGCTCCCGCCGTACGCGGCAAGATCGTCCGTGAGGACGCCGGCCGCCAGCACGCCCAGCGACGTGACCCCGATCATCATGGCGCCGATGATGACGGTTCCCATGATCATGGCTCGATGCAACGACTTCGTATCCTTGTAGCCCATGGTGCGAACCACCGACTGCGGCAGCACGAACGTGAACACGCCCACGAGCAGCCACTGGGTCAGGTACAGCCCCGCAGGCATGTTGCCGCCCGAAAACGGCTCCAACATGGCCGGATGGTTTGCGGCGATGGAGGCCATGATGGCTTCGTAGCCGCCGCCTGCCTCGAGGATTCCCGCCGCCAGCACGCCCATGCCCACCAGCATGGCGATGCCGCACAGCGCATCGGTCACGGCTACGCCTCGAAACCCGCCGATCGTGGTGAACAGGATGACCGCCGCGCCGAACAGGAACAGGCCCGTCATGTACGAATAGCCCGTCACCGCCTCGAACAGCTTGGCCCCTCCCACGAACTGCGCGACCATCGTAGCGACGAAGAACACCACGATGATGAGCGCCGACAGGTTGGCGAGCAGGTCGGACCCGTACCGCGCGCGGATCACGTCGACTACGGTGACGGCGTCCAGCTTGCGCGAGACGAGCGCCATCTTCTTGCCCATGATCCCGTACAAAAGCACGAGCGCCGTCACCTGCACCACGGCCATGTACACCCAGCCGAAGCCGATCGACCACGCCTGACCGGGACCGCCCACGAACGAGCTTACGGACCCGTAGGTGGCGATAGTGGTCATCGCCAGCACGAATCCGCCCAGGCCGCGGTTGCCGATGAAGTACTCCTTAACGAAGCCGCCGCCGGTCGATGCGGCTTGCGCGCGTCGGCGCACGAGCAGGCTCGCGCCCAGCGCGAACAGCAGAAACAGCACCAACGGTGCGAGCGCGATCAAGCTATCCACGATCGGACGCCCCTTCCCCTTCGTCGTCCAGGTCGAAATCGACGAACACGCGCTTGCCCAGCACCACGGCTGCGACGATAGCCGCCGCCCACGTTCCCAAGGTTCCTCCGATTATCCAAATCGGCGTATGAAACACTTCGACGTCGCTTCCGGACAACCCGAATCCGCAGATCAGCCATACCGCCACGATGAACGCGAGCGCCACCAGCGTAGCTTTCGCCTCGCGGTTTGCCTGTTTCATCTTGTCGCGATACGTCACGATCGGTTCTTTTCCCAAGGAGTTCTCCCCTCTAAAAACACGCAGAGGTGCGCGCGAGACAAAGGGACGTCCCGCGCGCACCTCCTTACTTCCGCTTACGCGAACAACGCGGCTCTACAGCGCAGCTTCGCGAATCTTCTCGACCAGCTGCTCGACCGGCCAGGAGCCCAGGTCGCCCTCGTGACGGTCGCGGACCGACACGGTGCCCTCCTCGATCTCCTTGTCGCCCATGACCACCATGTACGGGATCTTCTGGCTCTGCGCCTTGGCGATCTTCACGCGCATGGGCTCGTTCTGGTCGTACACCTCCACGCGACCGCCTGCCGCCTTGAGCTTTTTGGCCAGGTCGGCAGCCGCGTCCTTATGACGGTCGGCGATGGGCAGCACGACCACCTGCACGGGAGCCAGCCACAACGGCAGCGCGCCGGCGTAGTGCTCGATCAGGATGCCCAGGAAGCGCTCGATGGAGCCGAAGATAGCGCGGTGGAGCATCCAGGGACGCTCTTCGGTGTTGTCCTCGGTGCGATAGGTCAGGCCGAAACGCTCCGGCATGTTGAAGTCGACCTGCACGGTGGAGCACTGCCAAGTACGGCCGATGGCGTCTTTCACCTTGATGTCGATCTTGGGACCGTAGAACGCACCGTCGCCCTCGTTGATGTCGTACGCCAAGCCGTGGCGCGCGCATGCTTCCTTGAGCGCGTTGGTGGCGTGCTCCCACATGTCGTCGGTGCCGATGCTCTTTTCGGGGCGCGTGGAAATCTCGGCCTCGTAGGCGAACCCGAACGTGGACATGATGTGGTCCACGATGTCGAGGATGGCCACCACCTCGTCCACCACCTGGTCGCGCGTGCAGAACACGTGCGCGTCGTCCTGGGTGAAGCCGCGGGCGCGCAGAAGGCCGTGCACCACGCCGCTCATCTCGTGGCGGTACACAGTGCCGAATTCGAAGTAGCGCAGAGGCAGGTCACGGTAGGAATGAAGCTCGTTTTTGTACAGCATGACGTGGCCCGGGCAGTTCATGGGCTTCACGGCGTACTCGGTCAAACGCGGGTCTTCCTCGGTTCCCTCGTTGATGTTGAAAAAGTACATGTTCTCTTTGTAGAAGCCGTAATGGCCGCTGGTCTTCCACACGTCGGCGTTGTACACGTGCGGGGTGATGACCTCTTCGTAGCCGCGGTCGTACAGATCGCGGCGCAGCCATTCCTGCATGGTGCGGATGACGCGCGCGCCCTTGGGCAGGTACATGGGCAGGCCCACGCCCGCCAAGGGATCCATGGTGTAGATGCCCAGCTCGCGGCCCAGCTTACGATGGTCGCGCTTCTCGGCCTCCTCCAGGTTGTGCAGGTGCTCTTCAAGCTCGGCCTTCTTGAAGAACGCGGTGCCGTAGATGCGCGTGAGCATTTCGCGCTCGGCGTCGCCGCGCCAGTAGGCGCCGGCCAGCTTGGTCAGCTTGAACGCGCCCACCTTGCCGGTGGAGGGCAGGTGCGGGCCGCGGCACAGGTCGGTGAAGCTTCCGATGGTGTAGGTGGTGATGGTCTCGTCCTCGGGCAGCTCGGCGATGAGCTCCAGCTTGAACGCCTGGCCGGCGAACAGCTCCTCAGCTTCGGCGCGCGTAACTTCGCGGCGCTCGAAGGGTTCGTCGGCCTTCACGATTTCGGCCATGCGCGCCTCGATCGCGGCGAAGTCGTCGGGCGACAGCGCGCGGTCGAGCTTGATGTCGTAGTAGAAGCCGTCCTCGATAGCCGGCCCTACGCCGAATTGCACGTCGCCGTACAGGTCGACGAGCGCAGCAGCCATGACGTGCGCGGTCGAATGGCGCAGAAGCTCCAGGGCCTCGGGGCTCTTGGCGGTCACGATGGACACCTGCGCGCCGTCGGTCACGGGGGCGCTCAGATCGACGGCCTTGCCGTCGACGACGCCGCCGAGCGCGGCTTTTGCCAGGCCGGCGCCGATGGACGCGGCCACGTCGGCAACGGTAGCGCCTTCGGCCAACTCTTTAACGGAGCCGTCGGGTAGTACGATGTTCATAGCAGTTCCTTTCCTGTGCCGGGTGCGCACAAAGCACCTGCACGATCGGTTCCCGGCGGGCGCGCCTTTCGCACCCTGCCGTTGGGACGAAACAACGAAGCCGCCCCTGGTTCGAGGCGGCTTCGATGAACGCGAAGAATATTATTGCATGCCCTGCTCGGGATGAGCGGGACGTGCCTGCCTCGACTGTTGGGGCGCCGCCTGCTGCGGCTGCTGCGTTCGCGCGGGGCGCTGCTGCGGAGCGCGACGAGCGCGAGGGCCGCCGGACACCGGCGTGGCGCAGTAGGGACACACGGTCCAGGTGGGATCGAGGGCGTGGTTGCAGGTGCCGCACAGGTTCTTCAGACGCTGGTGGCAGTTCGGGCACAGCACGAAGTCGGCCTCTACCGGATAGCCGCAGTTCGCGCATTCGCCGTACTTCATGAGCTCGCGCTGCTTGAGAGCGATTTCGAGCTCTTGCTCGTCGCGATCGATTTGCAGCAGCGGCGGGCGGAGCAGGCAGTACGCGATAACGCCCAAAAGAGGAATGAGCGCCACGATAGCCCACACGTACCAGTACGATCCGCGCAGGTACGCGTCGCGAACTACCCAGACGATAGAGAGTACGTACAGGATGACGAGCAGCACCACGACCACGGTGAAAGCGGCCTGCAACTCGGGCGTCCACAGCTGGGACAGCAGTTCGTTCATGTCAACCTCGTTTTCTTGTATCAGCTTAACGCCAGCGATCGTGCGCGTGTTCCCCCATGGAAAGCGCACGCTCATCGCACGGTACAAGCACCCGAAACGCCCGATACATGCACACGACCAGTCATTATAGCAAAGATGTCAAAAAGCGAGCAGTTGTGGAGTTAATTTCCGCAAGCCGAGGGGTCGAGGGCTGGGTTGGGAGCTGTGAGCTGGGAGCCGATTCGCGAGGCGACCATCCGGGCGAGCGACGATGACGAGCGCGCGATCGGAACGGCGACGCCCCAGGTGCGGCTCGAGTCCAGCCGAGAGCGCTGGATTCGAGCGAGAAGCGCACTGAATGCGCGCTGGATGCGTGCTAGGCCGGGACGTTATCATAAAGGGACGGATCACCAGGCGGCAAGGCTCCGCGCCCCTTTCCACCCATGCCCCCGACGAAGGGAAAAACGGGAGGAGGTAGACGCCATGACCGATTTGGCTTTGATTACGGCGGCCGTCGAGCTGATCTCCAGCGTTATCGCGCTCGTCGCGGTAATAATAGAGAAGCTCCCAGTCCGCAAGGATAGGGAGCCCTAAACAAAAAGCCAAACCGCCGAAGCGATTCGAGAGCCGTGGGGAGTAACCAGCTCCCTGCGGCTCGCCATGTAGTATACGTGAAAGCTAACCGTAAGTTCAAGCATCGAACAGGCGAATCCACGATGCCCGCACCGCCGTCAATGCCATCAATGCACGGTTCGGGCAACATCGTCCAAAACACGCGAGGCCTCACCGCCAAAAAAGCCGCCCTGCATAAGCAGGGCGGCCCAATTGCACAATATCGAGCTTACACCGAGAACGCTTATCCCAGCTCGGCCAGCTGCGCCTCCACGCGAGCCAGCTTGTCGGTCATCTCGGCATGCTTGGCACGGTCCTTCTCCACGATCTCAGGGGCGGCCTTCGCCAAGAAGCCCGGGTTCGACAGCTTCTTGTCCAGCTTGGCGGCATCGGCAGCAAGCTTGGCGCGCTCCTTCTCCAGACGCTCGCGCTCGGCGCCGAAGTCCACCAGGCCCGACAACACGATGTACACCTCAAGGCCCGGCGCCAGCGTCACGCTCGACTCAGCCGGCTTGCTCGCATCGGCTGCGATTTCCAGCGAAGCGGTGGTGCCCATGCCCTCGATCAAACCGCGCTGAGCCTCCAGCAAAGCCACGTCGGCCTCCCCCGCCTTCACGACCACGGCAAGCTCGGTCTTCGGAGAAATGCCGTAGCGGGCGCGCGTGGAGCGAATGGCCGAAACCGTTTCCGTCACCATCTGGATGGCACGCTCGGCGTCGGCGTCCACGTACTGCGCAAGCGCCTCCGCATCGGGCCAAGCTGCGCCGATAAGGTACGGAGCCTCGCTCCGATCGATCGGCAGCTGCTGGTAAATCTCCTCGGTCACGAACGGCATGATAGGATGCAGCAGGCGCAGCGCCTGGTCAAGCACGAACACCAGGTTGCGCTGGCAGGCCGCGCGATCCTCGGGCGATCCGTTCAGGCGCGCCTTCGAGAACTCGATGTACCAGTCGCAGAACTCGTTCCAGAAAAACGAGTACAGCTCGCGCGTGATCTCGCCGAATTCGAAAGCGCCGTACGCCTTGTCGAGGCGCGCCACCAAACCGGCCAAACGCGAGAATATCCAGCGGTCGACCGGCGTCACGGGATCGGGAGCACCGGGTACGTAATCGTCCAGGTTCATCTGCACGAAGCGGGCGGCGTTGCGGATCTTGTTCGCGAAGTTGCGGCTGCTTTCCAGCTTCGCCTCGTTGAACTTGAGGTCCTGAGCACCCGTCACCTGCATAAGCAGGCCGAAGCGCATGCCGTCCGCACCGTAATCCTCCATCAGGCGCAGCGGATCCACGCCGTTGCCGCGGCTTTTCGACATAGGCTTGCCGTCGGCCGCCATAACGGTCGGATGGATGATGACGTGCTCGAACGGAATCTCGTCGCAGCAGTACATCGAGGCCATCACCATGCGCGCCACCCACAAGCCCATGATGTCGCGCGCCGTGGACAGCACCTGCGTCGGATACGCAGCCTTCATCTCCGGAGCGTCCATGCCCTCTTCGGTCCAGCCCATCGTGGCGAAGGGCCACAGCTGCGAGCTGAACCACGTGTCCAGCACGTCCTCGTCCTGACGCGCGGGCGCGCCGCACACGGGGCATACGTCCACGTCCTCGACCGATGCGCCTTCCCAGCCGCACGTGTCGCAATAGAACATGGGGATGCGGTGGCCCCACCACAGCTGACGCGAAATGCACCAGTCCTTGAGGTTGGCCAGCCAATCCAGGTACACCTGCTTCCAGCGTTCGGGATGGAACTGGATGGAACCGTCCTCCACCACGCGCGCCGCGTCCTTCTTGAGGCCGTCGACGGCCACGAACCACTGCTCGGACTCCCACGGCTCCAGCTTCGTGTGGCAGCGGTAGCAGGTCATGACGGAATGGTCGTGGTCCTCCACCTTCTCAAGCAGGCCCAGATCCTCGAACGCGGCCACGATAGCCTCGCGAGCCTCGTCGCGATCCATGCCGCTGAACTGGCCGTAGCCTTCAACCACGTGAGCCGTCTCGTCGAAGATGTTGATGCGCTCAAGACCGTTGCGCTCGCCCATGGCCCAGTCGTTCGGATCGTGCGAAGGCGTGGTCTTCACGCAGCCCGTGCCGAACTCCATGTCCACGTGCCAGTCGGCGAAGATGGGAATCTCGCGACCCACAAGCGGCAGCGTCACCGTCTTGCCCACCAGATGGGCGAAGCGCTCGTCCTTCGGATTCACCGCAACGCCCGTGTCGCCCAGCATGGTCTCAGGGCGGGACGTGGCCACCACCAGGTACTCCAGATCGCCTTCCGGCTGCGTCAAGGGATAGCGCAGGTACCACAGATGACCTGCTTCGTCCACGTACTCGGCCTCGTCGTCGGCAATGGCCGTGGTGCAGTGCGGGCACCAGTTCACGATGCGCTTGCCCTTGTAGATCAAGTCGTCGTTGTACCAATCCACGAACAGCTTGCGCACGGCCTTCACGTAGCCCGGCTCCAGCGTGAAGTGCTCGTCGTCGTAATCGCACGAGCAGCCCATGCCCTTGACCTGGTTCACAATGGTGGTACCGTACTCTTTGTACCAGTCGTAGCACGCTTCGATGAACGCCTCGCGCCCGATTTCCAAACGGCTGATGCCCTGGTCGGCAAGCTTCTTGTCCACCTTGGTTTGCGTGGAGATGCCCGCATGGTCGGTTCCCAGGATCCAACGCGTGGGCCGTCCCTGCATGCGCGCGCGACGAATGCAGGTGTCCTGGATGGTATCGTTCAGTGCATGGCCCATGTGCAGCACGCCCGTGATGTTCGGCGGCGGAATCACGATGGTGTACGGCTGGCCCTTCTTGGCGCCGAAGCCTTCGCCGCGCTGAAAGTAGCCGGCATCTTTCCACGCCTCGAACAGCGGACGCTCGTGCGCGGCGAAATCGTAGTCGATCTTCTTTCCGTTATCAGCCATGTCGGCTCCCTCATCCTCGCGTCTCTCAAACCGAAAGCGGGCGCGCCGCCCATTCGCGATCCGCCCGCTCGTACCTACCTATACCGTCCGGCGCTAAGCGCTCTGCAGCTGCTCCGCGTCCTCGACCGCCTCGATCTGGGGCTTCGTCTCCCCTGTAATGTCCGTGGCCTGGATGGTCACGCGGGAAAGCCCGTCCTGCTCGGGAAGATCGTACATCACGTCCTGCAGCACGCGCTCGCAGATCGAACGCAAGCCGCGTGCGCCCGTGCCGTGTTCGACGGCCTCGTGCGCGATAGCGCGCAGGGCCTCGGGCTCGAACGTCAGCTCCGACTCCTCGAACTCGAACATCTTCGTGTACTGCTTCACCAGAGCGTTCTTCGGCTCGGTCAGAATGCGCACCAGATCTTCCTCGGAAAGTTCCGAAAGCGACGTGACCACCGGAATGCGTCCCACGAACTCGGGGATCATGCCGTACTTGTTCAGGTCTTCGGGCAGCACCTGAGCCAAAAGCTCGGCTTCGGCCTTCTTCTTGCTCTCGGGCAGCTCGGCGTTGAAGCCCAGGCCCTTCTTGCCCACGCGCTCGGCGATGATGTCGGCCAGGCCGACGAACGCGCCGCCCAGGATGAACAGGATGTTCGTGGTGTCGATGTGGATGAGCTCCTGCTGAGGATGCTTGCGGCCGCCCTGCGGCGGAACGCTCGCCTCCGTGCCCTCCACGATCTTCAACAGCGCCTGCTGCACGCCCTCGCCCGACACGTCGCGCGTGATGGACAGGTTCTCGGCCTTGCGCGCCACCTTGTCGATCTCGTCGATGTAGATGATGCCGATCTCGGCGCGCGGAATGTCGAAGTCCGCCGAAGTGATGAGCTTGAGCAGGATGTTCTCAACATCCTCGCCCACGTAGCCGGCCTCGGTCAACGTGGTGGCGTCCGCGATGGCGAACGGCACCCGCAGCGTGCGGGCCAGCGTCTGCGCCAACAGCGTCTTGCCCGAGCCGGTGGGGCCCAGAAGCATGATGTTGCTCTTCGCAAGCTCGACATCGCCGTCTTCGGCGTCGGCGCCCAGGCTGATGCGCTTGTAGTGGTTGTACACCGCCACGGACAAGGCGCGCTTCGCCTGCTCCTGCCCCACCACATGCTCCGAAAGCTCGGCATACAGCTGATGCGGGGTCGGCAGGTCGGCCAGCACGTCCTCGGGCGCGGGCTCAGCCGCGACGGGCTCGCCCTGCGCGCCTACGCGGGCATGGCGTCCCGACGCCGCTCGGGACGCCGGCTCCGATCCCTCGGCCTCGAAGCCGGGGACCGTCAAGCCCAAGTCGCGCATCATGGCGTCGGCGCACACGGAAATGCACTCATCGCAAATGTAAATGCCGTTCGGGCCCGAGATCATCGCAGCCACCTGGTGCGGGCGTTTGCCGCAGAAGGCGCATGCAATGTCTTCGGGACTCCGACCGTCGAATTCGTCGTCGCGTCTGTCGTTCATGTATCCTGTTCGCTTCTCTACTCGTTGGAGCCGGGAACCGCGGCGCGCGACGTGGTTATGCGGTCGACCAGACCGTATGCAACCGCCTCTTCCGCCGTCATGTAGTTGTCGCGCTCCGTGTCCTTCTGGATGGTTTCGAGCGTTTGGCCCGTGTTGTCCGCCAAGATCTTGTTCAGGCGGTTGCGGGTCTTCAGCATGAAGTCCGCAACGATGGCGATCTCGGTCTGCTGGCCCTGCGCGCCGCCGGACGGCTGGTGGATGAGCACCATGGAGTTCGGCAGGCACAGGCGCTTGCCCTTCGCGCCGTTGGACAGCAGCACGGCGCCCATGGAAGCGCACTCGCCCAGGCAGATGGTGGACACATCGCACTTGATGAAGTCCATCGTGTCCAGAATGGCCAGGCCAGCCGTCACGGAGCCGCCGGGAGAGTTGATGTACAGGGAGATGTCCTTGTCGGGATCGGCGCTCTCAAGATGCAGCAGCTGCGCAACCACGGAGTTCGCCACGTTGTCGTCGATGGCCTCTCCCAAAAAGATGATGCGCTCGTTGAGCAGGCGAGAGTAGATGTCGTAGCTGCGCTCGCCGCGCGGCGACTGCTCGATGACGTAGGGAATCAGCGCTGATTTAGGGGTGATGATGCTCATTGCGTATGCCTCGCTTATCTCTTACGGCCGCTCGGCGGCCCTGCTTGCAGATAGTGCTGTATGCACGTGCCGTATCGTGGTGCAAGGCTAGGGTACCGTATCGTCACCTCGGCCCGCCCGATGTGCACGCAAAAAGCGCGCAATACGGACGGGCCGAGGCACGTGCGATGTTATTCGGCGTCGTCAGCCTTGACCTCGACGGCCTCTTCCTTCTTTTCGGCGGCCTTCTTCGGCGCAGCCTTCTTCTTGGCGGCAGCCTTCTTGGCCGGCTTCTTGCCCTCGTCCTTCTTGGACAGGTCGAGCTCGGTCACCACGGCGGTGTCCATAAGGTCCTTGACGGCCTTCGTGCGCAGAACGCCCTGGCGCACCATGTGCAGCTGGCCGTTCGCGCGCCACTCGGCCTGCAGGGCCTCGGGGTTCTCCACGCCGCTCTTCACGAACTCGTCGGTAACTTCCTCGTCGGAAACGCTCATGCCGGCATGGCGAGCCCATGCGTCAAGCGCCAGATCCTGCTTGGCCATGTCGGAAGCCTGCTGCTTCACGTCGGCCTTGAACTGGTCGGGCGTAAGGCCCTGCTGCATAAGGTACACGTCGAAGGTCATGCCCTGCGCCTGCATCTGCTGGAAGAAGTCCTGGATCAGGCTTGCTTCGTTCTCTTCGACCATGCCTGCGGGAACCTCGCCCTCGAGGCGCTCGGAGATCGCGTTGAGGCATGCGTTCTCCTTCAGGCGCGGCATGAGGTCGGCCTTCTGCTGCGTCACGGTCTCGGCGATGCGGGTGCGCAGATCCTCCACGCCCTCGAAGCCCAGCGTCTCTTTGACCCACTCGTCGTTCACTTCCGGCATGATCTTCTTCTTGACGACCTTGACCTCGACCTCGAAGTTGATCTTCTCGGTCTTGCCCTGCAGCGCGGACAGCATGATGGGGGCGTCGGCCGGCATGTCGAGCGTGAACGTTGCGGTCTGACCCTTCTTCAGGCCCACCAGCTGCTCGTCGAACTCAGCCGGGAACAGGCCCGCGCCCAGACCGTAGGGGCGGTTCTCCGTGGTGAGGGAGGGAATGTCCTCGCCCTTGTCGTCGGTGGCCTTCATGGCCAGGTCGATGTAGCTGTCTTCCTTCACCTTCGTGGCGGCGGCAGCATCCTCGTACGTGTAGTAGTGCTCGCACAGAGCCTCGACCTGATCGTCGATCTCCTGCTCGGTCACGCCTTCGGCAGGAAGCTCGATGGCAACCGGCTCGTAGCCGGACAGCTCGAACTCGGGCTTGACGGCGATCGTGAAGGAGAACGTGTAGTCCTTGCCGCCCTCCACCAGGTCCGTGTCCTCGAACTCAGGCTTGGCGATGGGGTACAGATCGCAATCGTCGATGGCGAGAGGATAGGAACCGTTGACCACGTCGTCGGTCACCGTCGCGCGGACGGCTTCCTTGCCCAGAGCGTTGTCGATAACCGGACGCGGGGCCTTGCCCTTGCGGAATCCGGGGAAATTGTACTTGTTGGCGAAGTCCTTGTAGGTCTTCTTGATGCGGGCGTCGACATCCTTAGCATCAACGGTAACGGTCACTTTCGTGCGGTTATCCTGCAATGCCTCAACTTTTGTTTCCACGTAACTATCCTCCATCATTCTTATGTCGCCTATGCGGCTTTCGGCGTGCTTGCCCTGGCGCCCTCGACCGGCCGTTCATCGATCGAAACCGCGTACCGAGCACACCGAGACGGAATTATCGCATATATGGAGCCGTTGAGGAAGAGCGCTTGAAACAGGTTCACGAAGAACCTACCTACCGTCCGTTCGCAACGCGTCCGCAAGATTCGCCTGCGAAGCTTGCGGGCAAGCACATGAAGCGGCGCGGCGCACGGCGACGCCGGCCGCGGTTTCGCAGAAAAAGCGCGTTGCGGCCGTCCTCGACCGGCAGCCAAGACCGGCGAAGGTTACGGTTGCGTTTCACGCTATCATTGCCGAACGGGTCACGGTATCATGATCGGGAAACGAATCTTAAACGCAGCAGCGGAGGTCCCATGCCCACCATCGATCTCAACCTTTTGCAAGAACGCGAGCTCGAGCGCCTGATCGACTACGAACGCTCGACGTGCACCGTCAACGGCGACCTCGTGTACCGCTGCGCGTTCCCCTACCGCCCCGACGACGATCTGCAAGTGGAGCTTCTCGAGCGCGGCGCGCTGGCCCGCAAAACCGACGAGCGTCGCGGCGCCGTGGTGTGCATCACCTCCGACGGCTACTCCTATTTCCCCGCCAAGCACCAAGAAGAGGTGGAGAAGCAGCGCGCTCACAAACGGGAATCCCGGCTTATCGGCCTGTCCGCCCTTTTCGCCGCGCTGTGCGTGATCACCGGATTTCTCCTAGGACGATTCCTCGCGTAAAACATCCCCGCAGTCCCTGGTTCCATCGGTGCGCTTTTTTGCTATTATGTTCGGCGTGCGTTCTTGCACGCGCAACGTCGTGCGGGCGTGGCGGAATTGGCAGACGCGCCAGATTTAGGTTCTGGTGGGGAAACTCGTGAAGGTTCAAGTCCTTTCGCCCGCACCACTTGGGGGGAGGCTGCCCTGGGCACCCTCCCCCCAAGTGCATACATAGGACGCGAGCGACTGCGTTGCGCTGAGCCGTTCGCCGGGGAAAGGAATCCGTTCACGATGGAAACGATTAAGAAGATCGGGCGGGCGTGGAACTCCATAAGCCTGATCAAACGTATCTTGGTAGGCCTTGTCATCGGCGCCGCGCTCGGCGTGTTCGCGCCGGGCATCGAGGTGTTCGAGATCTTGGGCACGCTGTTCGTATCCGCCTTGAAAGCCGTTGCCCCCATCCTCGTGTTCTTCTTGGTAATCAGCGCGCTCGCAAACGCGAAAGCGGCCGGATCCATGAAAACGGTCGTGGTGCTGTACGTGGTTGGCACGTTCATCGCCGCGCTCGTGGCCGTGATCGCAAGCTTCCTGTTCCCCGTCGAGCTGACGCTTTCGGCCCCTACGGTCGACCAGAGCTCGCCCACCGGCGTGGGCGAAGTGCTGGGGACCCTTGTCACGAACATCGTGTCCAACCCGGTTGACGCGCTCATCAACGCGAACTACATCGGCATCCTCACCTGGGCCGTGCTGCTGGGCATCGCGCTGCGTGCGGCAACCCAGGGCACCAAAGACGTGTTCACCAGCATATCCGACGCCGTGTCGCAGGTTGTGCGCTGGATCATCTCGCTTGCGCCCTTCGGCATCCTGGGCCTGGTGTACACCTCCGTGAGCGCGAACGGCCTGGAGATCTTCACCGAGTACGGCCAGCTGCTGCTTGTCCTGGTGGGCTGCATGCTGTTCATCGCCTTGGTCACGAACCCCCTCATGGCGTTCTGGGGCATCCGCCAGAACCCCTACCCGCTGGTGTTCCGCTGCCTGAAGGACAGCGGCCTCACGGCGTTCTTCACCCGCAGCTCGGCCGCGAACATCCCGGTCAACATGGAGCTGTGCCGCAAGCTCGGCCTGGACAAGGACAACTACTCGGTGTCCATTCCCCTGGGCGCCACCATCAACATGGCTGGTGCTGCCGTGACCATCTCGGTCATGGCCATGATGGCGGCCCACACCATGGGCATCTCCATCGACCTGCCCACCGCCGTTATCCTGAGCGTGCTGTCCGCCGTTTCCGCATGCGGCGCCTCGGGCGTTGCCGGCGGATCGCTGCTGCTCATCCCGCTGGCATGCTCGCTGTTCGGCATCAGCAACGACATTGCCATGCAGGTCGTGGGCATCGGCTTCATCATCGGCGTGGTGCAGGACTCCTGCGAGACCGCGCTCAACTCCTCCTCCGACGTGCTGTTCACCGCCACCGCCGAGTACCGTCAGTGGCGCAAGCAGGGCAAGGAGATCACCTTCGGCGCCGATGAGTTCAGCGAAAACGAAATGGCCTAGCGCCCGTTTCGACTGCACCGCGCAACCACGAAGGCCCCGCCTCCCCGTTCAATTGGGAGGCGGGGCCTTCTGCTTCCAGCCGGATTCAAGAAGGACGCCCGGGGAAGCCGCCCCGATCTCGCGCGCCTACTCGGCCAGACGCGCGAAGAAGTCCTTGCCGTTCTTCTCGATCTCGATGTCGCCCAGATCGGCGACGTAGGACCGGAACTGCGAATATCCCAAATCCCGCACCTTGAAATCGCGGTACTTGGCGCGGACGCGCTTGGACAGCTCGGACACCGCCACCCCCTCGACGCCGGCGTCGCGGACAAGCTGGCGAACGAACCGATCGGGATTGGACGCGGGGCGCGACGCGGAAGCACTCGCAGCAACCCGATCGGCATCCGCCGTCGCAGCGGGCTGCTGCGACGCGGCGTCCTCGTTTGCGGCCTGCTGCGAAGGCCGCTTCTCGGTCGCGTCGTCGCCGGCCGGTCGCGAGCGCTTGGCACCCCCGCGCCTTCCGCGGCGCACGGGCTTGCGCACGCCCTGCTCGGGCCGGTCCGCAGAAGCATCCGAGGTTTCGGCGTCGGCCGCAGCGGCCGCTTCAGGCGCGCTCTCGGCTGCGGGAGCGCTCTCCGGAGCAGGCATCGCCTCATCCGCGGAAACAGGGGCCTCGTCGCTCGAGGAAGGCTGGTCCGAGGCCTCCTTGGGCTGGGCGCCTTCGGCACCCCTGCGACGGCGCAGGGAGCGTCGAGCGGGCTTGGCGGCAGGTTCGCTCGCGGTTTCGGCTTCCGGCTTGCCCGCGGCTTCGGAGGCCAAGGCGGTTTCGGATTCCTTCTCGCGATCGGCCGGGGCGGGCTTATGCGCGGGCTTGCCCGCCGATCGGGAAGGCTTGCGAGCCGGCTCGCTCGTCCCCTCCTTCTCCGCAGGCTTCGAAGCCTCCTTGGCCTCCGTCAGCTCGATGGCAACCGAGCTGCCGTCTTTGATGATCTGAACGCTGCCGAACTCGCCGAGGAGCTTCGTCAGCTGGTTGGTGCCGTAACTGCGCACGTCGAAGTCGGGGTAGCGCTTGAGCAGACGGCTTCCCACCTCGCCCACACCGGTCGACTTCCCGTTGTTCTGGTTGTCGGTGATGATGTTGACCACGGCCTGCTCGATCTCCTCGATCGAGGGGCCCGTATTCTGCCCGCCTTGAGAATTGCCCTGGTCGCGATGGCCTTTGCCCTTGCCGCCCTTGCCGTTCGAATCCCCCAGCAAAAGCTCGAGCGTGGTGAAGATGTCGCATGCCTTGCGAAAAGCCGTGGGGGTCTTCTTCTCCCCCATGCCGATCACCGTCAGCCCGCTCTCGCGGATGCGGCTGGCCAGGCGCGTGAAGTCGCTGTCGCTCGACACGATGCAGAACCCCTCCACCGAGCGCGTGTACAGGATGTCCATCGCGTCGATGATCATGGCCGAGTCCGTGGCGTTCTTCCCTTGCGTGTACCCGAACTGCTGAATGGGCGTGATCGAGTTTTCCAGAAGCGCGTCCTTCCATTTCGAATGAAGGGTGAGCGTCCAATCGCCGTAGATGCGCTTGTAGGTGACGGTGCCGTATTTGGACAGTTCGTCGGTGATGGGCTTGATATACTTCGCCGATACGTTGTCGGCATCGATGAGCAATGCGAATCGTTTTTCAGACGATGGCTTTATATCCATAAGTACTCCTTGATGGTAAGGAACGGGCTCAATGCCCCTTCCGCAACGCCGTGCAGCAACGGCTCATTCGCGTATGCATGCCGTCTTGGCGTTCGATGTTGCGCTCATAGTACTCTAAAACCGCACATCAGAAGTAAATTACGAATATCCAGATACAATTTGTCCATATTCCTCTTGCATTCATGGAAAGAAATCCGTATACTTCCTCCTTGCGCCTTGGTGGGTGTAGTTCAGTCGGCTAGAACGCCAGATTGTGGCTCTGGAGGTCGTGGGTTCGAGTCCCATCATCCACCCCAGCGCAAGTTTTTGAAAAAAAGGTCTTGCACGGTCGATCGGAATGCTCTAAAATAGCAAACCGCTTCGCAAGAAAGGCGAGACGCAATAAGGACCGTTAGCTTAGTTGGTAGAGCAGGGGACTCTTAATCCCAAGGTCGTAGGTTCGAATCCTACACGGTCCACCATTTGAATGATAAGCCCCGATCAGGGGCTTTTTTCATGCCCTCTTCCCCGCCTTCGCAAAGGACGCAAACCAGCGCCGTGCGCAGAAAGAATTCCGCGCACGGCGCTTCCGCTATTCCCGGATCAAACGACGCGCGCCCAGATACGTCACAACGAAGTACGCGCCGTAGACGACCAAGAACGCACCGGCGCACGTAAGCGCCATCGCGCCGATATCCAAATGCCCGAACACCGCCACCACGTCCGACACCACGACGAGCGCGCACGCCGAATGAGCCACCGCCAGCAGCAGCGGGAACAAGAAGTACACGAGCACCTGCGCGAGCAGCGCCCCGTCGACCATCTTCGAAGAAGCTCCCAGCTTGATGCACAAACCGTAGCGGCGCGCGTTGTCGGAGGCCTCGGAAAGCTGCTGGATGGCCAGAATGGCGGCGCACGCGACAACGAGCACGAATCCCAAGTAGATGGCAAGGAAGGCCACCACGGCGGACAGGCTGACGCTTTGGTCGACAACCTCGGACCGTGTGAGCGACAGCGACAAAGGCCACGTATCGGCGTTGTCCGTCTGCGACACGGCGGCCAGCAAGGCTTTGAGACCCTGCTCGTCCTCGTCGGTTGCGCACTGCATGTTCAGCAGCGTTTGAACGATCACGGCCTGCGCCGGAACCTCATCGTCGTTCACGACGACGGTCCCCGTGTTCATGGGAAACGAAGTGGTCATGAGGGATTCCCCCGAAAACACCGCCGCACGAAGCAGTCGGTCGCCCACGGGAACGTCCGTTCCGCGCTCGACGACGCCCCGGTAGAACTCGGCCGTGATGCTGGAATCGCTCACGAGGGCGCACTCCCCCGGCCCCAGTTGCAGCGGCGCCTTTCCGGCCAGCGTTAGAGCCTCGTTTACCTGAGAAAGCTTGCTCACGTATACAGGAAACGTCCCGTACTGGGCATTGATCGACGCGCCAGCTGTATCCTTGAGCGACAGGCCGCTCGCCCGCTCCACGTCGGCCACGGTGGTCGCATCGGACGGGTCCACGCATTGGTCGACCTGTGCCGTCCCCTGCACAAGAGCATCCAAGTCCCCCGCGCCCAGCTCCTTCGCGCTGTCGCGCAGGCCCGCCGCCATATCGAAGCCCTTCGCTGCCGCGTATTGCGCGTACGGCTCGATCGCCGCATCGGCCACGTAGCCGGTATCGGCGCGATACGAACCGAAGACGCTCACGGCGCTGGCACTGTACGCCGTGCCCTTCGCCAGGCCGTCCTCCACGGCGTTGCGTATGCCCACGCCGCCGCACACGCTGGTGATAGCCAAGAACAGCACCAGGCACACGACGGAAAGCGAAGCGAACGTCGTGTTGACCTTGGCTCCCAGCTGGCGCAGCGCGAACATGTTGAGCCCCCGCAAGTACAGCGGGCGGATCATCTGCACGAGCTTCAGCAGGAATCCTGCCAACGCGTAGAAGAACAGCACGGTGCCCACGCACACCAGGACCGCGGCCGCCGCGAATTCAGGGGACGGCTCCAGCAGACCGTTTTCGATCAACAGCTTGTACGATATCCCGATAATGACGAGCGACACCGTGAACAGCGCAAGCGACAGCGGCAGGCTGCGCAGCTTCATCTCCTCGTGCACGCTTTCCGCCTTCATAAGGTCGACAAGCCGCGTACGCGACACCGAGCGCGCGTTCAGCAGCGCCGCAAGAACGAAAACAGCCCCGAACACCGCAATAGCCTGAATGAAGGCGTCGACGGAGAACACGAAGGAAAACCCTGCGGAGCCGGCCACATCGGCTTGGAACATAAGCGACGTGAGCTGTAACAAAAGCTGCGAGATCGCCACGCCCAGGGCAAGGCCGGCCGCAAGGGACGCCGCGCCCGCGGCAAACGACTCCAAAAGCACGATCCTCACCACGTCCGACGTGCTCATGCCCAGCGCCAGGTACAAGCCGAATTCCCGTTTGCGACGCTTGATGAGAAACCGGTTCGCGTACACCACCAGAAACACCAGAACGAACGCGACCAGCACCGACGCCCCTGAAATAACCATGCCCAGAAGTTCGAACATCGCATCCCCGGATTCCGAGAACGCCAGCACCCCGCGCTGGGCCGACATCGAGTTGAACGCGTAAAACACGGCCACGCCCAGCAGCACGGTAAGGAAGTACACCCCGAAATCGCGAACCGACTTGCGCACGTTTCCCAGGGCAAGCTTAACCAACATGGGAAGCCTCCTCGTCTGCGGAATCGAAATGCTGCCCATCGCCGCCCATGGAGGCGACGACGTCCACGATGCTGCGGTAAAACGCGGCGCGCGTGGATCCCTTCCGATGCAGCTCGCCGAACAACGATCCGTCCTTGATGAGCACGATGCGCGAGCAGTAGCTTGCCGAAAGGGAGTCGTGCGTAACCATCAGAATGGTCGACCCTGATCGGTTCAAGCGCTCAAGCGACTCCAGAAGCTGCCGAGCCGACTTCGAATCGAGCGACCCCGTAGGCTCGTCGGCCAGAATCAAGCTGGGGTCGCCCACGGTGGCGCGCGCCGCCGCCACGCGCTGCTTCTGGCCGCCGGACAGCTGGTAGGGATACTTGGCAAGCACGTCGTCAACGCCGAGCACGGCAGCCGCCTGCCGCACGCGGGCCTCGATCTGCCGCGCAGGCGCCTTTTGGATCGTCAAAGCCAAAGCGATGTTCTCGAACGCGGTCAGCGTATCCAGCAAGTTGGAATCCTGGAAGATGAAACCCAGGTCGTTGCGGCGAAACCGAGCGAGCTCCCCGCCGTGCAGCGATCCCACGTCGCGCCCGTTCACCACGATGTGACCGCTGGTAGGGGCATCGATGGTGGCCACGCAGTTCAACAGCGTGGACTTGCCCGAACCGCTCGGCCCCATGATGCCCACGAACTCTCCGCGCGACACGGCGAAGCTAACGCGGTCGAGCGCCTGCGTGACATTGGCGTCCGAACGTTTTCCTTTCTGACCGCCGTAACGTTTGCTCGCGTTGCGGACCTCGACCACAAGAGGCGTCGGTTGAAATGCAGCGTGTTCTGCTGGCATGGCTTTCCACTCCTTCGATTTTCAATGCGTTCATGAGCGAAAACCACGATACCCGCCCCGCCTTACGCCCTCCCTTCCCGCTCCTTGCAGGTTCCTTGCATTGCCTTGCGACTGCCTTACAAGAGCGAAGGAAACCATCCCGTCTCGAAGGGTTTATGGGATACTGGGCAAGAAGAGGAAGGAGCCGCCGTGAGCTTTGCCCACGAATTCGGAATCGCAGGAGACGCCCTGCACGACAAGCGGATCCTGCTTGTCGACGACGAGCAGGAATTGGCCAGCATGGTTGCCGCCATCTTGCACAGGGCGGGATTCCGCGCCGTGGAAACGGCTCATTGCGCAAGCGAGGCGCTGCGCATCATCGACGCGCGCGCAACGTCGCCCGACACCGCCTGCCAGCTGTTCGTCCTCGACATCATGATGCCGGGCATGAACGGGTTCGACCTGCTCGCGCGCATTCGGGAGCGCCCCACCCACGCATCCACGCCCGCGCTGTTCCTTTCGGCCAAAGACGAGCCCTTCGACCGCGTGAACGGCCTGTCGCTGGGGGCCGACGACTACGTCACAAAGCCGTTTCTTCCCCAGGAGCTGGTCCTGCGCATCGCAGCCCTGCTGCGTCGATGTTACGCCGCGGAAAGCCCGGTGCTCGAGCTTGCGGCAAGTCGCGTGAACCTCACGACGGCCGAAGTCGAGCGAGCCGACGGAACGACCGTCCAGCTCACCGCCAAAGAGCACGAGATCCTGAGCGTGCTTGCGCGCAACGCCGGCCGCATCATCACCATCGACGCGCTCTGCGAAGCATGCTGGGGAACGTCCTTCGGCTACGACAACTCGCTCATGGCCCACATTCGCCGACTGCGCGAGAAGATCGAAGCGGACCCGTCCGCGCCCGCTTCGCTGGTGACGGTGCGCGGCCTTGGGTACAAGCTGGTGAAGCGCTGAGCATGGCTGCCTCGAAACACGACCGCCGCCGCCCGCGCCCCGAGGGGTTCGCGCGATTCTTCACAAAGCAGCTGCTTCTCTTCGTAGCCTGCGCGCTGCTCGTCATCGTGGTCGACCTGGCGCTGTACATCGTCATCGCCTTTCAAGAATCGAACGCCAACTTCAACACCGGATCGCCGGCATCGCTCGTGCGCACGGTGGACGAGCAGCTTGCGCGCACGGACGATGGCACGTTCTCGCTTGAAGAAGAGGCGTCACTGCAGTTGGCGAGCAAAGGCGCTTGGGGCCTGCTCGTCGACGAGAGCGGCACGACGATCTGGTCCCAGAACCTGCCCGCGGACGTTCCCCGCTCGTACTCCCTGAACGACATCGCGATAGCATCGCACTACGCGGCCATCGCCGACTACCCCGCGTTCTTCTGGGATCGAAGCGACGGCCTGTTGATCGTAGGCCTGCCGAAGGGCGAGTTCTGGACGATGTCGCTCACCTACCCCGCTTCGACGATGCGCAATCTTCCGCTGTACATCCTGACCATATTCGCAGTGGACGTCGGCATCCTGTTCTTGCTGTACGCCCTGTCCCGCCGGCGAACCCAAAACGCCGTCGGCCCCATAGCAGACGCGCTCGACAAGCTGTCAGAAGGGAAATCGGCCCAGGTGGACCTCAAGGGCGACCTACAGGGAATCGGACGGCAGATCACCGAGACGTCGGCGCTCATCGAGCAAAAAGACGCCGCGCGGGCGAACTGGATACGCGGCGTGTCGCACGACATCCGCACGCCGCTTTCGATGATCCTGGGATATGCCGACGGCATCGCGCAGGACGAGGAAGCGCCGGACGATGCGCGCGCGAGGGCACGCATCATACGCGCGCAGGGTCTGAGGATCAAGGACCTGGTCACCGACCTCAACACCGCATCGCTTTTGGACTACGCCGCCCAACCGCTCAACCTGGAGCACGTGCGCCTTTCGAAGCTTCTGCGCACCGTCATCGCCGCGCACATGAACGCCCAGCTCGACGACGCGCACCCGGTAGACCTGCACGTCGATGAGCGCGCAGCCGACGCGACGGTTCTCGGCGACGAGCGCTTGCTGACGCGCGTGGTGGAAAACGCCCTGGCCAACGCACGGCTGCACAACGAAGCGGGCTGCCGCATACGCGTATCGCTCGCGCTTTTGAACAGGGAAGCGAACTGCGCCGTCATCCGCATTGCCGACGACGGCGCGGGCGTGACGCGCGACGAGCTGGCGGCCCTCGAAGCGCGCCTGGCACGCTCGCGCACGGCGCGAAGCGCGGCGGGATCGTACGGAGAAGAGCACGGCTTAGGGCTTGCACTGGCAGATCGTATCGTCCGAGCGCACGGCGGCTCGCTTTCCCTGGAAAGCGAGCCTGCACACGGGTTCACCGTGAAACTCATGCTTCCGATTACCGAACCCAAAGCAGGTTCCGCAACGTAAGCGCTGCGGAACAGGAAGCCGCTGTCAAAACGGACGAGTTTTGCGGCGGTTTTCGCCCTTCCAAGAGGGCTCGCTCCGCACGTGATTTTTATTTTCCCAGGTCAGACGAACGGCACTTCGAATTATCCTGGTTTGAGGACCAGCAAAACTCGATCGTTTTGACACGACGGGCGAAACGCGTGCGCAAAACGGGCGCGATAGGGAGAGACACCGGGCGGACGGGACGCGCGGCGCGAGGCGCCAGGCTGGACGCAACGCGCGACGCGAGGCGCAGGCTGGACGCAACGCGCGACGCGGAACGAAGCAACCCCGCCCCTAGCACTCCCCCTGCACGCCTATGCCGATCAGGCCAGGACCGGTATGCACCACGAGAACCGGGCTGATCTGCCCCTCGTACCACAACTGCACGCCGCTCATCCGCGATGCAAGCTCGGCCTTCACCTCGACCGCCTCTTCCGCCGCATCCCCGTTCACCACGGCAACCGTGCTGCGAGGGAACTTCGCAGCGAATTCCTCGACGCACTGCATGGCCTTCTTGAGCGACTGCCGACGCCCCTTGGCCTTCGTAACGGTATAGTACACGCCCGCTTCGTTGCAGCTGATCACGGGACGCATGTCGAGCAAGCTGCCCACGCGGTAGGTCACCTCGCCGATGCGACCGCCCTTGCGCAGGTACTCGAGCGTGTCGACGCAGAAGTACACCCTCGTATTCTTCGCTATCTGGTCGCCTTCGCGCTTGATGTCCTCGAACGACGCGCCCTCGGCCAGCCTTCGCGCAATTGCAAGAGCAACCAGGCCCGCGCCCATCCCGATGTTCTTCGTGTCGACCAAGCAGCAATCAAGCTCCGGCATTCCCGTCGAAAGCGAGCGCATCAACTCGTACGTAGCGGAAAGCCCGCTCGAAATGGTCACGATAACCGCGCGATCGTACCCGTCGGCCACCACGCGCTCGAGCACGTTTCGCGCAACGGCGGGAGTAGGCGTAGACGTTGTGGGAATTTCCTGAGAGAAGCGATCGTACACCTCTTGAGGAGTGATGGTCACCTTGTCCAAAAACGATTCGTGTTCGTAGTTCACCTGCAAAGGGACCACGTACATGCCGTACCGGTCGATATCCTCGGGAGGAACGTCGGTGCAGGAATCCACCACGAGCGCTATACGGCTTGCATTCATACTATCCTTCTTTCAAAGTTTCAATAGCTTTATGATATGGTTTTCATTACTAGATTATAAGGAGCATAGCACCGTGTCAAGCAACAACGAAGATTGACTGACCTCGTACGGATTGTTATTCTCATTCGTACGAATACCGTGGAAAGGAATCCATGAACCCTTCATCCATCAGCATGTCGCCCTACGCGCAAAAACTCGTCAACCTGCGCTTGCCGCGATACCAGGAGATACCCCGCATCGACCTGTACATGGACCAGCTCATCGGATACCTCGAGGAAACGCTCGCCCCGCTCTACCAGGAACACGAGAAGATCATCACGCGCTCCATGGTGAACAACTACGTGAAGCAGGGGGTCCTCTCGTCGGCTTCAGGCAAGAAGTACACGCGCTCCCATGTTGCGTACCTCATCGTTATATGCACGCTCAAGCAAACGTTCTCGATCGCCGAAATCGACCGCCTCATTCGCATGCAGATCGCAAGCTTCGACACGAATGTGGCCTACGATTACTATTGCGACGCGTTCGAAGCGGCGCTCGAAGCCCTGTTCTCCGCCGAACCCACCAGCCCGGCAGGCCTTACAAGCGGCGCGAACAAGGGAGACTTCGAACGGGACCTCGTGCTTTCAACAACATCGGCCATCGCCTACACCCTCTACGTGAAGGCAAGCATCTTGGCCACCGACGCCGCCGCACGTTAGGGCGCGCGCGAAGGACGCAAAACCCGACTTCCCAGCTTTCCGTTGAAATCGCGTGAAACATCGCCGTTGCGCCTATAAGGGTGACCTTATCCCGATACAATAAGGCGACCCGTTCGCTACAACGCAAGGAGATCGCCACGTGGAAGCCCTCATGTTCGCTCTACTCATGTTGGCAGCCGTCCTCGTATCCTCCATCATAGACCAGCTTGTCCCCAAGGTATCCTCCCCTCTTATCCAAATTGGACTAGGCCTGATCATCGCCGTGGTCGCAGGCGGTCAGATCGACATCCTGTTCGACGAAGCCGACTTGTTCCTAGTTCTGTTCATCGCCCCGCTGCTCTACGACGAAGCGAAAAGCGTCGACAAAGCGGCGCTCTGGCGCAACAAAAGGCCCGTCGTCTCGCTCGCCATCGGACTGGTGGTGGTCACGGCTCTGGTGGTCGGTTTTGCGGTCAACTGGGTCGTACCTTCCATCAGCTTAGCCGCCGCTTTCGCCCTGGGCGCCGCCCTGGGCCCCACCGACGCCGTTGCCGTCGCCTCGCTTTCCAAGGAAACCGACATCTCGCCCCGCGCCAAGAGCATTCTGGAAGGGGAATCGCTCATCAACGACGCATCGGGCATCGTTGCCTTCCAGTTCGCGCTGGCCGCAGCCGTTACCGGCACGTTCTCTCTGGTCAACGCAACCGTCGAGTTCCTGTTCTCTTTTTTGGGAGGCATTTTCATCGGCATCGCGCTGGGCTACCTGGGCAACTTCATCGTGCGCAAGGTGCGCTCCTGGGGTCTGGAGAACACCACGTTCCACGTGCTGTTCGAGGTGTTCACGCCCTTCATCGTGTACCTGGTAGCCAACCAGGTGGGCGCGAGCGGCATTTTGGCAGTGGTCGCAGCAGGACTGGTGAACGTCATATCGCCCCGCACGCTGGGGCCTTCGATATCGCGCATGAACATCGTTTCGGCCAGCGTCTGGCAGGTGCTGTCCTTCACCCTTAACGGGATCGTGTTCGTTCTCTTGGGCACGCAGCTTCCCCGCGCCATGCAGCAGACCTGGGCTAACGTGTACATCGACAACGGCTTGCTCATATCCTATGTCCTAGGGATCACGCTCATACTCATCGCAGTGCGCTTCGTATGGATCCTCGTCATGGAGCGCTCGCGAAGCCGCAAAGGCAAAAACAAGGAAGACGGTGCGGCGAAGCAGCGCAGGCTATCGAAAACCGATATGCTATCGGCGGCCATCATGACGCTGGCAGGTCCAAAAGGAACCATCACGCTCGCCGTCATCCTCACGCTGCCGCGCGCCATCCCGCAGCAACAGCTCATCATGTTCCTGGCATGCGGCGTCATCGTGGTCACGCTTCTGCTGGCTACGTTCGTGGTTCCCCTGCTAGCTCCGCGCAAGCCGACCACCGAAGAAGATCAGCGCTGCGACGAAACGCAGGTGAGCCTCGAGATCCTGCGCAACGTCATCGAGGAGTTGTCGGCTCGCCAAACACCCGAGAACCGCGCTGCCACGCAAATGGTCATCCATTCTTACAACGACCGCATTGCGCGCATCAAAGAGCAGCACAACATCGACGACGAGCCGAACCTCGAGCTGCGCCTGAAAACGCTGCGCTGGGAACAGGAATTCGTCTTCGAGCTCATCGAGCATGAGGAAACGTATCCTTTGGTAGGCTACCAGTACTTAAGCCGGCTCTCGCATATAGAGAACCTTCTGCGCCACCACGCCGATCGTTGGTCGCCGCAAAGGGCCGCCCTGCGCATGCGCACAGCGCTGAGGTCCGGATGGTATCGGTTCGTGCAGGGCATGCCCGGAGCGAATCTAACCGAAACCGCGCAGGCCATCCGCGATCTGCAGATACGATCGTGCGAATTCGTCATCGAGAAGCTGCAAGGGGAAATGGCTCCCGGCGTATCGGAGGAAAACGCCGAGGACCTATCGTCTCTGCTCCTGGAGTACCAGCGCACGTTGAGCGCATTGCGCTCGAAAGCCCCCTCCATCACGGCCATAACCAGCACGGCGGATGCCGCGGTCGACATCAAGCGACTTGGACTGCACCTGGAGCTGGAGCAAATACAAACGCGCTACGAGGAAGACGACCTGTGCCGCGCCACCGCGAAGCGCCTGCGCGAGAACGTGTACCTTATGCAGATCGACCTCGAAGACAACGTGTAACGCGCGAAGCACGGTTTTCGCAGCCTCGCTCCGCACCGCAACGCTCCCCTGCATAAAAAGGCCCGCAAGCTCTGCGACGAGCTTGCGGGCCTTTCCGTGTGCCGTATGAGCAGGAAGCGTTACATCTTGGCCGGAGCGCTCACGCCCAGCAGACCCAGCGTGGTCGCCAAAACAATGCGAGTCGCATCGGCAAGCGCCAGACGCGCGTTCTGAACGGCCTCGTCCTCGCCGATGATATGGCAATTGGTGTAGAACGAATGGAACAACGCCGCCAGATCCTGAGCGTAATGCGTCAGGCGGAACGCAGCGCGATCGCGCGCAGCCTGCGACACCAGGTCGGCGAAATCGTCCATCTTGCGCATAAGGGCCAACTCGGACTCGTGCGTCAACGGGGACAGGTCCACGCCCGCAGGCACGACCTTAGCCGCCAGCTCGTCCATGGAAAGCTCGCCGGCCTCGGCGGCAGCCGCGTCGGCGGCGTCGGCGGCCTTGCGCAGGATGGAGCATATACGCGCATGAGCGTACTGCACGTAGTACACCGGGTTGGAAGCGTCCTTCTTCTTCGCCACCTCGATGTCGAAGTCGATGGGCTGATCGGAAGAGCGCGACAGCATCAGGTAACGCGTCGCATCCACGCCCACCTCGTCGATGAGCTCCTCGAACGTGATCATCTCGCCGGTACGCTTGGACATACGAACGGCTTCGCCGTCGCGGAACAGGTTCACCAGCTGGCCAAGCATGATCTCGAGCGCGCCGGGACGGCCCCACGCCGCAAGCATGGCCTCGCAACGGGCGATGTAGCCATGATGGTCGGCGCCCCAGATGTTGATCAGGTGGTCGAAACCGCGCTCAAGCTTGTTGTAGTGGTAGGCAACGTCGCTCATGAAGTACGTGTACTCGCCGTTCGCCTTGATCAGCACGCGGTCCTTCTCGTCGTCGAACGCGCTCGACTTGAACCACGTGGCCCCGTCCTGCTCGTAGATGTAGCCCTTCTCGCTCATGGCCTTCAGGCTGCGGTCCACGGCGCTTTCGCCCGACTCGTCCTTCACGTACAGGGAGCGCTCCGAGAACCAGCAATCGAACGTGGTGCCGAAACGACCGGTCACGCGATGCTGCTCGGCGAGCATCATCTGGTAAGCGCGCTCGCGGAAGTTCTCCATGCGCTCCTGCGGATCGGCGTCAAGCCAGACGTCGCCGTCCTCGTCGATGATGACCTGCGCGATGTCGTTCACGTAGGAACCGGCATAGCAAGCCTCAGGCATTTCGACGTCGCGACCGAGGATCTGCTGATAGCGCACGGCCACGGATTCGCCGAAGTTGTCCATCTGCGTGCCGGCGTCGTTGATGTAGAACTCCTCGTACACATCGTAGCCGGCATGGCGCATCACGCGCGCCGTGGCATCGCCCAAAGCAGCCCAACGGCCATGTCCCACGTGCATGGGACCCGTGGGGTTGGCGGAGATGTACTCGAGGTTAATGTAGCGCTGACCCTCGGGGATGAACCCGTGACCGAAGCCTTCCTTCTCCTCGCGCACCTGGGAAACAACGCCCTGAAGCACGGTGGAGGACAGGCGGAAGTTGATGAAGCCGGGGCCGGCGATCTCGGCGGAGGCGATAATGCCGTTCTCCGGAAGATGGTCGACAATGATCTGAGCGATCTCGCGGGGGTTCTTCTTAGCCTGCTTGGCGGAACGCATGGCTACGGTGGAGGCCCAGTCACCGTTGCTCTCGTCGCGCGGGCGCTCCAGCGCCGCCGCGGGAGCCTCCTCGAGCTCGAGCGATCCGTCCTCGCACGCGGCCGCAACGGCTGCGTCGATCAGCTGTTCAAGTTGTTCGCGAATTTGCATGGTATGCATCTTTCTTTGTGGGACTCGTGTAAATACATGTTGGACAAGTCTACCACCTTTTTCCGGCGCGCGGGCACGCGTCGAGCGAACGAACGCCCCAAAAAAGGACGTTATGCAGAAAACGTACACACGACCTCGCAAAAAGCTTCTGCGGTTGGGCGCTTTTATGCTATTGTTCGCTCATTGTAGATTCCCGGGCACCCCCGGTTGCGAGAGAGGACGAAACCGCATGGCCATGATGTTCCAGCAAGGAAACTTCGACGACGCGCGCATCGTGCGCACGCGCGTGTTCATGGAAGAGCAGGGCTTCCAGGACGAGTTCGACGACATCGATCAGGATCCCCGCACCATCCATGTCACGTTGTACGTGGACGAAAAACTGGCTGGATGCGCGCGCACCTTCCCCGATTTCGAGCGCCCCGAAGAACCCGGCCGCTGGATCTTCGGTCGCCTGGCCGTCTTGCCCGAAGCGCGCAAAGGCGGGCTGGGAGCCGCCCTTTTAGCGGAATCCGAGCGACTGGCCCAAGCGGCGGGAGCCACGGAAATGCACCTGCACGCACAGTGCCGCGTCACGCCGTTTTACGAGCGTTCGGGATACCGGCAATACGGGCCCGTCGAACTTGACGAACACGTCGAGCATATCTGGATGAAGAAGGCCCTGTAAGGACCCCTCCCCCTCTCGCAGCATTCCAACCAAGCGAAGACGGCCCCCGCCGAAGCGGAGGCCGTCTTTTTCGCCTGCTTTGCGCCTATTGCCGAAAAACCGGAATCAGGATCAAGCAGCGCCTGGAATCAACATCATCGCAACGGTGAGGATGACCACGCAGGCAACGCCAAGCACGACGAACAGTTTGCCGCCGAACTTGAGCCACGTCGAGTACTCGATCTTCGCAAGCGCCAAGCCGCCCATGATAGCGCCGCTGGTCGGGGTGAACAGGTTCACCAGGCCGTTGCCGGCGCTGAAGATCATGATCATAACGTCGGTCGAGAAGCCCAGCGAGTTAGCCAACGGACCCATGATGGGCATGGATACCGTAGCCATGCCGGACGAGGACGGAATCAGGAACGACAGCACGATGTAGAGCAGGAACGACAGCGGAGCGAAGATGATCGCCGACAAGCCGTTCAGTGCAGCTGCCGCATTCTCGAGAATCCACATGTCCAGGCCGGTCTCGCCCATAAGCACCGTAATAGAACGAGCCATGGCGATGATCAGCACGACGCTCATCATATCGGCCGTACCGTTGATGAACGCTTTCACGAAACGGCTCTCGGACACGCCACCGACGATGCCGATGATGATAGCCATGATGAGGAACCACGTGGAAGCCTCGTCGAAGTACCACTGCCCCAGCGGAAGGCCCGTCAGGAATGCGGACCAGCCGTCCGAGATCTGCTCTTCAGTGGTAACCGTGCCCTCGACGTTGCCGTCGAACGCGATCTCGCCGCCAACCTTCTTGTCGACCCACTTAGCAGAGATGTCGTCGCCGGTAACCTGCGTCGTCACCTCTTCTGTAGCGGAACCAGCATCGAATATCTCGACGCCGAAATCGCCCCAGGGGATGAACCCGACGATCATGATTACAAACGTCAGCGCGAACACGACAAGCGTGGCTTTCTGACGCCCCGTCATAAGCTTCTCGGATGGATTCGCCTCGGCATCCTGCGTTTCCTGCTGAGCTTCGCCGAACTCGGCCTTCATGACTTCCTGCTCTTGCAGCGAAAGAATCGTGGAGCCCTTGTCGGCCTTGACCTTCTTCGCGTAACGCATCACGAACACGATGGATATGGCCAAGGTGACCAGCCACAAGATGACGCCGAGCATGATGATGGTGCCCTGGTTGATGGCAAGCCCCGTAGACGACAGCGAGTCAACGGCTGCGCCGACCGCGAACGGGTTGACCGTCGAGCCGAGCACGCCGCAACCGGCGCCCAGCAAAACGACCGCCGCGCCGACCACGCTGTCGAAGCCAGCGGCTACCATCGTGGCAGCCAGCAGCAGGTAGAACGGCACCGTTTCCTCGCACATGCCGTACGTCGTGCCGCCAATCGAGAAGATGAACATCAAGATGGGAATGAGTATGAGCTCGTTACCCTTGAGCTTTCTCACCAGCGCGGCAATGCCGGCGTCCAAGGCGCCCGTTTCCGTGACGATGCCCAGGAAACCGCCCAGGATCAGCACGAACAAGCAAACGGGGAGCGCATCGGTGAAGCCTTTGACGGGTGCCGTCGCCACATTGGCAACGGTAGCTCCCGTTACACCTTCCACACCCATGAACGACATGACAACCGTAATCAGCGCCAGTGCGATCAGGATGATCAACAGGATGGTGAACGAAGAGATGGAACGCTTCTTTCTGCTTTTTTCCTTTTCTTTCTCGGTCATACAAACCCCTCCTTTTTGAGGATCGAGGTGGATAGACAGGTGCGAACGAGAAATTGATAGACGAATCAGTGGAAGCATAACCGCATGATCCGACAGTACCCCAGTTAACGGCGACGCCCGCGCTACACAGGCGCCGCCGCTTAGAACAGTTTCGGATTCCCAAAGCCCTCAGCGGGCCTCAGTACTCCAAACGGCGGGAACTACGCCGTGATGATGGTGCCGGTCTTGCCCTCGAGGCCCGCGGCGGCGCACTCGAGGCTGGTGATGAGGGCCTTGCCCTCGGGGTAGGCGCGCACGTACTCGATGCAGG